>CAZYSM010000024.1:0-28566 GCA_964649975.1 uncultured Bacteroidales bacterium | reverse complement strand
ATGGAGTGATTTTTGTTGTTGGTCAAAAGTATTCTTGTTTTTTTTAAAAAAATAAAATATTTATCTTCAAAAAGTCGTTTTTGATATTGAATTAACTTAAATTTATGTCTGTGCGTAGGAAAGTTATATTAGGACTGATAATTTTAATATTAAGTGCAGGTCTGCTGAAAGCTCAATATGTTCATTTTTCTCAATTTTATGCAGCCCCTCTGGTCTTAGCCCCTTCCTTCACCGGGGCAAACGAAGGAGCTAGAGCCACGTTAAATTATAGAGACCAGTGGACAGGTATAAAAAAAGGTGTTTATATTACCAGTGCTTTTGCTTTTGATGTGCGTGCTTCCAAGATAAAAAGCGGTTTTGGATTATTGGTTGTTAGAGACCAGGCTGGTAGTGGCAATCTCGGACGCCTGGATGTTGGAGTTTTATATTCGTGGAATACCCAGGTTACCAAGTCTGGTATATATTTCAGGCCGGGTATTGAATTGAAGTTTGCTCAGCGGGGTGTGGATTTTGAAAAGTTGATTTTCCCCGACCAGTTATCTTTTGATGGGCAGCACTATTCTACAAGTAATCCGCCGCCTACCTTGAGAAAAAAATTCTTCCTGGATGCCAGAGCGTCTTTGCTGCTTTATTCTGAGAAATTCTGGGTGGGCTTGACCGTTGACCATTTGTTCCGCCCTAATGATGCTTTTTATGACCCTAATTACCGCACGCCCTTGAAATATTCCTTTTTCGGAGGATATAAATTCGGTAATTATTCCCATCGTAACCGTGTGAGTGATAATTATATGATTTCTTATCAAATGCGCTATCAAGGTGGAAGTTATCAGCTGGATATAGGAGGATATTGGGAGCATGAGCCAGTGATAGTAGGTTTATGGCTAAGAGGTTTGCCTTACCTCAATATTACTGGTACGGTTAATATGGATGCAATGGTCTTTATGGTTGGCTATCATATATTTAATTTTACCGTGGGATATAGCTATGATTTAACAGTTAGTCCTCTGTTGATGTCGGCAGGGGGATCTCATGAAATCTCTATAAATTATAGTTTTGCTACTCAGCGCAGGGCTCATCGTCGCAAAGGTGCTATTCCATGTCCTAAGATGTAATTGATTGAATATCTATTAAGTAAAAAAGAGGTTGTTCTGTCAGGGCAACCTCTTTTTTTGTATAGGAAATTTGAGAATTATTTTATAAATTATTATATTTTTAAGGAACTAATGCATGCATTATGGAAAAATTTAAAAAGGTATTACATAACAGTTTTTTCTATCGTATTTTTTTGTGGATTTTGCGTTTCTGGTTTTTTGTTGTGTATTATAAAGAGGTTAAGATATTAGGCAGGGAAAGTATACCAGCAGATAGTCCAGTAATTTTTAATCCCAATCATCCCAATTCTTTTATTGACGACGTATCTATCCTGAGTACTAATAACCGCAATACTGTTATTGTAGGGCACGCTGGATTATTTAAAAACAGTTTGATAACCCGTATTTTAATTTTTTTCCGCCTTATACCTGCTTTTCGTAAAGAAGACGGCAAAGAGAACCTATATAAAAATCAGGAGGTTTTTGATCTGGCAGTTTATGTTCTTAAACATTCATTTGCACTGTTAATTTTTCCGGAAGCCCGGCATACTGGACTTAATCATTTGTTTCCTATCCGTAAAGGTGCGATAAGGATAGCCTTTAAGTATGCCCAGGAACATAATTTTATTAGTCCAGTATATATGGTTCCAGTAGGTCTGTACTACAGTGATTTTTCCCGTTATCGTTCAAAGATTTTGATAAATTATGGTAAGGCAGTGAATATTTCTGATTTTGCCCGGTTATATAAGATTGACCCTGCACAGGCTATTAATAAAGTCAGGCAAATATTAGATAAAAGGATTAAAAGTAATATGTTGCATATTCCTGACCAGGATGATTATGATTTTTTTGATTTTATGCGACAGGTGGCAGATGATTTTGTGGCTGGCCAACGAGGGAAATCTATCAATGATGTTAAGGATGAATTTGAGATTCATAAATTCATAATTGATGTGCTATATAAATTGAAAAGAGTTGATATCAGGGCTTATAATAAACTGAAAAAATTATCTGATAGATATATGCAGGCTATCAGGAGCCTTGGCATCAAGGATACAGCTATTGAAAAACGTTTTTCCACAGGGCGTCTGGTTGTAAAGACCTTTGAGGCATTTGTATTTTTACCAGTGTATTTATTGTTGGCACTTAATTTTTCTGTGCCAGTTATCCTCACGGAGTTTATAGCAGCACTATTTCCACAGAGGCCTGATAAAGCTTCGGTACGTTTTGTTGCCCCTATGGTGTTTGTTCCATTGTGGGTTGCTGTGCAGCTTTTTATTTTATGGAAAAAGGTAAATTATTGGTGGTTAAAAGTTTTTTATGCTATTATCCATCCCTGGTTGTTTATAATATTATGTGAGTTAAATATTTGGCTTGGAAATGTATTGATACAGTGGAAAATATTCTTGAAAAAAGATAAAATAAAGGACTTAATATTGATGCGAGATCAGCTAATAAAGACATTTTCAGAGGTTTGGAAAGAAAATGAATTGGAGAAAAATTTGGAATATGCCAGTTTTTAAATACTTTTGGAGGAAATTGTAAACCTGGATTTATGTATGAAGCTCTATCCAAGCTTGATGCGGTTCATTTGAATTTTTCCCCTGCTTCCTTATTTATTCTTAATATTACTCTGGCTATAATTATGGTAGGGGTAGCCCTGGGAATTAAACTGCAAGGTTTTAAGGAATTAATGCGTAAGCCCAAGCCTTTTATTGTAGGAGTTATTTCCCAGTTTTTTCTCTTGCCTTTTTTCACTTTTATACTTGTATTATTGCTTAAAGTGCCTGAGAGCGTAGGCCTGGGTATGATTCTGGTTGCTTCCTGTCCTGGCGGAAATATTAGTAATTTTATGAGTTCTCTGGCAAGAGGTAATGTGGAATTGTCTGTTAGTTTGACTATGTTTTCCACTCTTACTGCCGTGTTTTTTACTCCGTTTAATTTTGCCTTATGGGGAGGCTTATTCCTTAAATTTGCTGCTAAGCATTATCATGAGTTGGCACCTGTTAGCATTAATTTCTGGCAGATGTTTAAATCTGTGGTGATTATTTTGTTGATACCTATTACAGTAGGTCTTTTTATATCCCATCGCTGGCCCAGGGCTGCAAAAAAAGCCGGGCCTTACGTACGAGTTACATCTGTCTTTATTTTCATTGCAATGGTTATTGTGATGATTATTAATAACTGGGCTTTTGTGGTTAAATACGTTCAGGTGGTATTTTTATTGGTCTTTATTCATAATGCTATGGCCCTTGCTATAGGATATTATTGGAGTAAGATTAATAAGCTTTCGCATGATATTGCAAAAACAATTTCTATTGAGACAGGAATTCAGAATTCCGGACTGGCATTGGTGTTAATTTTTAATCCGAAGTTGTTTAACGGGCTGGGCGGAATGGCTACCATTGCTGCCTGGTGGGGTATATGGCATATAATATCTGGCCTTACCATGGGCTTTATCTGGTCTTATAGAAAAAAACGTAAAACTGCTGGGAATGTTAAATTACAAGAAAGTATTGCACAATAATGTTTTTTATACCCTTGGCCGCAGACTTATTGTAGATTTCTGGTTTAATTCGGTGTTTTTCCGGAAAGTAGAGGTTTTGGGCAGGGAGAATATTCCTCATGATAAGCCTGTGCTTATTGCACCTATTCATCGCAATGCTTTTATTGATGATGCAGCGGTATTGTGTACCCGCAAGGATAATCCTGTGTTTCTGGCACGTGCAGATATTTTTGAGAAAAAATGGCTGGCTAAGATTTTTATATTTTTCCGTATGGTGCCAGTGTTCCGTATCCGTGACGGCAAGCATAAACTTGCTAATAATGAGATGACTTTTGATGTTGGTGCACATGTGCTGGAAAATGATAATATTTTAATTGTTTTTCCTGAGGCGGCCCATACCGAATTCAACAGGATGTTGCCTTTGAAAAAAGGTGCTATTAGAATAGCTTTCCTGGCAGCACAAAGAACAAACTTTACTAAAGATATTTTTATTGTTCCCACTGGTTTGTATTATGATAATATTTTCCATTACCGTCATAAAATTTTAGTGCAATACGGGAAGCCTATTAATATCCTGGATTATAAAGATGCATATCTTGATAATCCGCAGAAAGCAATGCTTAAAGTAAGAGAGGATTTGAACCGTGAGCTAATTAAATTATCAATACATATTGCCAGGGAAGGTGATGATTATGAGAGTATTAATGCTGCGCGTGATATTTTTAGAGATTATGTTGCCTCGGCTCTGGGAAAAGACCTCAAAAGTTTTAAGCAAGCTTTTGACACTGATAAAAAAATAGTAGAGGTTTTGGAAAAAGCTTCAGAAGAAGATCCTGATAAATTCCAGGAATTTAAGGATACTCTGCAAAACTATCTGAATGAGTTAGAAAGGAATAATTTACGTGATTATGTTTTTGACAGACCCTGGCCTTGGTGGAAACTCATTGCGGCTTCTTTTTTGTCTGTGATTTTTTTGCCTGTGTATTTGCTTTTGTGGATTAACTTTTTTATACCAGCATGTTTGCCAGAGATTATTGTCAAGAAGTTTAAGGATAAAATTTTCCATGCTTCGGTGCGTTTTATCGGGTCTTTATTGCTTGTATTAATATGGGCTATTTTAGGAGGAGTGTTATTAGGAATTTTGGTTAAGTGGTGGATTGGCATTTTATTTTTCTTGGCTCAGCCTTTCTTATTCATTTTATGGTTGGATTGGAGACGTCTGTGGAAGAAGGTTAGAGGAAATTGGCATTTCCATTTGGGCAAGTTTAATAAAATCAGAGAATTAAGAGATAAGTTGTTTGTGATTTTCAGTGATTTTTTTTCTAATTTTGTTGCGCAAAAAAGTTAATTTGTTTAACTTACATTTTGATAGACTTGAAAATTGTAAAAATAAAATAATATGAAAAGGATAATTACATTCGTATTGCTATTAATATTTATTTTTTCCTTGAGTTCTTGTAAAAAGAAAGTGTCGCAGCCTACTTTGCCGCCAAGTCAGACTATGGAATTTAATGATGCTAATTTTAATAATTCACAAAAAGTTGTAGGGGCTGGCAATTGGTTTACAGCTGCTGTTACCGTAGGCGTGTGGTCTGCTATTGTTAAGGTTGGTTTTGCTATTCCGATAATTGCTTATAAGCATGCTTTGGATCAAACACCTCAACGCGTGGATGATAACACATGGCTGTGGCAGTATGATGTAAAAATCGGATTTGTGGATCACCATGTTAAATTATATGGTTCGGTAGATCCTAATGAGGATATGGTTAGCTGGGAGATGTATGTAGATGATTTTAATTGGTTTGTCGGTGAGAATAATATTGAGGCAACTCAGGGATATTGGATCTTTTATCAGAATTCCGACCAACCCAAAGAAGCGCTTAAAGTAGAATGGACATTTAATTATTCTGATAGTACCGGAACTGCCAAGTATATTGTTATTGACCGCGATGCCAATAATTACAACTCTTATCTTTCTTATGGAAATACTCTTACAGGATTATATAATTGCTTCTTTGAAATTAACAATACTGCCGACACTTCTTCTGTGCAAATTCAGTGGAACGATCAGACACATATAGGTCGTATAAAGTCTGAGAAATATTTTGGAGATCAGGACTGGCATTGCTGGGATGAACAATATCAGGATTGTCAGTGTCCTTCCGCACAGTAATTTATAAGCGAGTTTTTATCGGGGACGCCTGAAAAGGCGTCCTTTTTTATTGTTAAAAAATGGTAATTTATTCAGGCCGAATTTGACAAAATTATATCTTTGCATCCTGTTTTTTTTAAATAAAAAAAATTGCTTATGAGTAAAACAGTGATTATTGGGGCTGGTGGAGCCCTGGGAGCTTTATTGCGTTATTTTGTAGGTTTAATTTCCACCAGCCTCTTTGGTACTGATTATCCCTGGGGAACAGTTATTGTTAATCTTGTAGGTGCTTTTTTGATTGGTTTTCTGTGGGGATTGTTTCAGATGTCTAATTTCTCTGATAATTTAAAAAACTTTGTTTTTGTTGGCCTTATAGGATCTTTTACAACTTTTTCCACATTAAGCCTGGATGCTTTTAATTTATTTAAGGCCGGAAGTTTTCGTCTGGGTTTTTATCATTTGTTTGTTACTAATGTACTTGGGCTTGTCTTTGTAGCTGTAGGATATTTGTTGGCTACACGGACTCATCAAATAATTTCTGTCCTTGTTAAATAAAAAAGGAGTTGCTCGCATGAGTAACTCCTTTTATTTTAATTCTTTCCCTGTTTTACTTTTTGGAACATTAGGTTACTACATAAAATTTTAAATAATTCATCATTTTTAATTGAATTTTAATGTATATCCCCCTATTTTTAGGCAACCTTTTTGTGGAATTTTAGTTTAATTAATATATGCATAAAAAATAAAGACTATGGTAAAAAAAATCTTTCTTCTTTTTGTTTCAATATTATTCGTTGTCCGTTTGACATTCCCTCAAGTAGCTCCTGCAGGAATAGGTGATAATCAGGGGGCTAACGGTCAGCCAAGGCTGCTTTTATGGTTAGTGGCGGATTCGCTTAATCTCAATAATGGGGATAATGTTTCTAACTGGACAGATGTTTCTGGTAATAATATCAGTTTTGGGCCAAGCGATGGGGCAAATACTGCCCTTCCTACTTTTAATGCTTCTGCTATTGGAGGACATGCTGCTGTTAATTTTTCCAGTGGAGCTAATAGCTATACCCAAACTCTGGTACATAAGCCGTTTAGTAATTTTGCTTCTGATAAGATTACTGTTTTTGTAGTAATGAATACCACAGATGCTAATAGTGGTGTTCTATCTTATAATATTTCTACTGGCGATAATGAGTTTTTATTATATAACCCAGGGGGGCTTACTACTTTTATTAATGGTACTTCATCAAACAGTGGTGTAGATTTTCGTAATTCTGCTACTATTTTGTTTACCCGCTGGAAAAGTAGTGGTGGAACACTCACTGTTGAAAAGGACGGTGGAAATACTTATTCTTCTTCCTTGAAAAATGGATATTCTATTGCCCCTGATGGATGTTTGTCCATAGGCGGTGAACAGGATGCTTATGACGATAATTACCAGGCTAACCAGGCTTTGGATGGTGATATTGCTGAGATTATAGTTTATGACGATTATCTTAATGATGCTCAGAAAACTATTGTGGATAATTATTTAAGCTTAAAATACGGAATCGCGATTAATGATGATAAATTTACAGGAAATGACCCTGCTTATATTTATGACTTTAGAGGTATAGGCCAGGAAGCCAACGGATACCAACAAACTGGTAATTCTGCTGGTTTTATTGTAATTGGCGACCTGGGCACTCTGGATGCCGGCGATTATATTATGTTTGCCCATAATAATGCGCCTAATTCTTCGGCAGATATTTACACTGGGACAGATTTACCTGCTGGAGTGGAAGCTGCATGGAACCGTATATGGTATGTAGAACAGACAGGTAGCGTTAACGCTAAAATAGAATTTGATTTCAGCCAGGGACTCTCGGACGGAAAATATCCTGTGGGAACATCTAATTACGTTTTATTATACCGTTCGGGTACTACTGGTGCTTTTTCTGTGGTTAAATCTGGCGCTGACGGAATAGAGCAGGGCGACAGGGTATATTTCAGCCTTAATGCTTCGCAGATACAGAACGGATATTATACAATAGGAACCCTTGATGAAACTAATAGTCCAGTAGAAGGTGCTGCTGGACGTAACTGGTACACCCTGGCAAGTGGCGACTGGGACGATTGGCAGATATGGACACTTGACCCTTCTGGTGCTTTGCCTAATAATCCTAATCATGAAACGCCTTCTTCCTCGCCAACATCTACTGCCGACAAAGTTTTTATCCTTACAGGTAAAACTGTGACAGTTGCTTCGGATAACAAATATAACGCAGAAATTACCGTAGATGGTACTCTGGATCTGGGCACAACCACAGGACATCATTTCGGAAAAATAAACGGTACTGGTATTATCCGGCTTGCCGCTGACAATTTCCCTTCAGGTGATGCTACTAACTTCGTTTCTAAGAATCAAGGACAGGGAAAAGTTGTTTATTATGGTGGTAGCTACAATCTAACTACGCCGAGGACATTTTATGATGTGGAAATAGACCTTGATAATAAGACAAATGTACTTACTCTCCTTGCTGATTATGATATTAATGGTGATTTGGAGATTAAAAAAGGAACTTTGTTAATTAACGACAATTCTTCTACCACAGGATTGAATATCACTGTAAGTGGTAATATGGCAGTTAGGGATAATGCTTTTATTAAAGTGGGTACTGCTAATGCCCGCCATCAATTGAACTTATATGGAGACCTTCTGATACAGGGAGTTAGTAAATTTACTAACCGTACGGCGCCTGATTATAATAACGAGGCTACTGACGGTATTGTGGATGTGAATTTCCTTAGTAGCTCCCAGGATCAAATACTACGAGTTGAGGATACAGCAGTTTTTTACCGTATTGAAATTAATAAAGGTACAGATGCTACTTACAGAGTAGATATTGATGCTACCACGCCTAATCTATTCCATTTGTACGGTTATGCTCACTCTGGAATGCCGAACAGTGCAACTGTTTCTGATAATCCTAATGCTCTTGGGCTTATAGCAGGTACTGTACGGCTTGGTAGTAATATTGTTATAGGTGAATTAACAAATTCAGGAAATTATAATATTTCTGCTCCTGCTAAATTGTGGATTGATGGGGCAGATGTGACAAATACTGGTAGTGCTATTGTTCCTTATGGTGAATTGATGATATCCCGAGGAGTATTGCATAATACTGTATTTAACGGTATTACACTCAGAGGTAATGGAACAATACGTGTTACAGGAGGAACGGTTTATACCAATCAGATTAGAACTTCGGTATATGGTATTCAACATCAAGGATCTTATATTCAGACAGGGGGAACTGTTAATATTTATGGCTATAATCCTTCTCAGTCTGATTATTATGCTTTTACCTTGCCTTTCCCGGGCAATATTTTCGCTATGTCCGGAGGAACTCTCCATATATACGACGCTAATGGCAATACTGCTACCACTGGCGGAATATTTATTAATTCCGACCCTTCTAATGTAAATGTCACAGGCGGAACAGTAATATGTGAGATTTCTCAAACTAACCGTCCGTTTAAGATTACATCCCGGGCTCCATTCTGGAATCTTATTCTGCGCAATACCCATGATAATACTACTGACCATGTGCTGGATGCAGGAACTGGTGTGGGCACTACTGACGTGGATCTGGATGCTCAGCCTCTGGTGGTGCTTAATGACCTGACTATTGAGGACAATGCTTTCCTTAATAACAATAACAAAAATATTTCTGTTGGACGTAATTTTTACATTGCTACCGGTGCCCAGCTGGATGATTTAGGAAGCAGTAATAATAACTATGGTCTTGCTTATGAAACTTCAGATACTTACCATCTGATTTTTAATGGTAGAGAGAGTGGAGTGTTTGATATTCATTATAATGCTGATAACGGATATGAGTTATTTGTTCCTACAGTGGAGGTTAATAAAGAAACAGACACTTCACGCATAAAATTAGCAGCTGGTCCTAATAAAGATCCTAATAATGTTTCTGCTCAGTGGCATAATAGAATATTACATGTTGTTGATACAATGATTGTTCGGCGCGGAATTTTTGACCAGGGACGTCAAGCCACTCGTATGTTTGGGGAAGTTTTTGTTTACAAACGCGGTCAGCTTGGATATTACGTTCATGGAGTTACTCCTACAACTGCTTATGTGATGTTCCGCGACGGAGACGTCACAGTTCATTCCGAAAAAGGAGCTAAGTTCGGAAATATAAAGTTTAATACTACTGGCACTGTTACTTTTACCAGCGATGTGGAAATTACTAGAGTAGGATACTATACTCCTTCTACATCACTTTATAATATCGGAATTTATAATATGAAAATTAAATATCTGCATAGAAAGGAGACTACTAATTCGCTTAATGTTACTGATTATGATAAAAATCATATGATTTACACTGCTGGCAATGCTGGCGATGGTGGTATAAGCATATTTATACCTGCTAACAGTGCTGGAAAAACTTTTGGAATACCGCTGGGTACAAATGCTAATGGACGTATGCGTTATACTCCTGTGGAATTTACTATCCAGAATAATGTTAATGATAGCGGTTATATACAAATCCGTCCTGCTGATGAAGTGCTGGCTACTACTAATCCGTCCGGAGGAACAGTACTTTCTTATTACTGGCGGGTTAGTTTTGAAGGATTTAAAAATGCCCGTCCGGATATTATATGGAAATTCTATTACAAGCAGTATGACACGGATGGTGCGAATGAAAATAACTGGGTAGCAGGACGTGTTCAGGATAATTATCCATTTAACCGTACTTATGAAGATGATCCTTTTGCAGATTTTAATTCTGTTGACCAGGCCAATAATATCATTACTTTTGACGGTAATTCGGGTAATGGCATAACGCTGGATAGCTCTTGCTTTACCGCTGGTCGCAGAAATAGATTTACAGGGACGGTTCCAGTATTTTATACAAATGCATGGTACGAAAGATGGGATAATCCTAATATCTGGCATCAGGGTAGTAAGACAGGCCCTACAGGTACTGTGCCTACTGAAGGTAGTGTAGCTGTAATTTATCGCGACGGGGCCAATCAAGGCCGTGTGTGGGGCGATGGGCTTGATGCCAGTCCTACCCCGGCTATGATAAAATTTGAGATTGACAGAAGCGTTTATCCCGATGTGCATACCGAGAACCAGCCAAGATTACAATTTAATAGTGGAGGTACTTATCACTTGGGACGTGTCTCTGGACCCGGCATGATTTCTATAAATGTTGCCAATAATCCTACGGTTATAGGTGATTTTGGAGATTTTGCACGTGATTCTTGTGCTACTCTTATGTACGGATGGGGCAATCATAATAGTTATACCCTGTCTAATGTTATTACTCCGATTCCTTCCTTAATGCTTGAATCTAAAACTTTTATAGTAACAGTTCCTTTGGAAATTAATTATGATTTGATTTTTAATGGTGGCCCAGATGTTACTTTTACAAAAGATGTGACAATCGGCCGTGATTTTATACCAGGTTTCTGGTTAGGCGGTACATTACATTTTCCTGCACATGGCAATCCTGTTGTAGTAACGGTTAAGGGTAATATTGATTTTTCAAAACTTCTTAATAACGATGTTAACAATAACGGCACACGCCGTATTGTTGTTGACGATCCTGGCTTTGATACTTCTTTAGTGCATAAGCTTGTGGTTTATGGCGACATTAATTTTAATAATAACAGTAATAACTCCATTGACCTGTTCAATGCAAAAAAACGTCCGGCTGGGGAGCTGGTACTCGCCGGAGATACAAGCGCCCGTCTGTATAACGCCTCAACAGTGCCGGATTTATACCGTGTGATTATGGACAAGGGCGACGACCAGAGCCTCTCGTTTACTTTTGAGAATAATTTTGTTGTGAACGACACGGCCGACGGCCCAAATAAGCCAATTGAACTACGGAATGGTACTTTGATTTTAAATGATCCGAATATTAACGTTCCTTTGTCCACTGGCGGAGAGGACTTTTATATTCCTTCCACTGCTGCTCTGGAAGTGCGTCAGGGACGCGTGTATGTCCAGGGTGATAATACTGGTATCCTGTTGGACGGAAAGCTCAAAATCTCCGGCGGAACAGTGGATATGGCTACTGGCACGGGCAACGGAAATAATTACATTGAATATTCTGGATCGGGTAATGCTACTATTGAGCTTACCAGCGGAACTTTCCGTGTCGGTTCACAGGTGCGCCGCGGACTTACCAGCGATGACGGAATCCTGAAATATTATCAATCCGGCGGTACAGCAGAGTTCGGAGTAAAAGCCGCACCAGAGAACAAACGTGCAATATTTGAGGTGCTTAATAGCGGAAGCGTATTTTCTCTCACTGGCGGAAGCTTCACTATTGTTAATGATTTCCGCAGCAATCCGCAATGTGCTTCTTTTGTGTTAGACCCTCAGACTATTAGTCTTGCAAATAACCAGACAATCCGTTTCGGTAATTCCTCAACGGTTAGCTCAGCTAATGACTTTACGCTTTATGCAGCCAAACCTTTGGAGAGACTGGAAATTAATAATCTATCAGGTACTAATCCATCTTTGACTCTCTACAACGTACCCCTTACGCTCAATGATGATTTATATGTTGATAATAATGCGATATTTGATGCTGATGGATATGATATTAATATCCGTGGTTATTGGACAAATAACGGTACTTTTGTTGCAAATGGAAACAAGGTCTATTTTGATGGTGCTGATAATCAGCAAATCAGTGGTAATACGGAATTCTATGATTTGTACAAAAACACTGTTAATGTTGTTAGTATAGAGAATGCCTCCACTATTACTGTGGATAATTTGCTGTCGTTAGATCAGGGTAGTTTTGATACTAAGCAGGGTGAAATTGTTGCCAAAGGTAATGTATATTGTAATATCCCTGTGTATTCTTCCGGAAATAGCTATGGTGTAATACTTAGGGGGAATAGGCAACAGGTACTTTCGGGTAATGGCATTTTCGCACGTTTGATGATTGATAATATAAATGGTGTATTTATTCCTACTGGCTACACCGTGAAAATAACAGATTCGCTCCTTATGAGTAAAGGTGTGCTGGACATCGGTAAAAACTTGCTGGTTATCACAAAGGAAGCGGATATTATTCCAATTAATCCATTTTCTGAGACTAATATGATTCAAACTAATATTTCGTTTACCGATGCAGGCGTTAAAAAGTTTTTCCATCAAATCAGCAGCCCTGTTACATTTACTTATCCTATTGGATCTAATGGAAAATACACTCCTGTGGTGTTTAATATAAATACTTTTGAGCCTGATAATGCCAGCGTGAGGGTTAAATCTGCGGATGAAAGACATCCTTCAATTATAAATGATTCTGAAGCCCCAGATCCTCAGATACCGGATACAGCCAATGTATTGCAGTATTACTGGATAATGGATGCTGATGGGGTGACTAATTTTGATGCTAAAGTCACTATGCAGGCTGTGCATGAAGATGTTAAATTTACCCCTCCTTATGATTCCACTGATTACATTACTGCAAGGTTATTGAGCCGCAACAGTGGATTGTGGGATAAATATACTGCTGATGATTTCAATGAGCTGACTGATGAATTATATTTCCATTTCTACGGTACAAATGATGATGGTATTGATGGTGATTATACTGCCGGTGTAGATGGATCTACTTTTAATGGGGCTATACCAGATCAGGTACCATTGTATATAACTAAGCAGGATGGTCCATGGACAGATACTGCTACCTGGACACCTAAGCCTCCTTTGGGTGGACCTAAGGGCGCTCGCGTTTTGATTAAACATTATGTTACTATACCAAGAAATTATATTGTCTCTTACATGACAACTATTGATGGTAGTGGAACCCTTGATGTGGGGACTACTTTCGGACATCGCCTTGGTGTAGTCTCCGGAACAGGTCTTTTGCGGGTAGCACGAGGCGAACTGCCTGCTGGGGACTATGACTATTTCTTTGCTGCTGATAGTGGTACCGTGGAATTCTATGGAAATACTGACTATGACATCCTTAGCGAAATACCAGCTGTTAACAATTTGATCGTTAGCGGGAGCGGTAAGCGTAATTTCCCGAATATAAATGTACAGGTACGAGGTACATTTACTATTAATGGCGCTACGGCCGTGAACAAATATGATAAGACAATTGCAATTGCACGTGATTTGATTTTCCTGAGCGGTTCCTTTGATCCGGGTGTAGGTACCGTGTTATTTAATGGTACACAAAGGCAGTATATTAAAGGGCCGGGTACATTTACCTCTAATAATGCTTTGTATGATATGGAGTTAAATAATATCTATGGTCTGCAGCTCCAGACAAATGTTGATGTGGAGCATAACTTGACTTTTGATGCCGGACAGATATTTACTTCCACAACTAATTTATTGACCATTACAAATACTAATAACAACGCTGTAACAGGTGCTGGATATGGAAAATTTGTTGATGGTCCACTGGCAAAAGCAATTATTAATGGGGATTACTTCATTTTCCCTGTGGGTGATAACGGGCGTTTTGGAAAAGTTAAGGTTACAGTGCCTACTTCGGTTGGTACTACTCTGAACTGGATAGCCCAGTACTATGATAAAAACCCTGGTAATGATGGCTATGATCCTACAAGTTTTGCTGCTCCTTTACAATACGTTAGTACCAATGAGTACTGGAGGGTATGGTCGCCATCATCGGCTTCGGCTAAAGTTGAGCTGCGCTGGGATAACCAGAGTGGTGTACCTTCCAGTGCTTCCGACCGGAGTAATTATCTGGAGATAGCTCATTGGAATTTTGCTAATACCAGATGGGAACAGGAGCCTGCTAATATTACGGATAATTCTGCTAATGGAACTATTGAGACTAACAATAATGTTTCCTTTAATGACGATAATACTCTGGGTGATTTATTCACTCTGGCATCAAATTATTTTGAGACTTTTGATTGGGTGGGAACTGCTGATACCGTATGGACTAACGCAGCTAACTGGTCAAGCAATAAAGTCCCTGGCGCTTTTAATGATGTGACAATTAAGAGTAGTGCTACTTATTTCCCCGCGATAACCACTAATGTTGAGGTTAAAAGCCTTACTGTTGAGAGCGGGGCAAGCTTGAAAATTTATCCTCCGGGCTCTTTGACTGTAAATAACGATTTACTTGTTAATGGCGATCTTATTTTAGAGGCCCCTAACGGTGTAGGATCCTATCCATCATTGTTAACTAACGGAAATGTGACTATAAACGGTAGTTTCAAGGAGAAATTATATCTCACACAAAAGAAATATCATTACGTATCCTCGCCGCTTCAGCCAGGAGGAAATGCCAACAGTGATTTGTATTGCAAATACCGTCCGGGCAACTTTAATCCTAACTTCTATTGGTATGATGAAACTACTGACCTGGATGGTAATCCTGTTACTGGACCTAGTGGAAATTACGATTCTCAATACCTTACTAATGGATGGAAATATGCCCATAACGGATCAGGTGGTTCTGCTGTTAATATGCAAGTAACAAAAGGTTATGCCTTTTATGATGAATCGGATAGATTGATAGTTTATCAGGGTATGCCTAATAACGGAAATATAGACGTTACAGATTTGTCTTATACAGATAATGACCCTGTTCCTGAGCAAAGCTCTTTGCCTAATTTCTATGACGGATGGCACCTGCTTGGTAATCCTTATCCATCCTATCTGAACTGGAATGAAGTGGCTCAGAGCTTGACTAATCTGGATAATGCTATTTATGTATGGGACGGAGACCAGTATGCTGCTTATGTTAACGGACAAACTTCTGGTAGTGGTTCTTTAACTGGAGATATTCCTCCGATGCAGGGCTTCTTTGTTCATACTACGGCTAATAATGGAGGTTTATCTCTTACAAATAACGCAAGGAAATACAGCACTCAGAATTTCTTGAAAAAGTCTCCGGCCAAGAGTGGAAATAATAATACTGTGAAAATCTATTTGACTGATGGCAGCAAAAAGGATTATCTGACTATTTACTTTGCCCATCGTGCTACCGAAGGTTATGACAAAAAATATGATGCTGTGAAATTATTCTCCTCAACAGTCTATAATCATGTGCCTGACTTGTTCGCTACGCATAAAGACCTGGACTATTCCATTGATGCTCTGCCTGCTGATGATATGTATAATTCTGTCATACCTCTGGGTTATCAGATTAAAGATAATATGACTTTAACATTGAGGTTTGATTATGTCAATTTTGATGATCCTGTAGATATGTATTTGACAGATAAACTGCTGGATAGCACAATGAAGGTATATCCAGGATTTGAATACAGTTTTGCCACGCAAGCCGGTAAATTTAAGGATAGATTTGAACTTAAGTTCTATAAGGAAGTACCACCTACACCGAAGATGACTATTCCGCATCTGTATGTATATGAGGATAGTGCTTATGACCATTATTTTAATCAGAAAGCTTTTGTTGATAAGAATAATGATAAATTAAATGTGGAACTTGTTGACCAGAAGGGGAACAAAATCAACTGGGGATATTATGACGACGAATTTAATTATATTCACTTTTTGGCTGATAATGATTTAGTGGGTGATCATGTGCTTTATCTCAGAGCTACTGATCAGACCGGGCTTTCCAGCGAGATCAGTTTCCGGGTTACTGTTATTAATGTAAATGATAAACCCGAATTGATACATTCTATCCCCGACACTGCTGTGAATATTATGCAGGAGGTTGATTTGACAGTGGCTCCATATTTCAAGGATGTGGATAAGAACGATACTTTGACATTTTCCGCAAGGTTGACAGATGGTTCCACTTTGCCGTCGTGGCTGATCTTTGATGCAGCTACTGGTAAATTCAGCGGAGTAGCTTATGACCCTGGAATTTATAATATTACTGTTACTGCCACGGACAGGAGTGGTGAGCAGGTGAGTGATGACTTCACCCTCCAGGTTAAGGGCTATACAACAGATGTCAATGAAATGCATAAGGATAAACTGGCTGTTTATCCTAATCCGGCAAGTGATTTTGTCCAGCTTTACAGTGGATATTCCACACCTGTGAAAGTGCGGATATATGATGAGAGTGGAAAGTTGATAATGCAACGTGATATGGTATCTGATCATTTAACTTTAAATATCAGACATCTTCCCTCAGGAAAATATATGGTTGAATTTGACCTGGGTGATAAGAAAATCACTCGTAAGTTGATTAAAAATTAAGTATAGGAAACGAGCCGTCCTCTGTGGGCGGCTCGTTTTTCTATTCTTCCAATAATTGTTCTAATAGTGATAGGGTCTGTTCAATGTTCTCGGCAGGTATTAACAGATCCTTTGCTGTGGTGTCAATGTTTTGTCCTGCCAGGTTTTTTGCCCATCCGTTGAATTTTGTGATGCATATTACTTTTTTGTTTTGTTTCCAGGCAAAAGCTATTTCGGACAAAGTTCCAGCACCTCCGCCAATGGCAATTAGAATATCAGCTGTGTTTACTACTAATTTATTCCGGCATTCACCCATTCCTGTGGGTATAACTATATCACAATAGAGGTTAGCAAATTTTTTATCATCCTGGGGAATGATGCATATTGATAAGGCATTTGGATTAGAAGCTTTTTTTACTCCCAGGGCAGCAGCCTCCATTACTCCTCCAAGACCTCCGCATACTATTGAATAGCCTTTTGTGGCAAGCTGTCCGGTAAGTTTTTGTGTAAATTCATACATGGATTTTGTAGTGAGATCAGCTGAAGATCCAATTACACCAATGATTTTTTTCATCTGATTAAGTTTGTTATTTTAGTAGAAAAATAGTGAAAATGTTAGGCTTTGCCAATGCAAAAATAAATCTTGGTTTGCATATCCTTGGCCGTCGGGATGATGGGTACCACGAGATAGAAACAATTTTTTATCCTGTTTATCAGTTGCGGGATATTGTGGAGGTTGTGGAAGCTTCGTCCGTGGATATTGTGCAGACAGGCATTGAACTGGATATTCCGCTGGAAAAAAATTTGGTTCATAAAGCTTATAAATTATTGTCAGAGGAATATAACTTACCGCCTGTGATGTTTTTTTTACACAAGATTATTCCGTTTGGGGCGGGGTTGGGGGGTGGTTCTGCTGATGCGGCAAAGACCCTTGAACTATTGAATTCTTATTTTGATCTTGGTATTGGTCAAAGCCAGTTGGCTGACTATGCATCTAAATTGGGTGCTGATTGTGCTTTTTTTATTTATAACAGGCCTATGTTGGCCCGAGGCATTGGTAATGATCTTTTATCTGTAGATTTGGATTTGTCCGGATATAATATTGTGATTGTAAAGCCTGATTTTACTATATCCACAGCCGAGGCTTATTCTTTGGTTAAACCTGTGGATCATTCTCTCAGCTTACTTGATGTTATTAAGTATCCGGTTGAACATTGGAGAGATTATTTGGTAAATGATTTTGAGCGCTTTTTGTTTTCTCCTTATCCTTTATTGAAAGAAATTAAGCAGATTTTGTATGAAAAAGGTGCTTTATACGTTTCTTTATCGGGTAGTGGTTCTGCTATGTTTGCTATTTTTGATCGTTATGTGGACATAACGGATATTCAGGATAAGTTTCCTTTTATTTGGCAATCAAAAAATTGGGAAAAATGAAAAAGATTTTTGTTTTATTTTTCAATGTAATTATGGCTCTGGCTGTCTTTTCTCAGCAGGATTTCTCAAAATATGTAGAGGAATATAACCGTGCAGCTTTTAGGATTTATAATCAGCTTTTTACAGGACATAAAAATCAGGTGTTTTCTCCGTTCTTTCTTACCGAGAATTTTGCGCCTCTTTATCTTGCTGCTAAAGGAAATACAAAAGCCCAGATTGGATATTTGTTTAAATTTGCTTCTGATAGAGATGAGTTTTATTCCCAGATGCAGAATTTGAACGATATTTTTCTTACTAATAGTAATTTTAACACACGTATAGAGGCTTTTACAGGTATTTTTCTTGAAGATAGTCTGCGCGATTATGTTAAGCCAGATTTTCTACCTGATCTAAAAAGATTGCTTGTGGATACTCTTGGGTTTATTGATATGACGCATGATTTTTCTGGTTCAATAAAAAAGTTAAATGAAAAAATACGGCGTAGCACTATTTCCCGTTTGCCAAGACCTATAGTTGAAGATCAGCCCCAGGCTCATGGAGGAATCTTCCTGGTATCTTCTATTGAATTTACCGGCAGCTGGGAACGTAATTTCCAGCAAATATATCGTGCACCGTTTTATCTTGATAATTACGGACGTCATACCAAGCGAATTAATTATATGACAGTATCAGGGTATTTTAAATATGCCGATGGTGATAAATATGAAGTGGTGGAAATCCCTTACGAGAGGAATAATTTATCCTTGATAGTTATTTTGCCTCATAAAGACGTCAATATTGACTCTTTGAAACAGGAAATCTCTTATGACGATTATTCTTTGGTCAATAGCGGTTTAGCCATGCAAAACTTGCGTTTGTTGCTTCCTGTAATTGAGATTCGGAATAAATTTAAGTTAAAGGATTCGCTGGCCCATTTTATGCCCGGAGTATTCCGCAGGGGAGCTAATTTTTCCAATATGGTGCGTAAAATTGTGTGGGTGGATCAGGTTTATCAGGCTATGTCTTTTATTATTGAGCCCGAAACACAGTTGCCATTTGTGCGTTTCCTTGATTTAAAATCCCAGGCTGCGGGGAAAGTATTGTTTATTAACCGTCCCTTCATTTTTATTGTAAAAGATAATAAGACTAATGCTATTCTCTTTATTGGTCATGTATATAAACCTCTGTGATTATGAGTGAGGAAAATTTTCTAAAATATCTTGCTGAATTGTTGAATAAAACTTTTTCAACTGACAGTTTTAAGCTGGTTAATGAAGGCCCTATCCAGATATATTCCGAGGAATTTAACATAGGGCTTCATAGCATGGTCAGAAATCCGGATAATGAAGGAGATGTCAGTTTTAAAGATTTGCTTTCCAGGATTGAATATCTGGTAGTGCTGCTTAAGATCAATAAATGGATAATGCAGAAATTGATAATTGTTTCCACAAATAACGAAGAGGCTTTTGTCCTGGATTATATTGAACTATTGCGGAAACATTTGAAATTCCCTACAAATATAGAATTCTGGGGCTGGGAAACAATACGTAAATTATTGGATAATTTCCCTATGCAGAATAAAGATCCTGTTATTGATCCGGATACAGTATATTTGAATTTTGTGCCTACTGCTAATATCTATCAGCTTTTCGGTATAGAAAATTTACTTTCCACTATTGACGAAAAAATTGACAGTGCTCTTACCCCTGTGGTGCTGCACAATCCAATCAGCGGAACTGGCAAAACTACAGCTGCTCTCTCTTATGTATATCATTACGACTATCAGAAAAAATTTGACCATTATGCTTATGTACAGGTGGATACAGATGTCAAATTGGATTTTATAAATGCTTTTGACGGAAGGATTGGTTTTGAATATAAGCCTGTTTTAGGTCTTAAAGCTAATTTTAATATGCTGCTGGAATTACTCAGCCGTGTCCCCGGAAGAAATCTTTTGATTATAGATGGAATTAGAGAAATTTCTGATACATCAATAATATTGGAAATAAAAGATAAATTGAACTGGAAGATTATTATTGTCTCTGCTTTCCGGATTTATGGCTTTGAAAATATTTATATTGACCATCCTTTACCTGAAGTAGCCCAGAAAATTTTTATTTATTTCTTTAAGAATTTGACTTTTACAAAAACCCTGGAGGATCTGCTGGATAGAATCTATTATCATCCTTTTACAATTGTGTTTTTTGCAAAAACACTTTCCCATTTTTATGAGGAATTATCTCTGGAGGAACTTAATGCTATTTCCCGTGAAATGGACAGTAGAGTTTTCCGTCTGGGGCTTTATATACCTAAGGATCTCACAAAAACACAGATAGTTATCATCCGGACTATTTTGAAAAATATCATGGCGGTTTTTGACCTTCAGGCACGTAAATTTACACCTGCGGAAAAAAAAATTCTGACCCTGGCTGCTGTTTTGCCTCGTAAATATATGAGTTTTTCTTTTCTTAAAAGTGTGATAAATGAAGACGAGGACAGATTTAACGATGCTGTTTTGCTTTTGCTCAGTAAAGGCTGGCTGGATGCAGATAAAGATAAGTTCAGGGTGCCGCCATTTATTAAGGCTGTATTGCATAAGAAACTCAAGCCCTCACCTTCTAATTTGCATAACTATATTGTCTTTCTGGAGCGTAAGTTAAAAGACGTTGGCTCACCAGAGGCTATCCAATGGATAGAACATGCTGTTAATGTGATTGATGCCCTGCGCACTGCTGATATTCACGTGGCTAATCTTGTTATGTCCGTTGCAAGAAATTACGAGGCCCTCAAAGATCTAAATAAAGCACGTAAATATTATGAAATGAGTGGGTATTTGATGGAAATGCTTTATAAAGGTACTAATGACTTCAAAATCCTGGAAGTAATAGTTGGAATATGGGCAAAAACTGATAACTATGAACGGGCTTTATTTTTTGCAAATCATATCCTGGAAAGAATAGATCTGGAAAACGAAAAAATTGACCGGGAGAAAATCGTTTATTGGTACAGAGTCATCTCTGAATTATACCTGCGCACCGATAATTACGAAAAAGCCATTGAACTGGCTGATAATGCCATGGATATGGCAATGATGATTTATGATAAATCAGACGAAAGATTAAAAGAAATTGTTAGTTTTCATAAACGTTTGAGCACGGAATTTAACAACAAAATAAAATCACAAGAAAAAATACAATGGTTAAAAAGATTTTTCCTTTAATACTTATCATTTCTCTGTGGGCGTCTTTTTCTGCCAGTGCACAATATCTGGACAAAGCTTTTAAATATCTTAATGAGAACAAGTTTGAAAAGGCCCAGAAGTTTTTTTACAAGTCCATTGATAAACGCCAGAGCTTGCCTGTTGCTTATTATGGACTTTCACGTATTTATAATGACAGTCTCTATTCCGGCTACGACCCTTACCGTGCTTATAAGATGATTAAAAAGGCTCTGTATTATTACAACAAGTATAATCTTAATGCTAAAAAATACTGGAAAGGCAAATATAATCTGGATTATAAAACGCTTGTAGCACAGCATGATAGCATTGTCAACAAGGAACTTGCCAAGGCTTTGGCTTCGCGGGATATACTTAAGATTAATGAGTTCATTGTCCGCTATCAGCAGAGCCCACAGTCGGATACGGCACGGAAGTTTATAGATAGTGTGTATTTTTCTGAAGTGATTAAGCAGAACACCATTGAGGCATACCGGAAGTTTATTAAAGAAAATCCTCAATCATATTATGTTGCCCAGGCTAAAAAGCGGTTAGACAGCTTGTGGAGCAGGGAATTTCATAAGGCTTATTCCTCATTGGAGCTTAGTACAATGGAGAGGTTTGAGAAAAAATATCCTGACTATCCTTATAATGCCGATACTGTTTTTTATTACAAAAATCTTGCTATAAGGGCCAGACAATTAATGCTTTATATGCCTTACAAACCCGAGTTTTTGGGTAAATATATCAGTTTCATCAAGGATGCTGCTCCTATGGAGCCGGCTTATCTTACGTTGTTAAAATTGATTGATCCGCCACTGATGAAATATCATTTCCTTGCAGCAGTCGATACCCTCAAGAAATACAAGCATTATTTTCCGCATAATGCGCGTATTGATACATTGATTTCCATCCTGCTGCGAGACGACCCCAAACTGGTCAAGGCACCCTTAAAAGGCCAGGTTAATACACCAAACGGATATGAGCTTATCCCGGTGCTTACTGCTGATAATAAAACACTTTACTTTTGCGGAGAAAACCGTGATGATAATCTGGGTAATGAGGATATTTATGTATCCCACTATAAGAATGGCCTGTGGCAAAAGCCAGAGGTAGTAACGGATTTGAGTACTATGTTTGGTAATGAAGCTCCTCTTTCGGTATCGGCTGACGGAAACACTCTGATTTTCTTTAGTAATGGTGATGTGTATATGAGCAATAAGACAAAAACTGGTTGGTCTGAACCTAAAGAAATCCGTGAAATTAATTCAGATTTCTGGGATGCTGATGCTTTCATAACTGCCGACGGCAATGCCATTCTATTTGTGTCCGACAGACCTAATCCCTCCGGAGATTATCATCCGTTCAATAACTATTTCCATGGAGGTATGATTGGGAATACTGATATCTGGGTTGTTGTGCGTCAGGGCGACCACTGGTCTCAGCCTATTAATCTGGGCCAGGTTATTAATACGCCTTATGCCGAGCGGACGCCTTTCCTCCATCCGGATATGCATACCTTGTATTTTGCTTCTGATGGCCATGCTTCGCTGGGTAGCATGGACCTGTTTGTATCTTACCGTCTCAGCGATACTTCCTGGACCCAGTGGTCGCCCCCGGTGAACCTTGGCAAATGGTTTAATTCGCCTCAGAAGGAATACGGATACGCCGTTTCCACGGACGGCCGGGTAGCTTATTACGCTCTATTTGATTCTGTGCAATCTGATATTTACACAATTACAATGCCCCGTCAGGCACGTCCGGAAATGGTACTCACTGTATATGGCTATGTATCTGATGTAGATAGTAATAAATTGGAAGCAGATATCGTGTGGGAGGATTTATCCACAGGCAAGGAACTGGGACGTCTCCGCACTGATCCACAATCTGGTTATTATGTCATTCCGCTGCCAGAAGGTAAGAATTATGGATTTTATGTCTCTTGCAAAGGATTTTATCCTGTTTCCGATAATATTAATTTGAGCAATTATAACGGGAAAAATAAAATCCGCCACGATTTTGTGTTAACGCCTGTAAAAGATATTATTTCCAAGAAATCTGCAGTGGTGTTGAACAATGTATTTTTTGATTTTGACAGTGATAAACTTAAGCCGGAGTCGTATCCAGAGCTCAGGCGTTTTGCAGAATTTGTTAAGGAACATCCGGATTTGAAGTTTGAAATTTCCGGTCATACTGATTCTATAGGCACCACAGAGTATAACAAGGATTTATCATTAAGGCGGGCACAGGCAGTTATGCGCTTTTTGATAAAACAGGGCTGTAGTGCCAAACAGTTTGTTGTCAAAGGCTATGGATCGGAGAAACCAGTCGCTACTAACAAGACTGAGCAGGGACGTTCTATGAACAGAAGAGTGGAATTCAGGGTAATAGGTAGGATAGAAAAATAAGTAAGCGACAGGGGGCAAAACAAATGCCCCCTGTCGCTTTTGTTTTTAATAAACAATTACTTTATGAGTGATAGTGTGATTTTTCTCATCAGTAAGTTTTATTATAAACAAACCTGTTCCCTTTTCTCTGAGGTTAATAAGAAGCTGTCTGCTATCTACGTTTTTATTAGAATAAACTGTTTTCCCATTTATGTCTGTGATAGTTATTTCTCTGATACTGTATTCGGGATTAGAAATCTTTATAAAATTGTGTGATGGATTTGGGAATATAAGGATATTACTCTTATTAAAAGTAATTACGGGCGTGGCCTTTTTGGAATAGAAATATTCGTATTTATATGAATTTTTCCATACCGAATTGGTATTATCCCAGGTCTGATGAGTAAGTCTGATGTTATTGTTATAACTGTCATACTCATAAGTATCTCTTGAATTATTTACCCAAACAGAATTAGTATTATCATAGGTTTGATATAAGTATTCTGTCAAATCTCCATTTGAATTATATGTATACTGATATTTGCTGCTGCTGACCCATACTGAGTTTGTATTATCCCAATAAGAGATAGTTTTAACTAATAAATCGTTGTTAGAGTTATAAGAGTATTCTATTTTTGTACTATTGACCCATTGAGAGTTTGTGTTATCCCAGTTGGCTCTAACAGAAGTTGTCATATTTCCTTGAGAGTCATAACTATAAGTGTATTTATAATCATTGACCCACTGCGAATTGGTATTATCCCATATAGAACGTTTTTTTGTTAGTCTTAGATTATTCTGGTCATAAGTATATTCGTATTTATATTGTCCAACCCATGAATTACTGGACCATGTGTATTTGGTTAGAGTTAACAAATTATTGTTATTATCATAAGTGCTGGTTTTTTTGTAAGTATTAATCCAGCTGGTACCATTCCATAATTGTTTGACATATTGTATTTCATTACCGTTATTATCAAAAACAAGAAAGTACTTCCTATCATTTACCCACTGGGAGTTTGTGTTGTCCCACTGATACAAAGTAATTTCTTGAGGGTAGTTGTTAGCATCGTAGGAATACGTCGTTTTCCCGTCGAGCTGCCATGATTGTGTGGTACTGTTCCATATTTTATCAATTAGGTTGTCATATAGGGAATCTTGTATTAAAGTTATCTCTGTTCGGCTTCCTCCTGTTATTTGATTTGTGGAAAAATCCCATATACAGAAGACAAATTTTTCTTCATATACGGGATTGGTGCCTAAGTGATTAGTAATGTAATATGGAGTTAGATTAAAATAACCGATTGTATCATTTGCCCAACTTAATGTATTACTGTTCCATGGAATAGTAGTATAAGTATCTACATTTTCAAATGGATAACTGCTGGTAATATTGATGTCGTATGTAAAAAGATTCTTATAAGCTTTTTCCCATTGAGTGTTGGTGGAATTATAGTTATATCTTACCTGCTCTTTAATTCTGGCTCTAACATCAAAGACTGTATTTATTATTTTATATACAGGCTCCCAGTCGGTGTTGTAGGTGTAATAAATCATAGAATCCATAGCAAAAGTGGAGTCAGCCTGACTTTTAGGCATGGGTGGCATATAGGATTTTTGAGTAATCAGATTCTGGCCATTGAGCCACCATCCCATAAAAATAGATAAAAGAATAAGAACTGAGTTTTTCATGATTTAAAGATTTTATGTTTCTACCAGGCAATCTATCATATTATTTTTTTTAATACTTTTTAGTTTTGATAAAACGATTGAATTATTTTAAAATAAGAATTACTATAATTCAGTATTCTGTTATTTTAATATAAGTTTTAAATTTTCTAATTCTACAGTCTTTTTTTACAACTTTGTTTAATATTTGCCTTGATAATCTGTGATATAGGTTAATATTACTATTTTAATATGTTAAAAGAGAAAAATAAATTAAGATGTTTTTATCTGAAATTCAGATTGTTATTTACATGAATTGATGTTTTTTTTTGATTTTAATAAATAAAGTTTCTAATACCTCAAGAATTGTATTAAAAGGAATAACCTTAGTTAGTAATGGGTGTGGGAAAAATTGATTTTTATACAAATAATGCGTTATATTTCTGTACAAAAGGTAGTTATGGTGAATATTAATGGTGCATTTGTTGATGATGAGTTCGGAGACCATCTTTTCATATACCTGAGAATAATCCTGGATAAGAAATTTACTTGAATACCGAATCTATATACGAAAATTCTGACCCAGTGGGAGAAAATGAATAAGGAGGGGGAGTTATAATAAAAATGGAGGCGACTTTTTAGACGCCTCCATATGGTTCTTTATGACAGCCTCTTTTTTTAATAAACAATTACTTTATGAGTGATAGTGTGATGTTTCTCATCAGTAAGTTTTATTATAAACAGACCTGTTCCCTTTTCTCTGAGGTTAATAAGAAGCTGTCTGCTATCTACGTTTTTATTAGAATAAACTGTTTTCCCATTTATGTCTGTGATAGTTATTTCTCTGATACTGTATTCGGGATTAGAAATCTTTATAAAATTGTGTGATGGATTTGGGAATATAAGGATATTACTCTTATTAAAAGTAATTACGGGCGTGGCCTTTTTGGAATAGAAATATTCGTATTTATATGAATTTTTCCATACCGAATTGGTATTATCCCAGGTCTGATGAGTAAGTCTGATGTTATTGTTATAACTGTCATACTCATAAGTATCTCTTGAATTATTTACCCAAACAGAATTAGTATTATCATAGGTTTGATATAAGTATTCTGTCAAATCTCCATTTGAATTATATGTATACTGATATTTGCTGCTGCTGACCCATACTGAGTTTGTATTATCCCAATAAGAGATAGTTTTAACTAATAAATCGTTGTTAGAGTTATAAGAGTATTCTATTTTTGTACTATTGACCCATTGAGAGTTTGTGTTATCCCAGTTGGCTCTAACAGAAGTTGTCATATTTCCTTGAGAGTCATAACTATAAGTGTATTTATAATCATTGACCCACTGCGAATTGGTATTATCCCATATAGAACGTTTTTTTGTTAGTCTTAGATTATTCTGGTCATAAGTATATTCGTATTTATATTGTCCAACCCATGAATTACTGGACCATGTGTATTTGGTTAGAGTTAACAAATTATTGTTATTATCATAAGTGCTGGTTTTTTTGTAAGTATTAATCCAGCTGGTACCATTCCATAATTGTTTGACATATTGTATTTCATTACCGTTATTATCAAAAACAAGAAAGTACTTCCTATCATTTACCCACTGGGAGTTTGTGTTGTCCCACTGATACAAAGTAATTTCTTGAGGGTAGTTGTTAGCATCGTAGGAATACGTCGTTTTCCCGTCGAGCTGCCATGATTGTGTGGTACTGTTCCATATTTTATCAATTAGGTTGTCATATAGGGAATCTTGTATTAAAGTTATCTCTGTTCGGCTTCCTCCTGTTATTTGATTTGTGGAAAAATCCCATATACAGAAGACAAATTTTTCTTCATATACGGGATTGGTGCCTAAGTGATTAGTAATGTAATATGGAGTTAGATTAAAATAACCGATTGTATCATTTGCCCAACTTAATGTATTACTGTTCCATGGAATAGTAGTATAAGTATCTACATTTTCAAATGGATAACTGCTGGTAATATTGATGTCGTATGTAAAAAGATTCTTATAAGCTTTTTCCCATTGAGTGTTGGTGGAATTATAGTTATATCTTACCTGCTCTTTAATTCTGGCTCTAACATCAAAGACTGTATTTATTATTTTATATACAGGCTCCCAGTCGGTGTTGTAGGTGTAATAAATCATAGAATCCATAGCAAAAGTGGAGTCAGCCTGACTTTTAGGCATGGGTGGCATATAGGATTTTTGAGTAATCAGATTCTGGCCATTGAGCCACCATCCCATAAAAATAGATAAAAGAATAAGAACTGAGTTTTTCATGATTTAAAGATTTTATGTTTCTACCAGGCAATCTATCATATTATTTTTTTTAATACTTTTTAGTTTTGATAAAACGATTGAATTATTTTAAAATAAGAATTACTATAATTCAGTATTCTGTTATTTTAATATAAGTTTTAAATTTTCTAATTCTACAGTCTTTTTTTACAACTTTGTTTAATATTTGCCTTGATAATCTGTGATATAGGTTAATATTACTATTTTAATATGTTAAAAGAGAAAAATAAATTAAGATGTTTTTATCTGAAATTCAGATTGTTATTTACATGAATTGATGTTTTTTTTTGATTTTAATAAATAAAGTTTCTAATACCTCAAGAATTGTATTAAAAGGAATAACCTTAGTTAGTAATGGGTGTGGGAAAAATTGATTTTTATACAAATAATGCGTTATATTTCTGTACAAAAGGTAGTTATGGTGAATATTAATGGTGCATTTGTTGATGATGCATTTGGAGACTTGGCTTTTCACATACCAGATCCCAACAATCCTGGCAGGAAATTTACTTGAATACCGAATCTATATACGAAAATTCTGACCCAGTGGAGGAAAATGAATAAGGAGGGTGGAGTTATAATAAAAAATCCCGCACTGTGGCGGGATTGGTGGCTTTCCTGTGCCCAGGGTCGGACT
>CAZYSM010000023.1:38988-42267 GCA_964649975.1 uncultured Bacteroidales bacterium | reverse complement strand
CATTCGTGCATTCATGGCATTAAACGCATTTATGGGTCAATCTTCCCTGCCTCCTTATCCAAGGAGGAGAAATTCATACATTCATGACTTTAAACGCATTCGTGACATTGGTAATTCGTGCATTTTTGGCTTTTTATTAACTTTATACAAAATTCTCAAACCCTTATTATCATGAAAAAAATTCTTTTCCTAAGCGTAATTTCTCTTCTATGGTTTATTTCCTTTGCCCAAGACAGGCTTACTGGCAGGACTTTTGCCACACGTTCAGAAGTTATTGCTCCCCACGGCATGGCTGCTACAAGCCATCCCTTAGCCACACAGGTAGCCCTGGACATCCTCAAAAAAGGAGGAACTGCCATTGACGCCGCTATTGCAGCAAATGCTGTATTAGGCCTTATGGAACCCACTGGCGCAGGAATAGGTGGAGACCTCTTCGCTATTGTCTGGGACGCTAAAACAAAAAAGCTTTACGGACTGAACGCCAGCGGACCATCACCAAAAAGCCTCACTCTTGATTGGTTCCTCTCCCACGGATATAAAAAAATCCCATCACACGGCCCCCTGCCAGTCACCGTTCCCGGATGCGTGGACGGATGGTTTGAACTGCACAAACGCTTTGGCAAACTGCCTATGGAAACTATACTACAACCTGCTATTGATTATGCCGAAAACGGCTTCCCTCTGACAGAAGTAATTGCCTTTTACTGGGAAAGAAACGCCCGCATACTGAGTAAATATCCCAACTTCAAGGAAATATTCATGCCAGGCGGACATGCCCCCAAAAAGGGCGAAATATTCAAAAATCCTTATCTGGCACAGACTTACCGCAATCTGGCAAAATACGGACGGGATTATTTCTACAAAGGACCCATAGCCAAAACTATTGACAAATTCATCCACCAGCAAGGAGGCTTCCTTTCCTACGAAGATTTTGCCTCATACCACAGCGAATGGGTGGAACCTATCTCCACAAACTACCGCGGATATGACGTGTGGGAGCTGCCTCCCAACGGACAGGGTCTGGCTGTGCTGCAAATGCTCAATATACTGGAAAACTTTGACATACGTTCAATGGGCTTCGGGTCTGCCGATTACCTCCACCTGCTCATTGAAACAAAGAAAATCGTCTATGAGGACAGATCAAAGTTCTACTCTGACCCGCGTTTCAATGACATCCCCATCGACTCGCTACTGTCTAAGAATTATGCACGCCGCCGCGCAGCTGAAATAGACATGCACAGGGCAAAAATCTATACCCCTGCGGAATTCACAGACGGTGAAACTGTGTATCTGACCGTGGCAGACCAATACGGAAACATGATTTCCTTGATACAGAGCAATTACCGTGGAATGGGTTCTGGCATGGTGCCACCCGGACTGGGCTTTATCCTTCAGGACCGTGGAGAGCTTTTCAGCCTCGACTCCACACATTACAACTGCTACGATCCGGGCAAACGCCCATTCCATACCATTATTCCGGCTTTTATCACCAAAGACGGCGAACCACTTATAAGCTTTGGCGTCATGGGCGGAGCAATGCAGCCACAAGGACAGGTACAGGTCATCGTGAACCTCATTGACTTTGGCATGAACCTCCAGGAAGCCGGAGACGCCCCACGCATCCGCCACGACGGACTATCACAGCCCACCACTGGAAACATCAAATCAACGGGCTGGGTGAACATGGAAAGCGGATTTGATTACCAGGTTATCCGTAATCTGATGCTGCGCGGACACAAAATCCGCTTTTCCCTCGGCGGATATGGCGGCTATCAAGCAATAATGTGGGACAAGAAAAACCACGTTTACATCGGGGCTTCCGAATCCAGAAAAGACGGACAGGCAGCAGGATATTAAAACAAGACATCCCGCCGCAAATACACTACAAAAGAGGTTGCCCCTGTCAGGCAGCCTCTTTTGTTACACCAGAAATAATTTTGTAAAAAAATCAAATGTCCTTTTTTGCCTGCGGAAAATCATTAATTTTGCCATAAACTATCATTAAAAGCCACGTATATGGAAATCCGACGCAAGCCCGAATGGCTCAAAATACGCCTTGGCCACACATATAACTTTTCCAAAGTCGGAAAAGTACTCAAAACATATAACCTTCATACTATCTGCGTAAGCGGCAAATGCCCTAATCTGGGTGAATGCTGGGACGCTGGCACTGCTACCATAATGATACTGGGCGATATTTGCACGCGCAGCTGTAAATTCTGCGCCGTAAAAACAGGCAAACCCCTCCCACCCGACCCATCCGAGCCCCGTAAAGTAGCAGAAGCTATCAAAGAGCTGGGCCTCAAACATGTGGTATTAACCTCTGTGGACCGCGACGACCTGCCCGACAAAGGATCCGGGATGTGGGCACTGACTATCAAGACAATAAAATCCTTCACGCCCTGGGTTACCATAGAAGCACTAATCCCGGATTTTGACGCTATCCCAGAATATCTGGACAAAGTCATTGATGCCGGTCCGGAAATTATCTCACACAATATGGAAACCGTGCGCAGGCTCACGCCACAGCTGCGCAGCCGTGCAACTTATGACCGCAGCTTGCAGGTGCTGCAGTACATAGCCCAATCAGGCATTACCGCAAAGTCGGGCATTATGGTAGGCCTGGGTGAGACACAAGAAGAAGTACTGGAACTGATGGAAGACCTCCTGGCCGCGGGCGTCAAAATCCTGACAATAGGCCAGTATTTGCAGCCGACACCTAAGAACTATCCTGTAAAGGAATACGTTCATCCTGATGTATTTGAATACTACCGCAAAGTAGGGCTGAAAAAAGGTTTTGAATTCGTGGAAAGCGGACCTCTGGTACGTTCCTCCTATCATGCCGAACGACAAATCCGCCGCGCAGTGGATAGTGACATCCTTTCGCGTGACTTGCCACACGTCAAGGACGAAGAACTGCGTCAAGCCCAGGAAGAAGCTGAAAAGCACAGGATAGACATCCTGAACATGGCCAAAATTAAGGATGAAGGAACTCAGAAATGATCAAGGTATCCTCCTTATAGCTCAATGCCCCAACAAGTCCCAGCCCGCCGTCCACATTGGTATAAACATTCATGGGCTGGGCAAACGGATTATTGTTAATCATCTCCATGCGCGAAAAACTTTCCAGAAAATCATACAAATCCTTATTTATACGGTATAGCTGCACAAAGACCGTGTCCATCATTGGATTTACAGCATACCACCTGAAGGTATAATCCCGTCCGTTAAATACATAATCAGTAAAAGCAAATCCGTGCATTATGCCGGGCAAACTGG
>CAZYSM010000023.1:0-38888 GCA_964649975.1 uncultured Bacteroidales bacterium | reverse complement strand
TGGCATTATTAACAAACAAATTAGTATCCAGAGGTTCAGCCGTGGGCTTGCTCAACGAAATATTAACCACCACCGAATCTGCCTCGGCGTTAAGTATGCTATTTACTACCAGATGATCTGATCCTGGAGGTAAATCATAGTCAAGCTGCTTTTCGCATCCCCATAATGCCAGCAAAACAAGTAAATATACTGGAAAAATTCTTTTCATTGCGTAACCAGTTTAGAAAAAGATTTTATAGCTAAAAAACGGCATAATCTGAAAAATACTGTATTGATAAAGCGTTGGCGGATCTGTGTAATAATCAAACTGCACGAAAAACGGATTTTGTCTGTTATAAAGATTATAAATTCCAAATGTCCACAAGCTTTTTCTTCCTTTTTTTGTTCTGGAATATGAAAAACTAATATCCATACGGTGGTAAGGCGGCAGACGGTAATTATTGCGATACTGGAAATATTGAATGGTATTGCGCGGCAAGTAATTAGGGCTATACAGAGTAGAAGGATTAAGGGTATGCCGCACAGAAATATATTGTTCCAGAGGCACAGTAATAGCTATGCCGGTATTATATACCCATGTTAGCGAAGCTGTCCAACGGTCGTTTATCCGGTACATAAACACGGTTTTCAAATCATGCCGACGGTCGTAACGATAAGGAAATTTTCGTCCAAAATTGAGGCTATCAAATTGCCTCCATGTCCACGACAGGGTATAAGCCAGCCAGCCTGTAAATCTGCCAGCATTTTTCTGTACAAACAGCTCTCCACCATAAGCCCAGCCCTTGCCCTGAACTACTTTCTGCTCCCATATCTCACCAGTGGTCTTGCCTGTGGTACGGTCACCGAAAATACTCTCCCCCTCTTTCATCTCCACCAGATTATCCATGGTCTTATAAAAGCCTTCCACAGAAAAATTAATTCCTTCCAAACGCCACACACTCCCCACAGCATATTGCTGGGAGCGTTGAGGCAGGACAATATCCGTGGCAGGCAACCAGATGTCCATTGGCAAGCCCATATTAGTAGTAGAGAGCAATTGAACATACTGCTGCATACGGGCATAAGAGGCTTTTACCGACCAGTTATGACTTAAAAGGATACTGGCGGAAAACCTTGGTTCTGGCGAAATAAAAACAGTATCCCTGACACTAAAAGCTGACAAATGAAAGCCCAGGTTTAACTTCAGCCACGAAGCTGCATTTATATTATCTTCAATATAGACAAAGCCCTCACGTCCATATATATTTCCGTTTCCATAGGTCGTATCAATGGAAATATCACCACCAGAGAGGTTAAAAGCACTAATGCCGGGCCGGAAAGTATGAAACACAAAAGATAATCCTGTCTTTATTTTATGAGTAGCTGATGGCAAATAATCAATATCCACACGTGATCCAATATCATAAATTCCGGAAGAATAATTCATATCCCACAGTACCGCAGAGGTATCTCCACCCCGATAATCGTCAATATTCATACGCACAGATGTAAGAAAATTAAAACGGCTATAAGTAAAAGTAGTATTAGCAAAAATTTTATTGGAGAAACGATGGTTCCAGCGCAGGGCAGAAATCATATTACCCCATTGCAAAGTCCACTTTGTTCCAAAATAATAATCCGGATGATTCTTATCAAACTGGATAAAAGCCTTATCCTGACCTCCATAAAGGCTCAAATATACACGGTCATTTTTTCCGATACGTGTATTGACCTTAGCATTAAGATCATAGAAATAGTAACCTCCTGTAATGATGTTTTCTTTATTCTCCTTGTGATTGTTCAAGTAATTAATAACAGGTTTTGCCAGCAAGTCTGCATAAGTTCGGCGAGCAGTAACGATAAAAGACGCAGTATCTTTTTTAATAGGACCCTCAGCAATTATCTTGGAGGAAATAAGTCCCACAGAAGCCTCAGCATGGAATTTATGCATATCCCCCTCTTTCATACGTATATCCAGCACGGAAGAAAGACGTCCTCCGTAACGTGCCGGAAAGCCTCCCTTGATGATATTAACGCTTTTGATAGCCTCGGGAGTGAAGACAGAAAAAAAGCCGAACAAATGGCTAACATTATATACAGGAACGCCATCCAACAGGATAAGGTTCTGGTCAGGAGATCCGCCACGCACCATAAACCCGGAAGTTCCTTCCACGCCCGACTGCACTCCCGGAAGCATCTGCACAGCCTTGAGCACATCTGCTTCGCCCAGGAGCATAGGCAATTTATCCACTGTTCGCATAGAAATGTTTACCTTGCTCATCTGGGCGGACTGCACCTGTTTTTCTGCCACTACATCCACAGCTTCCAGATCCACGGATGTAGGTAATTCCACATTAATAGTCCTGTCGGCAGTAAGATTTAGCTCAACACGCTGCCCCACATATCCGGGAAAAGAAAAATAAAGCACATGCCGGCCCCGAGGCAAAGTTAGACTAAAAAAACCGTATTCATTGGAATAAGTATAAAAACGCTGATTAGTCAAATCCACAACCAGCACACCTGGCAGCCTCTCACCCGAGGCCTTATCCTGGATATAACCGCTAATAGTAAAACCCTGAGCAGCAATATCATGCACAAATAGCAATATAGACAATAAAAAAACAACCAAATGCCGCATATTAATCTAACTGAAATTTCTCCCACAAAAAATAAATCTAATAATGCAAAAAGTCAATTGCTATAACTAAAAAAGGCTGCCCGTGATGGGCAGCCTTTTTTAGAGTTCAAACCACATTATTATCTACCGGTAAACCACAATGGATTAAAGATAGAACCATAATCCGGAGTGTGCGGGTTATAACTAGTCTCATCTGTTGGATATGGATAACGCTCTGGCAGAGAACTTCCTGTAACAGGAGTGAGTGTAGGATAACCTGTACGACGGTAATCTGCCCAGTTTTCAGGATTGAGGAAGTTAGCAACCCATTTCTGGGTTATAATCTCTTGTAACAGGGCGTTTCCACTCAGACCATTAACATAAGCTGTGTAAGAAGGCATGTAAGAAGCAGGATCTATACCAAGCATGTTGATAGCAGCAGCTACAGCACTTACGAGAGTAGCACGAGCATTAGCAATATCATTTGCATGATAGTAGGCTTCTGCTTTAATAAACAAACCTTCTACACCGCTGATGAAGATAACAGGAGCATCAGACTTTGTGAAAGGTCCCTGTACCTGATCATTACCAAGGAAGAGAACACCGTTACGTGGATCCTTGGTATTAGCTCCCCAACGACCAGAAGTACTATCAGCCAAAAAGCCAAGGAAAGTACTATTATCCTCAGCATAACCACTACGCTGTGTCAGGAACTGATACATTGGGTTGTTCTCAGTAGTATTTGATGTAAAATATTGTTCCATAACTTCATTTGCAGCCAGTCCATTATCTACATGGGATATTACCTCATTCCAATCAGGTGTCTGCACATTTGAAATACGTAACATATAACGGGCATAGAGAGTATGAGCAGCTTTGAGCCACATACTCATATCACCGTCAAAAATTAAGTCATTGTTTATAGTACCATTAACGTCTATTTTGTTAATAGCATCATCAAGCAGGGAGAATATTGTATTATAAATATCCTGCTCAGAGTCATACTTAGGAGGTACTCCCTGGAAAGCATCGCTATAAGGAATATCACCAAACAGGCCCGTCATTGTTCCCAGAGTGAGAGCTTCCAGTATCTCAGCAACTGCATAATAGTTATTAGCACCAGAAGCTTCTGCCTGTGATTTAATATCTCTGATATCCATCAGTGGACCAGTATAGATATCATTCCACAGGTTATTAACGTCAGTCTGAGTAATGTTATAACTATTAATAGCCAGAGCCTGACGGTCAGTACCTCTAATCTGCTGCATCCACATGGATGTAACACCGGCAACGTCAAAGCCGCCTAATACATAACCGAGGTTAACCTCTACCGATGGAAGCATCAGATCCATCGGCGCCTGAGTAATAGCATCAGGGTCTTTATTGATATTGGGGTCAATCCACTTCGTACAAGAAGTGAAGCCTAAAAGCAAGACAACCCCTAATATTGCTAAAAATTTGTTTTTCATAGCTTGATTATTTTTTATTTGAATTGATTACAAGTTTTTTAAAAGACGGCGGAGGCACTGGCCTCCACCATTTATCTAAGTTTTAGAAATTAATCTTAACACCAAATGTCCAGGACTTGATACCCGGCATATTGAAGTAATCCATACCCAGAGCGTTGGAAACACCGCTAAGGTTAGTTTCTGGGTCAACGCCAGTGTAAGGGGTCTTCAGGTATACATTATAACCAGTGATGTTGAACTGCAGGTTCTGCAGATGAAGTTTATTAACAATGTTCTTAGGTACATTCAAACCAATAGAGAGGTTACGCAGACGTATCCAGTCGGTATGCTCAATGAACTGGTTAGATGGGCCAGTAAAGCCACTACCATAACCATTCCACCAGTACCAGTATTCGTCAAGAACAACCTGTGCAGTATTTGGATCACCAGGACCTGGAATTTCATTACCATTAGCATCATAGTGATAGATATTTCCATCAGCACCAATGTGTCCCATTACACCATCCCATACCTTGGTTGCACCACGGTTCTCTGTATCTTTGTGAGTACCGAAGAAATAGAGAGCGCCCTTGGTACCATTCCACATCAAACCACCTTTCTTCCATTCAAGCAGCCAGCTGAGGGAAACAGGACCAACTCTCAAGTTGTTATTCCAGCTGAGAATAAAGTCAGGCTGAACACTACCGTAAGATTTCATTTCATCACTCATAATTGGGAAGCCATAAATACCTTTATAATCAGGATTATTCAAAGAAGCTGCTCCCAATGGTACCCACTCATCATCAATTATCATACGTCCCAGAGAATCAGTTACCCATCCTGTAGCATAGATAGAACGGTATCCTTCACCAGCAACTGCACGTATCTGTGGCTCTACGAAACCACCCAAAAATACGTTATCAATACCTTCTGCCAATTTATCAACATAAGTGTATGGATTGGAGAAGTTAAAGTTCATATTCCAAGTAACATTCTTTGTTCTAACAGGAGTAATACCAAGAACAATTTCTACGCCCTTAGTATGCATAGAAGCAGCGTTCATGTACATGGTGTTATATCCAGTAGAAGGAGCTACAGGTACATAAAGCAGCAAGTCGGTGTTCTTGTTATAGAAGTAAGAAGCGTCAAGTGAGAGACGGTCATTGAAGAAATGCAATTCAACACCCAGCTCAGAAGTGGTCTGGTTTTCAGGACGCAGGTCAGTACTACCCAGAGCACCATAAAGATGGGTATAACCTACATAACCATCAAATGGGAATTGTACACCATTGGTCCAGCCATCACCGGCAGATGCCTGTGATAGATAACTGTATGTAGCATAAGCAGCAGCATCATTAGCAATCTTAGCATAAGAAGCACGCAGCTTACCAAAGGTCAATATATTATTCTTTGGCAGAAGCTCGCTAAATACAAAGCCCAAACTTACTGATGGATAGAAGAAGCCCTTAGGTTTACCATTTACAAATGGCATAGTAGTTGACCATTCCTGACGTCCTGTAGCTTCCAGATATAACATATTCTTGTAAACAAGGCTAAAGCTACCATAGAAAGCAGCAGTACGTTTCATATAAGTACCCTCAGTTCCTTTAGGATTAGCAGAGCTTCTGATATTTTCAAAGTCAGGAAGAACAAGGTCACTACCATAACCAGCAGCACTAACGCTCTTACGCTGATACAGGTTATTACCCAGCATACCGCTAAGCTCCAGATCTCCGAATTTCTTGTCCATACGAACAATGAGATCAGAGTTCAGATCCTGCAGCTGAGAGAAACTTCTTTCTTTATATCCTGTTGGCTGATCATTAGAATGTGGTTTGAAGAAGTAATCAACATACTTGCTCCACCAGTCGCCACCAACACGCCATGTGATAGTCATCCAGTTGAGCGGCTTCCAGTCAAAGTGGATGTTACCCAGCATACGGTTTACACGGTCTTTGTAATAAATGTTATTAACTACCCAGTAAGGGTTATCATAACCGCGGCTAATACCACGGAATGTTCTCTGCTCACCAGTTACGTCACGAACAGTTCCATTTGCATAATGCATAACAGTACCAGGCTTAAACTCATACAAATAAGAGTTGTCAAAGTTAATAGGTGTACGTGTCAGACCAAGCATTACACCAGAAAGGTTAGAACCTTTCTGCATACGGTTACCACCTGTATTAGCATAAGTAATGTCAAAGCCTGTGGAAAATTTCTTGCCAATCTTGTAATTGGCAGAGAACTTCATTGTGGTCTTCTTGAAATAGTTATTAGGCACAATACCCTGATCACTTTCATTAGAAGCAGAGAAGTAGTAATTACTGTATTCATTACCAGCACTGAGGCTGAAGTTATTCTTTATATTTACACCTTTGCGGAAGAAGGTCCAACGATCATAAGGAGTGAAAGGTGATAAATCTGTCAATCCCAGTGCCTGAGCTTCACTCTTTGTAACCAAACGTCCATGCGGATCCCAATATTTAATCCAATCATCCATAGTAATCAAACCAGCCCCATAGAAATTAGCACCAGGAACATAGTTCGGATCTTTTGTCCAAACAACAGAATCAACGGATGGACCCCAAGACACAGCATGATAAATACCCCAGTCGGAAAGAGCAATATCTGTTGCAGGCAAGTTATAACCTCTTAAATAATCAGCAAAAGCTTTTGACCCCTGAACGTATTTGTCCTGCATCGGAGGCAATTTATTAGCCTGAGATATAGTTACGCGGGAATTAATCTCAACATTGATTTTGTTGTGAGTGTTCTTACCTTTCTTAGTAGTAATGATAATAACACCGTTAGCAGCACGCAAACCATACAGAGCAGTAGCAGCACCACCCTTCAGTACAGTAATAGAAGCAATATCATCAGGGTTCAGGTCAATAGCACGGTTAGACTCATCAACACCTGCAACACCAGAATAACCACCAGAGTTGTCAATCGGCACACCATCAACAACAAACAGCGGCTGGTTGTTGCCAGTGATAGAAGAAGCACCACGGATTTCAATATAAGTACCAGCACCAGCAGCACCAGAAGCACGGTTAACTGTAACACCAGCTACACGGCCAGCCAGAGCGTCAACAACGTTCTCTGTGGGGTTTTCCTCAATATCTCCAGATTTTACATCTTGTACAGCATAGCCCAGAGCTTTTTTCTGACGGCTGATACCCAGAGCAGTAACAACTACTTCCTGTACCTGTACTGCCTCGGGTTTCATCTGTACATTAATAACATTGCTTGTGATAGGTACTTCAACAGTCTTATATCCCACAAAGCTGAATACCAAAGTCTTGGCATCTTCGGGAACACCACTCAAAGTATATTTACCATCTACATCGGTAATGGTACCGATAGTGGTCCCTTTAACTACCACAGATACCCCCGGCAGAGCGCTACCGTCATCGGCGCTCGTAACGGTACCTGTAATAGTTTTTTGAGCAAATGCCTGCATTCCAAGGAAGCCAAGGAATGCAACCAGTAACATTAACTTTCTCATAAATCTTTAGTTTTTTGGTTTTTAATAAAATCCTTCAGCTTATAAAGCTTGGACTAATTTAAAAAAATTAAACCTTTATTTCAAAATTTTCTTAAAAGAATTTGTAAAAAAATCCTGATTTTACAAGGAAATTTTACACAAAGTAATAATTTTTAGACTGTTAAATTTAAAAAATTTTCACCTCAACACAAACGTCTGCGTGCTGTCCTGAATGTCCCACCAAACAGGAGTGAAAATATTAACATCTCTTGGAGTATTACTATTACGGTCAAGCTCTACCTGACAGTACGGAAAACGACGTGGTAACTTATCACCAACAACAGGTTTAAGCACTGGATAATCCAGACGACGCCAGTCCACAAAAGCCTCTGGATGATACAATAAATCAATATAGTCCTGTACTGCTATCTCATGGATCAAACTATCCATAGGCAGAGAATCCACATAAGAACAATAATCAGCATACCACTGATTATCATCAATATAATATTTTTTCATAGACGCCTGAACACCAAGTTTTAAGTTTTCTTTTGCATCAACCGAATCTCCCAAGCGCCAATAAGCCTCACTCTTAAGGAAAAGAGCCTCGGTATATTGCACAAATGGAAAATAAGCATCCTGACGTGCCCAAAATCCATTATAACCCAATGCGGTAATGCGTGGATCATTGCGATCCACAAGGATATTCTGGTAAGTAATATTATTCCCAATACCCGTGTTTTTGTGCAAGTACTCATAAATAGGCGGTGTGGTATTATTCACATAAAATACAACCTTCATATCCTCGTCAAGGGAAGAAATTCCGTTATTCAGATAATTAATTACAGTTTGATAATCAACCTGTTGCACCTTAGTTAAATGCATTAAATATCTGGCCTTGAGGGTATATGCCGCTTTTATCCACTTGTTAACATCCCAGTTATAAATAATGTCTCCCTTGAGTTCCACATCGCCGGGGTCCGAAGCAGATAAAATAGCAATACCTTCGTCCAGCATCTTAAAAATTCCTTGATAAACCTGTTGCTGCGGGTCATAAGCCGGACTGTCTGAGCGAAAAGCCTGACTGTAAGGCACATCTCCAAATAAATCCGTGGTATTGCCCAATGCCAGAGCATACAAAATTTTAGCAACCCCTTTGTAATACTTGGCATTACGTTCGTCCGAGAGTTTTATGATACTATCGCATGATTTCATTACCTCGGCATACAAATCCGACCACAGGTTATTGACTTCCTTGGGCTGATAGAGATAATAATATCGTGCCTGTGGCTGTCCGCCCACTCCGGAAATTTGTTGCAGCCACATAGCGGTGGTCATAGCCACATCATAGCCTCCCAATGCCTTGGCCAGAGTGAGTTCTGCACCAGAAAGCAACTTGCCCAAATCAGCAGGCTTGGTGTTAATATCCGGCTTTATGAATAATTTACAGCCAGAAAAAATCATAAGGAATATAAGGCTTAAAGCCAACAAATTACGTTTTACCATGACTATATATTTTTTGTTTTATGCTATCATTAAATTGCAACCTCTGAGGTCGGAATTATCAAAGCGTCCCAGCACCTCAAAAGAACCGTCGTTATCAACCCGGCCAATATCTTTTGTTTCAATAAAAGCACATGAATACACATTTGCCAGGTCTATAATATTAATTCCGCCACTGCGTCCCGATGGCAGCATCTCAAATGGATCATTCATATCCCTTATCATCACACGCATCCACGGGGGAGTGAAAAATTTTCCGCCTCCACGAGAATAAGCCTGCGAAAGCAGCTCTGTCATACCATACTCAGAGTGAATGGCAGGGACACCAAAAGCCTCCTTGAGAATATCGTGCAACTCATCACGCACCATTTCTTTTTTACGTCCTTTCATACCCCCTGTTTCAATGACAATGAGATCAGGAAAATCCAGTCTGTATTTTTCCGCAAAATCCAATAGGGCAAAACTAACCCCGAATAATACTGTCTTCCTTCCGCTATCACGTAATAACAAAAGCTTCTGATACAAATCCTCATGATTATAAAGATAAAATCCACTGTGATCAGAGGCAGATAATTCTATCAGACGGTTGACCATATAAACCAGAGAGGAATCTCCACGTTCCAGATACGAAGGAAGCAGTGCTAATATCACATAATCCCGCACAGATCCGTAAAACATCTCAAAAGCGGTAAGAAAAGATTTCTCGTAAAGTTCCGGTATATATATATAATGTGTGCTGCGCGTCATTCCTGTTGTACCACTGCTACGGAAACGCAGAAATCTATCATCAGGCAAATCATAATAACGGGTAATAATCCTGTGTGTCTTGAAAAATTCAATGGGCAAAAAAGGTATATTCTCAAGCCTGTCCACCCTGGTAAAATCCACTCCCAAAAACCTTAAATAATCTGCATAGACCTGATTATTAACAGCCTGAAACTCAAAAACTTCCAGAGCAAGCTCCTCAAAATTCCTGGCTGATAAATCCTTTCGTATATGTTCACCGTTATAAAAATTCATTAAGTTTTTATAAATTTGTTATACAAAGCTTTTTTGCGAATTTATGAAAAAATAAAAAAACTTGGATAAATATCTAAAAATACTCAAACAATACTGGGGTTACGATTCTTTCAGGCCTCTACAACTGGAAATAATACTCTCTGTTGCAGAAGAAAAAAAGGACACTCTCGGTCTCTTACCTACAGGCGGAGGCAAGTCAATTATTTTCCAGGTACCAACACTTGCTATGGAAGGGATGAATATTGTTATAACTCCACTGATTGCGCTAATGAAAGACCAGGTGGAAAACCTGCAAAAACGCAATATCCCGGCCGTAGCTATCCACAGCGGTATGGACAGAAAGGAAATAGAACTGGATCTGGACCGCTGCGTGGACGGATATTATAAATTCCTTTACATCTCTCCCGAACGTCTGCATACCCGCAGCATTATCAACCGCCTGCAATACATGAATATAAGCCTGCTTACTGTGGACGAGGCCCACTGTATATCACAATGGGGCTACGACTTCCGTCCTTCATACCTGAAAATTGCGGAAATCAGGGATTACCTGCCAGATGTACCCATACTGGCACTCACAGCCAGTGCTACCCCGCAAGTAGTTGACGATATTCAGGAAAAACTCCGTTTCCGTCAGAAAAATGTTTTCCGTAAAAGCTTTGCCCGCGAAAATCTCATTTACTCCGTGCGTCATTCCCCGGATAAACTCGGAGATATGCTCAGGATTACTGCAAGGGAAAAAGGCACCGGAATAATCTACGTACGCAGCCGCCGCCGTACAGAAGAAATAGCCAGTCTGCTAAAAAACTACAATATTTCTGCTGATTACTATCATGCTGGCATTAAACACAGCCTCAAAGAAAAAAAACAAAACCTGTGGAAAAACGATAAAATCCGTGTCATAGTAGCTACCAATGCCTTTGGCATGGGCATAGACAAGCCTGATGTGCGTTTTGTCCTTCACCTGGACCTGCCCGAATCCCTGGAAGCCTACTACCAGGAAGCTGGCCGCGGCGGACGCGATGGCAAGCCTGCCAAAGCTATCATCCTATATAATCAACAGGATATAGAACGTTTGAGAAAATCCGTTGAAACAAGTTTTCCTCCAATAAAAACAATACGCCGTATTTACAGTGCAGTATGCAATTATCTACAAATACCCATCGGTGCTGGTGCCGAGGAAAGCTATCCCTTTAATCTTGCAGAATTTTCCGTGCGTTACAAATTTCCTCCTATACTTGTATATAACAGCTTGCGCCTGCTACAAAAAGAAGGATACCTGGAATTTACAGAGGAAATTACAGAGATGCCCAAGTTATACATCAAAGCAGCAAGGGAAGACGTGTACCGTTTTCAGGTGGAAAATCCGCCTTTTGACCCATTCCTTAAAGTACTGATGCGTAGCTACGAAGGAATAATGGAACATTATGTACCTATCAATGAGTTCTGGCTAGCCAAAGTCTTTAAATCCGATGTGGAACTCGTAAGAAAATATCTAAAAAAACTCACTGAATACGGCATTGCTGACTATAAGCCATTTACCCGTTCCAATTTCATTTACTTTCCGCAGCCCCGTGTCAGGGAAAATGATATTGTTTTTAAAGAAGAAAATTACAAATTCCTCAAACAAAGATATATTGAACAAATTGAAGCAGTTATCAGCTATGTAGAAAACACAAAAAAATGTCGCAGCCAGATGCTTCTGGAATATTTCGGAGAAAAAAAGACCAAACCTTGCGGCAAATGCGATGTTTGCATCTCCAAAAGCTTTATTTATTCCAAAGAAGTGGAAAATCAAATCCTTCAGCTGCTGGAACACCGTCCTATGAGCCTTCAAGAAATAATCAAAGAATTAAATATCAGCAAAATACAAGCAAAAATCTCTTTAAAATCGCTTATTAAAAAAGAAAAGATTATCTTTACTGGTGAACAAAAATTTGCTCTGAAAGATGCATCCGGAACTTGAAAAATACAATTACAGCCGCAATATCAAGCCTTTTAACAAGGTAATGACCGAAACATTTAAGAAACTTGGTATATATGACCATTTGCTGGAAGTAAAAATAAAAAAGACCTGGGCAGAGACAGCAGGCGCCCAGGCTGTAAGATACACTGCAGAAATAAAAGTGATAAAAAACCGTGTTTATGCCAAAATCACCTCTCCTGCCCTGCGACAGGATCTTATGATGAGACAATCCGAAATACTGAAAAAAATCAATAACCGCCTAAATTCCAATCTGGAAGGCATAGTCATCTACTAAACTTTCCATCTGGCCAATGGAACTATATCCTGCCCTACAAATTCGCCTTTGAGATATTTGTAATAGCCTATTGTAGCAATCATTGCAGCATTATCTGTGGTAAACTTACGTGGCGGAATATGATATGTCCATCCTTCTTTTATGGCTAACTGTTCAAAACGCTGACGCAGCTGGGAATTTGCAGCCACCCCACCACCGATAGCCACTTCGCGGATGCCAGTCTCACGGACAGCCCTACGTAGCTTAGCCAGCAGAAAATCTACAATAACCTTCTGGAAGGAAGCACACAAATCAGCTTTGTTGTGTTCAATAAACTGAGGGTCTTTTTTCAATCCGTCACGTACCAAATAAAGGAAAGAAGTTTTCAATCCGCTAAAACTAAAGTTCAAACCCTGAATTTTTGGCATTGGAAACGAAAAAGCCTGTGGATTACCTTCCCTGGCCAGGCGGTCAATAACTGGTCCACCAGGATAACCCAGGCCCATCACTTTAGCAGCCTTGTCAAAAGCTTCGCCAGCAGCATCATCAATTGTTTCGCCAAGCACCTCAAAATCAAAATAATCATTTACCCTGACAATCTGGGTATGTCCGCCCGAGACCGTAAGGTTGAGAAACGGGAAACGTGGCAAAGGCCTGTCATCACCAGGTTCACGGATAAAATGTGCCAGGGTGTGGCCGTGGAGGTGATTAACATCAATCATAGGAATATCACGTGCCAGGGCAAAGCCTTTGGAAAAAAACACTCCGACAAACAGCGAACCTAATAAACCAGGGCCACGCGTAAAAGCCACAGCAGAAATATCCTTTTTACTAACACCAGCCTCACGCAAGGCCATCTCTACCACAGGAACAATATTCTGCTGATGAGCACGTGAGGCCAGCTCAGGCACCACGCCACCGTATTGCTGGTGCACTTTTTGCCCGGCCAAGACATTGGAAAGCAACACCCCGTCTTTTACAACTGCAGCAGAAGTATCATCACAGGAAGATTCAATGCCCAGAATAACCACTGACATAGGCAATACCTTTAGTCCTTAACGTTTTTAAGAGCCTCAATTACTTTCTGACGCAATTCTTCATACAAATCCGGATTATCAGCAATAACTTTTTTGGTATTTTCCCGTCCCTGTGCCAGTTTAGTGTCTCCGTAGCTGTACCAGGAACCGCTCTTGGTAATGATGCCCAATTCTGTAGCCAGGTCAAGGACTTCTCCTTCTTTGGAAATACCTGTTCCGTACATCAAATCAAACTCCGCCTTGCGGAAAGGAGGCGCCACCTTGTTTTTAACAACTTTCACACGGGTACGGTTTCCAATAACTTCCTCGCCTTCCTTAATCTGGCCTATACGCCTTACATCCAGACGCACAGAAGCGTAGAATTTCAGAGCGTTACCACCAGTAGTGGTTTCGTTATTGCCAAACATAACACCTATTTTCTCACGCAGCTGGTTAATAAAAATAACTGTAGTACGCGTACGACCGATAATAGCCGTAAGCTTACGTAAGGCCTGTGACATCAAACGAGCCTGCAAGCCCATTTTGGCATCACCCATTTCTCCTTCCAGCTCGGCCTTAGGTGTAAGAGCAGCCACAGAGTCAATGACCACAATGTCAATGGCATTTGAACGGATAAGCTGCTCGGCGATTTCCAGGGCTTGCTCGCCATAATCAGGCTGAGAGACAAACAAATTGTCAATATCAATGCCCAGACGACGTGCATAAAAACGGTCAAAGGCATGTTCTGCATCAATAAAAGCAGCTATACCTCCCTGTTTCTGAGCCTCAGCAATGGCATGGAGGGCCAGGGTTGTTTTACCAGAAGACTCTGGACCAAAAATTTCAATCACTCTTCCGCGCGGATAGCCCCCCACACCCAGGGCATGGTCAAGCGCCAAGGAACCAGAAGGAATAACAGGTATATCCTCCTGCACCTGGTCGCCAAGGCGCATAATTGCACCCTTGCCGTAATTCTTTTCAATCTGGGAGAGTGTGGATTTGAGAGCTTTTAATTTTTCCTGAACGTTATTTTGCTGCTGAGAATTGTCTTCCTTTTTTGCCATAATGCGTTTTTATTTAAAATTTTATGACAAAGTTAAGAAAAATTTTATTTTTGTTTAGTAGCTTTATTAAAATAAAACCAAATTCAATTTAAGAAAATGAAAAAGATAATTTTCCTGCTGGGTATAATACTCTTCACGTGGTCAATAGCACAGGCACAGCTGTTTTGCTCATACAAGAAACAGATAAATTATCCCCTGCCCTCTTTTACCAGTTTTCACAAATATCCAGGGATATATTCCGGGAAAGATGCTGCACAGATAAAATTTCTGCAAAAACAGCTGGAAAAACAAAAGAAAAAATATAAATGCTATACAAAATTTGACGAACAATATAATCACTACAATCGCCTGACACAGATAGGATTAAAACGTTATGAGAAAAAGAAAATGCGTTCGCTACGCAAAGCCCTAAAATACGGACGGAAATTTATTGACGTATGTATGGTAGCTTATCTTGACCTTGATAGCCTTTACACTGCAAAAATATTCTCCATTCAGGCAAAAAACAAACTACCTGATTCGTTGACATATCTTGCTGACTCTCTCAAAAATGAAATCAACGGTCTAAACTTTCAAATAGCCAATGCCAAAGCCCAGGCCGTATCCAGCAAAGGAATAAAAAGAATTGAAAAATTCATGCAGGCATGTACCCTTAACAAGAAAAAACTTGATATGAAAGAGACATACATAAGCCTGCTAATGAGAGATAAAAACACTATAAAATTGCTGAAACAAAAATATCCCATAAAGACAGTTACCACTACTGCCAAACCTAAAAAAGATACCACTACAGCTGGCCCTGCTGCCAATACCAACAAACCAACAACAACCCAAAGACCCAGATATTATATTCCGCGTATTGATGAGCTGGCTCCCTACCTTAAGCTAACCACGGAAGAGAGAGTAAAAAATGATACTTATAAAGAACTGCAGGAAAAAATACAAAATACAGAAGCTTTATTAAACACTTCGGTGGTAAAAGATACTGCTGGGCTGATGGCAAAGCTGGGCGATCTTTACTGGCAGGCATACAAACAATTATATGATATTTACGCCGGACACCTGAACCCGTCAGAACTCCAACAAGTTAACCGGTATTATTCCTCTGCAGAAAAATTACATGGTAAATATCAGAAAAACAAGGAATTATCAGACTTATGGCAAGCAGTCCACTATATCATACCTGCTGTAATCACGGCAGAAAACATACTTAGCGAAAAATACAAACTTGGTGGACAATATAATATAGCAGATATTATTCCGCAAGCCCAAACAGCAAAAGTTCCAGCAAAAGCCAAACAGAAAAACAAGCCAAAAAAACAGGCCGGAAAACAGGCTGGAAAAATTAACTGCACCCATTCATCACTTGTATTTACCTATGACATAAATAATCCCAGAGCGCATCTGCTCCACGAGAGTGGTACCTACTACCGCATTTATGTAGGCACCTCTACCCGGCATGTTCTTCCTCAAGAATTTTCAGATTATCAACCAATTACATACTTAAAGGTATGCAAAGAAAGGCAGTATAAACAAAAGCGCTATTATGTAGGTAAATTCACGGATAAACAAAAAGCCCTGGCAGCCGCCCGACGTCTATATAGAGATTTCGGCATAAAAGCCAAAGTTGTAACCTTTGTCAATGGCCGTCCCAAAGGTGTAGTAAAAGCTAATGCACTCACATCCAACAATCTATATGGAGTGCCAGATATCACCACAACCAAATACCTTGTTTATGCCATTCGTCTGGGCACATATACATTACCAAAGCATCCACAGGAAATCAAACACCTACGTAAATTATATTATCAAATAACCCGGGATGGGAAATATGCTTATTACGACGGATTATATTACAGCTATAGTGAAGCTTCGTCCGCACTGCGCCGTCTGAAAAACATGGGATATACTGATGCCTATATACGTGCCTTTAACAATGGACAGGTTATAAGCATAGACCGATCTAAAGCTATTGAGCGTAATGTAAATGCTGGCGGAAAAATAATTTTTGGAGTTCAGGTAGGAGCCTTCTCCAACCCACTCAGTCAAGAAAAATACCGTAAGCTATATTCCAGATTAGGTGCTAATTATCAGGTATCTATGATAGAAAAAGGCGGGATGTATGTTTATTATATTTATGCTGGTACCACATACAAACAGGCTAAGGAATTGAAACAAAAAATCAGACACTTGGGGTATCCTGACGCCTTTGTCATTGCAATAAGAAATAATAAAATTGTTCCTCTGAGTGAGGTAATTAAATAAAGTTTTAAAGAATTTTATTATATTTGTAAATAAATTTTTACAACGCTATATTATGAGGCTGAAAAAAATTTTATACATACTAAGTCTTTTCTTAGTTGTATTCCTGACCTTACCGGCTTGTAATAATAATCAGCCGGATATGGATCTGGATCAGCTGGCAGCCCTGGATACACTTCCGTATGCACAGGCTCAGCAAATACAGGCATACAACACTGCAGCCCAAACGACGCAATCATCCGACAACGTAGGCTTATACCTCAAATACATCATTATTGTAGTCCTGCTAATAGCTGGCCTGGGTGTTGGTATATATTTCTTTAACAAAGTATTTCCTCTTGGCATTTATATCAAGGCCAGAATAGCAGGTGTTAAGAAAATTCCTCCGCATCAGATAATATCACTTTCGTGGAAAGGCGTTCCTGTAGAAAAAGTACTGGAACTGATGATAAGGTCGCATTCAGCAGGGGTTGACCTGTCCCTGATGGAAATGGGTGATGCCTATCTGGCAGAGGTAGATCTGGAAAAAGTAGTGGAAGCAATCATTGAGGCCAAAAACGCTAATATTGAAAAAATTACCTTTGATAAACTGGTCAAATATCATCTGGCAAAAGTTGACCTTGAGCACGTAATGGACGCCCTGCTGATGGCTAAAAACGCTGGCATAGAGACCAATATTGATGAACTATCCAGCCTTTATCTGGCAGGAGTAGATGTAGTAAGAGTGATAAAAGCCAAGATAGCTGCCAAAAACTCTGGCTACGAAGTTGACCTCAATGATATTGTGGAACACTTCCTGGCCGGAGGTAATATAGAAAAAACCATTGAGGCATACGTAGCTGCCAAAAAAGCCGACCTTAAAGATTTTGATTTCCAGGATATTGCCAACATAGACCTGGCCGGATATGATGTAGTGGAAACAGTTAACAAGGCTATTATCCCAACAATAGTGGAAACAGACGGCGTACGAGGTATAGCACGTGACGGCGTGGAACTGATTATGAAAGTAAAAGTAACTCTTAGAGCCAAGATTAAAAACATTATTGGTGCTCCGGAGGAAAGCACTATCCTGGCAAGAGTGAACGAAGGCCTGGCCACGGAAATTGGTCTGGCACGCAGCCATTATGACATTCTGCGCAGCCCCTATGAACTGGCCGACCGTGTGGAGCAGAAAAAACTGGACAAAGACTCGGCTTTTGAAATTCTATCCATTGACGTGTCAGACATCAAAGTAGGAAAAGATGTTCATGCCGAGCTGGAAGTGGAACGTGCAAAAGCTGAGGCCGAGCGCGCCAAGGCAGAACTAATTAAAGCCGAGGAAAAAGTAAAAAAAGCCATGGCTGCTGCTTTCCTTGACGGAAAAATCACAGTGGAAGAGTATTACAAACTGCAAAATATTGAAGCAGATACAGAGATGAGGCGCAATCTCAGTAAAGTTGACGATGATCAGGAAAATGACAAAATGACTGATATAGAATCAGATAATCCCGAAGATGATGCACAATAATAAAAAAGCGGCTCGTATGAGCCGCTTTTTTATTTTAATAATTTTCCACAAATAGCTCAAAGTAAGCCTGCGGATGCTTGCATACAGGACAAACCTCTGGTGCTTCCTCGGCCTCGTGGAGGTATCCGCAAACACGGCATTTCCAGATAACTTTTCCGTTGCGTTTAAATACCATTCCTTTGTCCAGATTATCATAGAGCTTGCGATAACGTGCTTCGTGTTCCTTTTCCACCTTTGCAATCAGACGGAAAGCAGCAGCTATTTCCTTAAACCCTTCCTTTTCGGCCACTTCAGCAAAATGCGGATAGAGATCCGTCCACTCTTCATGCTCACCCTCAGCAGCTGCCTTGAGGTTTTCCAGAGTAGTACCAATTTTGCCGGCGGGATAGCTTGCTGTTATCTCTACCATACCGCCTTCAAGAAAACGGAAAAATGTTTTGGCATGCACCATCTCGTTCAAAGCTGTTTCCTCAAAAATAGCAGCAATCTGCTGCAAACCTTCTTTTCGAGCCTGTTTGGCAAACATATCATAACGCTGGCGAGCTTGGCTTTCTCCAGCAAAAGCCTTCAAAAGATTCTTTTCGGTTTCAGTACCTTTAATTGATTTAGCCATAACAAAAATTTTTAGGTTTAATTTTTTTAATTATAAAAATTTTCCAAAAATAATCCAATAAAAAAAATCATTTTCTTTTCCACAATACCACCAAAACAGTAATTATCAGCAAGCTGATCACAGAAATAATTAAGCTTGGCCAATAAAACACGGTGCGAAAAACAAGTTTGATATTATGTTTTCCCGGAGAAATAATTATAGCCAGTAATCCACCATCAACTCTGTAAGTATGCAGCTTTTTCCCATTGTCATAGACATGCCATCCACGGTCGTAAGGAATGGAAAAGACCAGAATACGTCTGGAACTATTCTCAGCCCTGAGCCTTATCTCATCATGCCTAAAAGACAAAACCTTGACATTAAGCGATTTAAGACTATCAATCTGCTTAATATAATCCTCAAATGAAAAAGTCTGCTGCAGGTAAACAGCCGAAGTATCAATAAAAACAAAATCACGAAAATAGCCAGTGTCTTTACTATCTATCACGCAGGCCATAAGCATAGCAATCTGCCGGCGTATTTTGTCAAGCTTCAAAAATAATTTATCTACAATGACTTTATCATACCCAAAAGCCAGAGGAAGGGCATAGTTATTTTTCAAAACAAGCACATCACCGGCTGTATCCACGATAGAAAAACCAAGTTTTAGCATAGGAGAATTAAAATCTTTTGTCAAAAAATATTTCACTCCTACCAGTGACATTGCCAATGGATAGCCTACTACGCCCTGTGCCCACTGTGTCTGCGACAAACTACCTGGCTGTATTATTCCCTCATATTCCAGAAAACGTATGTAGTTCAGATTGTTAAACGAATTATAACTGGCTGTTCCGAAATAATCCTGTACCATAGCATCATTAGTGCTGCCGTGGATGGCCTGGCCCGAACGGTAATCCTTTTCTACCCGGAAAAACTTACTGGTATCCTCCCTGCGGATAATCTCCAGAGCCATTATTGTATTGTCTCTATATCCACCCCAATTATACTCAAAACTGCTATCAGCCACCATCCGGTGATAATATGCCGGCTGAGATAGATAACCTGCCTCCAACGGAAGCACAACCAACAATAAAATTATGCCCCAACGGTAATAATCCGTGGTCAATAAGAATAACAAATATCCATACACAATCATAAAAGCCAAAACCAACAGTATCAAAAACTTCCTTGTTCTTATGTCATCAATCACCTGGGCCAGAAGTATCATTCCAGCATAAAAGACAACCGAAGCAATAAGCAATTTCATATTAATTTTTTTCTGGCGCAGCACATAATCAAAGCCACGCATAGCAATAATCAAAAGCGTTGCGGAAAGGAAAAAATCTATTGTACCACGGAAATAATTTCCTGCAAACAGATTGACAGCATGACGGACAATTGGCACAAACGCCACTATTAGCCAGAACCCAAGAAAAATTCCCCATATCAGTTTCTTACGCCGGCTGGCATAGACAAAAAACTGAGGTAGCAACAGCAGGCTAAGCAATCCCACATAAAAAGCAGGAGCTTCAAGATAATTCCGCCATATCTGAGTGCCTGTGGCATACCCTGCCATATCATTACCAAAGAACCGCAAAATAGTAGTAGCCACACGTTTTGCCCATCCAACAGGCTCAGGATTAGCTAATAACATCTTAAACGGTGATACCTCACCTTCCACGCGCGGACTGAAAATTATCTGCTGCCACCTCGGTAAAAGATTTACCATATCAGCTAATACGGCCAGAATACCTACACCTATGATAGTGATTAATACACGTCTTAACTGCTTACCAGATAGCTGCAATTCCACTGCCCTGGCTATAAAATACAACAGGAAGAACATTCCATAGGTCAAGAAAAAATACAGATTATAGCTCAATAGATACACTCCATAAATAAACCACACAGGATTTTTGCCCTTGAATATCTTTTCCAGGCCAAGGAAAATAAAACTGCCTGCCATAGTGTAATACGGAAAAACATACCAGGCTGCACCAATAATCATATAACCGGAAAACTGCCACAATAACGCCCCTGCCAGTGCTACCACGCGCAAAAGTCCAAGATCTCGCAGAAAATAATACATCACCACAGCCGAGACCAGAATCTCTCCAAAGTAAATTATATGAAAACTATACATCCATGCATCTTTCCAGAAAAAAACATAATGGTTGAAAATAAACCACGCAGGCTCCAATACCAAAAAGGTCGGAAAAATCTGTCCCATACCCATGTAAAAACTCCACCAGTGCCAGAAACCATGGCTTTCCATCAGCGCGTAATGCTTCAGCCAGGGGAAATATAAATTCAGGGTATCACTGCCTATATCAAAAAAATAAAACAACTTGCGCAGGAGGAAAAAATCATTGAAAAACAAAAAGAACGGCATTATCAAATACAACAAAACCAATATCCAGAAATAACGCAGTCTCTCAATCTTTTGGATAAAATCCTGCATAACAATGATTTTTTATTTGAATTGAAAATAAAAAAATCCCCTGGTAAAAGAAAATTTATCAAAAAAGTTTTTTGGACGAATAATAAAATATCATGCAACAAAAATGTAAAAAACCAACTCTTTATAATCAGAAAAATTAAAACCTGTGTGATGAAAAAAATCTTTATCCTGCTGGTATTACTTGCTGGACTTATACATTTACAAGCAGGTCCTGTTGATACTTCCACAGCTTATAAAATAGCACGGAACTATATGTCTTCTCTAATCCAGGACAAATCTCAAACATCCATTAAGCTTCGGCTAATTGGAGAAAAGCAAAAACGCCAGCTCCCGGTTTATATCTTTAATTTGCAGGGTCAAAAAGGCTTTATTATTATCTCATCCAGGGATGAGCTTGTTCCTATCTTAGCATATTCCACGGAAAGCAATTTCTCACTTGATAACTTACCACCAGCATTACAAGGATGGCTGGACAGCGCTATTAAAATTACAACAGCTGCCAGACAGGGAACAATAAAACAAATACCATCAACAAAAGTCCTCTGGACAAAGCTACTGAAAAAGGATATTAATACCCCAAAAGCCATTATCGGACCTCTTTTAAGCACAAAATGGAATCAAGGAAAATATTACAATACTATGTGTCCAGCTGATGCTTCTGGCCCGGACGGCCATGTATGGACAGGATGCGTAGCTACTGCTATGGCACAGGTATTAAAATACTGGTCTTACCCCGATTATGGCAGTGGAGAACATTCCTACGACCATTATGTATATGGAACGCAATATGCAAATTTTGCCTCCACTCATTATAAATGGGACTCTATGCCAAATTCATTAAGCGATTATAATAATCAAGTAGCCCAATTAATGTATCATTGCGGAGTAGCTGTGAATATGAATTACTCCACCAGCGGATCTGGGGCTTATATGTCCTCGGCATGTAATGCATTGATAAATTATTTTGACTATTCCCACAAAGCCAGACTTTTGTATAAAGGCACACAGGAGAATTGGGACAGCATAATAACCTCACAAATTACACAGAACAGACCTGTTTTATATGCAGGTTATGGTTCATCCGGACATGCTTTTGTTGTGGATGGATTTAATCCAACGGATTCTACATATCATATTAACTGGGGCTGGGGTGGAAGCTACAATGGATGGTACCGCCTGGACGACCTTACCCCAGGAAGCAATAACTTCAACTCCGGACAGCAAGCTATTATTAACCTCTACCCTGGATACGGCGATACTTCATACACAGTGGAAAACCAGGCTACGGGCACAATAACAGATAATGGAGGTTACTATAATTACGAAAATCTCTCCTTGAATAAATGGCTAATCCAATCTCCTTTCAACAGCTCTATAATGCTACATTTTAACTCCTTTCTGACAGTAGGAGGACAGGACACCCTGTTTATTTACGACGGGGCTGATGAAAACGCTCCACTTGTGGCAGCATTCTCTGGTGATACCATACCACCTGATATTTTAAGCTCAGGTCCGGCAATATTCATGAAATTCGTCTCAGACCAATGGAATACTGCCCCGGGATTTTCCATAATATACAACTGTAAACCTTATGACGTTGGTGTCATAAGCATAATCGCTCCACAAGGACGGGCAATATGCGGAAAAAACGATTCGGTGAAAGTCCTGCTGCAGAACTTCGGTTATATGCCTGTCACTAATATCCCTGTCAGAGTAGATTTTAACACTCCCTCGGGTAATATAACCCTCAATGCCCTTTACACTGATACTCTCGCTCCTCAACATAACGACAGCCTATTTGTAGGAATGATAAACACACAAGAACCAGGACAATATACTATCACAGCCTATACAATACTATCAAACGACTACGACAAAGAGAATGACACTGCACGGTCGCAATATCAGACCAATTTCCCGGGAAATCTGCCTATGACGGAAAACTTAAATAATCTGCACTATGACGAATATGGATATATGGGACAGTGGTATGACACACAATACAGAACATGGTTAGATTATGAAGTTACTAATGGTGATACCAACCGATTCTTTGCAAACTCCCTTTATAATATGGCACATCCACAATTGATATATGGCAGAAAATTAGCCGGCATATCTGAAAAAACTTTTCTTAGATTTGACCTGCGCATAAAAAATAACTTCGGAAGCTCTGACATATCCGAAAATATTGACAAAACCAAAATATATATTATGCTTTCCGGAAACTGTGCGCAAGACTTTGATACAATTGCCATAATAGATACTTCTAACTTTACGCTGGATACTATTTTCAAGACCTTTTCCATGTCTCTATCTGACTATGACGGAGAGGAAATAGTATTTTCCCTCGGGGCCAGCATAGACAGTGGCTATATAACCCTCAATTATGACAATTTCATTGTGGCCGACAGCATTAGTAACAATAAAATAACTGGCTTACAATGCACTACAGACTCTTTGATAACCCTCTATTGCTCCACAGCCCAGGGAGGCGTGCCTCCGCTGATAGCCCTGTGGCAGGCAAGCACCGACGGAATAAACTGGACAACCATAGATAGCACTGGTAACAACCCTCAGTGGACATATACCAGGCCCACAGATACAACATATTTCCGCCGGATTATTACTGACAGCCTCGGAATGAAAGATACTTCGGAAGCAATAGTTTATACACCAGGATCATGCATAACCGCAGACATAAATATATATCCTAATCCTTCGCAAGGACATTTCACAGTAGAAGGCCTCAATAAAGGGACTATAGAAATTATTTCTCTATCCGGACAAATTATTTACAGTAAGAAAATCCGCCAGCAGTCCGCACAAATAGAGATTAACAGCTTAAAGCCAGGGATATACATTATCCGCTACAGAAACAAAAATCAGATATTCACTAAACAGCTGTTAATTAAATAATTCCAAATAAAAAAGCCAGACCGCCCTTAAGGACAGTCTGGCTTTTTATATTTCCATATTTACAACAGCTTATTCTATCATACCAGCGGCAACTGTCTCATTAGTGTTCTGGTCAATAAGAATCACAGCACCGGTCTGGCGGTTAACTTTATACGGATCAAAGAACAATGGCTGGGCAGTGCGCACCTTAATCTTGGCAATATCATTCATTTTAATTTGCTTGTCCTCAAAATCTTTTTCAAGCGTATTAATATCCAGTTTGTATTCAATATCCGTGACCATAGCCAGAGTTTCGGCAGTAGTATGACGCAGGACATAACGTCCACGTGGCTGAAGCGGCTGCGGATTAAACCAGCAGATTTTCATTTCAATCTCATTGGACTGCTGCGGCACATTATCCACAGGAACAATCATATTTCCGCGACTGATGTCAATATCATCTGCCACTGTCATAGCTACGGACTGAGGAGCAAAAGCATAATCCAGCTGACGATCGCCAAAATGAATGGAAGTAATTTTAGTTGTCAAACCAGAAGGCAAAATCATAACCTCATCGCCAACCCGGAAAACACCACTGGCCACCCTGCCGGCATAACCACGGTAATCATGCCACTGATCGCTCATAGGACGTATAACATACTGCACCGGGAAACGTGGGTCTTTGAGGTTAATGTCACTTGTGATATTAATATTTTCCAAAAGCCACAACAGAGTTGGTCCGTCGTACCAGGGCATATTCTCGGATTTGTCCACTACATTATCTCCTTTAAGGGCACTAATGGGAATAAAACGTATATCATCCACATCCAGCTTTTTGGCAATATCCTGATAATCCTGTTTTATTTTCTCAAAGACCTCCTGATCATAATCCACCAGGTCCATTTTATTTACAGTGACAATAATATGCTTAATTTGCAGCAAGGAAGCAATATAGGAATGACGCAAGGTCTGCTCAACCACACCGTTACGTGCGTCTATGAGGATAATAGCCAGGTTGGCCGTGGAGGCTCCTGTAACCATATTGCGGGTATATTGGACGTGTCCGGGGGTATCGGCAATGATAAACTTACGTTTTGGGGTATGAAAATAGCGGTATGCCACATCAATAGTAATACCCTGCTCACGTTCTGCTTTGAGGCCGTCTGTGATAAGAGCCAGGTTAAGCTGATCCTCACCTCTGCGGCGGCTGGCCCGCTCCACAGCATCCAGCTGGTCCTGGAAAATAGCCTTAGTGTCATATAATAGGCGTCCTATAAGCGTACTTTTCCCGTCATCCACGCTGCCAGCCGTGGTAAAGCGCAGCAGGTCCATTTCCAGGTAATTATTGAGCAGTTCGTCAACTTTCTGCTTTATTTGTTCCTTGGTAAGGTTAGTATGTTGTTCAGCCATAGTCAATTCGTTTTATAATTTTTAGAAATAACCTTCACGTTTACGGTCCTCCATGGATGTTTCGGAAACTTTGTCGTCAAAACGCATTCCGCGTTCGGTAGTGCGTGTAGTAGCCACCTCATATACGATTTCTGCCACAGTAGAAGCAGTAGAAAGAGTGAGACCTGTAGTAGGAATATCTCCTATGGTACGGCAACGCACGTCTTTTTCCACCACTTCCTCGTCGGGCTTAAGACGCATAAATGGCGCCCAAGCCAGCCATACTCCGTCGCGGTTAAAGACCTTACGACGATGGGTAAAATACAAAGATGGCAATTCAATATTTTCCAGGTATATATACAACCATACATCCAGCTCTGTCCAATTAGACAGTGGGAAAACGCGGAAATGTTCACCCATGTGTTTACGTCCATTAAAAAGGTTCCACAGTTCAGGCCGCTGGTTTTTCGGGTCCCATTGCCCGAATATATCACGGTGGGAGAAAAAACGTTCCTTGGCACGAGCTTTTTCCTCATCACGGCGTGCTCCACCCAGAGCAGCATCAATCTTATGTTTTTCTATCATATCCAGGAGTGTAATACTCTGAATAGCATTACGAGTGGCATAATAGCCTGTATCTTCCTTGGCTTTTCCTTCGCGAATTGTATCCTCTACATACCCCACCAACAGCTGTACTCCGTGCTTTTTCACCAGATAATCGCGGAATTCCAATGTTTCCTGAAAATTATGTCCAGTATCAATATGCAAGAGCGGGAAAGGCACCCGGGCAGGATAAAAAGCCTTACGGGCCAGATGGAAAAGCACAATAGAGTCTTTTCCTCCGGAAAACAACAGAGCAGGATTATCAAACTGCGCAGCTGTTTCACGGATAACGAAAATAGCCTCTGCTTCCAGCTCCCTCAAATGATTCAAACGGTAATTCCCCAGATTTTCAAGGTTATCCAGTTTTTCACTCATAACGGTTATTTTTTATTTTTATCGGAATTAGAAGAAAAAGATTTTATATTAAGTTTAACTTCCACGTCCTCATCTTTAACGTGAAGCCCACATTCCTTTTTAGAGTTTTGCTCCCACCACCAGCGACCAGCACGTATTGGTTCACCGGGCTTTACAGCACGGGTACAGGGCTGACAACCTATACTTGGATAGCCACGGTCATGTAGCTCATTATAAGGTACAAGATGCTGATTAATATATTCCTTGACTTTATCTAATGACCAATGATGCAAAGGATTAATTTTAAATACTTTATGTTTGGGGTCCCAGTCCACCAATGGGACATTCTGACGAGTATCTCCCTGGCCGCTACGTAGGCCCGTAATCCAACACTGCTTATCTTTCAATGCCCTCTCCAGTGGGAGGACTTTCCGTATATAACAACATTCTTTACGGTTTTCCACAGACTGATAAAAACTTAGAGGGCCTTTTTCCGTTAGTAGCTGCTCCACCAGTGAAGTATCAGGGAAATAAGCCTTTATGGGCTTGTGATATTTCTCCAGGGTTTTATTCCATGCCTTATAAGTTTCGGGGAAAAGGCGTCCGGTATCAATAGTAAAAACCTCAATATCAATATCATTAGAAAAAATCATATCCAGGATAACCTGATCTTCATACTGGAAGGATGTAGAAAAAACAATTTGTCCATTAAAAATTTCGGCAAGTTTATGCAGTTGTTCTACTTCCGACAATCCTGACAACAAGGATGTTAGCCTCTCAACATTAATCATTACACTCCTTTTAAAAACATTTTGCAAAGATAGAAAAAAATACCTCTTTATCAACTCTTTTCTAAAACATTCTTAAACAAAAAACTTATTTTTTTTGGGGGGATAGGTTCAGTGTCATCAAAATCAATATCAAAGCCACCGCGTAATTTTAGCTTACGCATCTCTACCACTTTGATATCCAGGTAAGGAAATGAATGTTTCAAATCAACATCAGAAACAAGTGCTGTAATCATATCATTATCATAAACACGAAATTGAGGAATGAAAAAGTCAGGCTTTTTATAAGCCTGAGTAACCAGGAAATACAAAGAATATTCCCTTTCACTTTTCCTATTAAATTCCTCAAACTCAATAAGTTCTATTTCACTCACACCAAAGAATTTGGCAAAACGATGCTTTTTACTACTTCTAAGAATTATTCTCTTTGCCACAACATTCGCCTGAGTAGAAGTTTTGTATGCTTCAAGGTCTTCAAAAAAACCTGTTTGAGTATATACAATTTCGTCATATCCCAATTTACAGAATAGATCAGCAGCTTTCTCAATATCATGTACAGAAATCACCAGACCAAAGAACTCAGGCATTTCCAGCTTATGTTCATAAGGCCATTGTACCACCTGGTATTTATTTCCGCATGTATCGGTAAGCCACATAACATATCCATAAAAATTATGGTTTAAGACCCGGGAGACCGGACGATGCGAAAGTTTGTTTTCCAGATAAAATTTATAAAAATTACTTACCCTGAACTTAAAAGCCAGCACTCCCAGGTCATATAAATCGCGATTAATTCTCCGGGATCCGTCAATACCATTTACTTGCTGGGAAAAAAATATAGGCATACCTCCCTGGGAAGAGATATATCCAGAGATCTTCATCAAACCTTCGTTGGCCTGAAAAACAAATTCTCCCAATTTAGCTTTATAATATAAAAATGACCTCAGCCATTTTTCCTGTATAACAAGGTCATACACAGGAACATTGACGGATAACAGACCCAGAAATTCCATAACTAAAAGTTTTACAGGCTCCAATAAGGAAGTGAATGGATTTTATTACGATAAATTCCTTTTATATCAATGATAATTCCTTTTCCATCTTTGAGCAAAGTTTTGAAATGGTCTTCATCAAACCCGGAATATTCCTTATGGTTAACAGCTACCACCACGGCATTATAAGCATCTTTTTTTATTTCCCTGGCCAGATTAATTCCGTATTCATTAAATACTTCCTGGGCATCGGCCCTGGGGTCTACCACATCCACATTAATGTTATATTCCTGGAGTTCTTTAACTATATCTGCCACTTTTGAGTTCCGGATATCAGCCACATTTTCCTTAAAAGTAATACCCATTACCAGTATATTAGCGCCCGGAATATTCAGATTATTTTTTGCCATAAGTTTTATAATATTGCGAGCGACATAAAATCCCATATCATCGTTTACAGCCCTTGCAGCAGTGAGCAAAGCAGGTTCATAACCATATTCCCTGGCTTTAAAAATCAGATAATAGGGATCCACCCCAATGCAATGGCCGCCAACCAGGCCAGGAGAAAATTTCAAGAAATTCCACTTTGTAGCGGCAGCATCTATCACATCATAAGTATTGATACCCAGAGAATTGAAAATTCTAGAAAACTCATTCATTATAGCAATATTGACATCACGCTGGGTGTTTTCAATAATTTTAGCAGCTTCGGCCACTTTAATAGAAGAAGCGCGATAAACGCCTGGTGCCACTATTTCCTCATAAACACGGGCAATTTCCTCAGCTGATTCTTCATCACAGCCAGAAGTAATTTTTATAACATTAGTAAGAGTATGTTTCTTATCCCCAGGATTAATCCGTTCTGGTGAATACCCCACTTTAAAATCCTGTATATATTTGAGTCCTGATTCACGTTCCATCACAGGCACACAATCCTCCTCGGTACATCCCGGATAAACCGTAGATTCAAATACCACGTAATCACCTTTTTTCAAATACCTGCCTACCAATGCACAGGCGCTCAAAAGTGGACGCAAATCCGGAGCTTTTCGCTCATCAATAGGCGTAGGAACAGCAACAATGTAAAAGGAAGCCTGGGCAAGGCGAGAAGGATCAGCAGTAAATTCAATATCAACACCTTTAAATTTCTCTGATTCTATTTCCCCAGCAGGATCAATACCATTCCTTAATTTCTCCACTACTTTTTCACTTATATCAAATCCTATTACCTTAAATTTTTTAGCAAATTCCAGAGCAAGCGGCAAACCTACATATCCAAGGCCTACCACAGCCATAACAGCTTTTTTCTCCTTCAACTCTTTGTACATATCCAATATTTAATTTTTAATTTACCTTTGCAAAGCAAATTATTTTTTTTTGAATTTTATAAACAAATATATTTTTTTGGATCAAGATTACAAATTATATTTGGTCAATGGAATTGCAGGCAGAGAAGGAGCAAAAAATAAAAGAAAAACACAAGGACTTTTTTGATTTATACCGCTTAATGCGCCACTATAAGATAGTAAGTAGCTATCTTGGTCCATTTGATAAATTTACTCTAATAAGCCTGGGTAAAAGCTTACAGAACTCTGTTACCGAAAGTTATACTCAATCCAAAAAGATTTTCAAAATTTTTCTGGAACTGGCAAGCAATATTGCTTATTACTCTATGGAAAAAGAGGATGGAAGCGGATCTGGTGTGATAGTAATAAATGACGTTGACGATAAAATTGTAATCAATGCTGGCAATGTTATTGACGGCGAAAGTAAAGATATGATTGAAAAAAAATGTGACTTAATAAATTCTCTCAACAGGGAAGAGCTGCGCAAACTCAAACGCTTGCTCCTGCGTATGCCTGCTTTTAATGAAAACAGCGGAAACATTGGTCTGGTGCAAATAGCTCTTCTGTCAAATAATCCCATAAAATATTTATTTATTCCACTTAATGAAGAAAAAAATTTATATTTTTACATTGTGGCAGTTAGCGTAAACAAAAAACATCAGAATGCCTAAAAAAAACAACTACATATTTCTTATTATATACTTGATTATTTTCCAATTACCTGCAACTGCTCAAAAAATTTTATATCCAGGTGCGCCCAAAATTTTCCATTATTCCAGAGATGACTATAATGCCAACCAACAAAACTGGGATTTCATTCAAGACGACAGAGGCTACCTTTATATTGCTAATACCGAAGGTTTGCTAATATATGACGGTAAAATCTGGCAATTACTTCCATTACCCAACACCAATATTGTAAGAACACTGACTAAAGATGACAAAGGTAGAATTTATATAGCAGGTTACGACAATATCGGATATCTGGCTAATGATTCTCTGGGGAATATTAAATTCGTAAATTTTGATTTTGTAAAAAAGCATCATCTGGAAAATATCTGGAATCTGAAATATCTCCAGCCAGACAAACTAATTTTCACCACATCCGACTCTATTTATACTTACAACCTGATTACTAAGGAATTAAAAAGCTTAGCTCGCCAAACATATATGATTTTAACCAAAATTAATAGGCAATTATACTTTTATTACAGACATATATACACCCTGGATACTGTTCATAACAAACTGACTATATCAAAATTAGACAGTGTTATACCTAACAATACACCACAAAGATTAATTAATACCCTTATTTCATTGGGCCACGATAATATTTTAATTTTCACGCTTGATTCTATTTATCTCATAAATAAGAAGAACTACCAGATATTAAAAAAAAGAAAAGCAGATCAATACAGGATTATTGATGCAGCTACTTCTGACTCCCTATTTGCTTATGTAAACTATCAGAGAAATGGAATATACGTCTATGACCGCAATCTTAATCTGGTAAATGTTTTTGATAAAAAAACAGGTCTTTCGGCAAATTCATTCTTTGTATTATTTATTGACCAATATAAAAACCTATGGACTGGTGGAGAAAATGGTATAGATTACGTTATATTAAACTCTCCTCTGTCATATCTGGATAAACGGTTTGACTTTGAAATGACAAGGCGATCTTTCCATCTCAGAGATAGATTTTATTTTATGACAACACATATAATTAAATATATACCTGATAGCATCCTTTTTAATCCTACTGTCACTTATAAAAAATCTTATGAAATACCTCAGACTCAGGGACAAAATTGGGATGCCCTGGATTTAGGACATTTTTATGCAATCGCTCATAATACAGGGATAATAATTATCTCTCCAGATTCTACCTTTTCCATTGAGCCATTAAACAATATAAATATATGGCAAATTAATAAAATACCCGGAACTAATTATATTTTTATCGGAACAAATCAGGGAGCTTATACAGCAAAATACAATGACAAAACTTTATACGATTTTCAAAAAGTAGCTGACGGAAATTTCAGATATTTTGCCATTGACAAAAACCAAACTTTCTGGGGATCAATCATTTCAGACACTGCTATATATATCAAAGCAAAACTGGTTGATAACTATTCTAAATTTGATACATTAGAAATATTTGGGAAACAACAGGGAGTTACTGACCCATACAATACATATACAATCTACGACTCCATTCACAACCGCATTATACTGGATGAAAATTATACAATTAAATTTTATGACACTATTAAAAATAAATTTTTGGAGTTAAAGGATATAACTAAACATTTTCCGGAAAAAGGACGGGAATTATATTTGGCTTATGTAGATAAATATGGAAATTATTGGGTTAACTACGTTAATACTAAACTTCCAACCGGTCTGAAATTCAGGATTTATCTATTCCAATACAGAAAAAACAGGCTTGTATTCAGCCCATATCTTACAGCTTCGGCTATCCGTAGAGATTATGCTCTTTCCGGCTATACTTTCAATAATCACTTTGTTTTTCTCAATAGCACCAAAGGTCCTGTAATTTTTGACTATTTACATCCTGTAGATTTGACCAGGCAACGTTTCCCTATTTTTATCAGGAAAATAATTTCCGCAAAAGATAATTCTCTTATCTGGGGCGGTTTTCAGACCGATAGTAATGGCAGATTTATAGCCAAGGCTGCTCCTCGGCTGAAGCTGGACTTTAAACACAACGGTATTATATTTTATTTTGCAGCACCGTTTTTTGAAAACCCTGACCTGATACAATATTCATATAAGCTTGAAGGATTGGATGATAGCTGGTCTCCCTGGACAAAGGCAAATTATAAGGAATATCCTTTTCTGCACGAAGGAAAATACACTCTCAGGGTAAAAGCTAAAAACATTTATGGCGTGGAAAGCCCTGAGCTTACTTATCATTTTCAGGTGGCACCTCCGTGGTACCGGTCTACTGCGGCTTATATAGGATATTTCATCTTACTGCTATCTCTCATAATTATTAGCATACGCCTATACACTTATAACCTCAGAAGGAGAAATGAACGCCTGGAACAAATCATCAAGGAAAGAACCAGAGAAATAGAAATGAAAAACATTGAGCTGGAGCAACAAAAAGAAGAAATACAAGCTCAGGCAGAAGAACTGGCTGATATAAACCAGGAACTGGAAAAACTTTCTCTTATTGCCGAAAAAACAGACAACGCAGTACTGCTTACCGATAAAGACGGAAATTTCATCTGGGTTAACCCTGGATTTACTCGCATCTTCGGATATACACTTGAGGAACTTAAATTACAAGTAAGCCCTAATATAATCGGTGAAAAAACAGATCCCAGGATAAAAAAGATTATCAATAAATGCAAAGAAAAAAAGACTACTGTTGAGTATGAAACACGTTTCCGCACCAAAGACGGGCGACTCATCTGGGTGCATACCACTCTTACCCCTGTCCTGGACGAAGATGGTAATGTTGTCAACCTCATAGCTATTGACTCCGATATTACTAAACTAAAAGAAGCTGAGGAAAAAATTAAAATACAAAACGAAAACATAAAAGGCAGTATCCGCTATGCCCAGGCTATACAAAAAAGTATTCTGCCGCTGAAAGAGGAATTTGAAAGATTTTTTGAAACTTTTATCCTTTATCTCCCGCGGGATATTGTCTCCGGAGATTTTTACTGGATTTCAAACCTGTTCCACAATACAAATGTAAATACCAACTGCCAGGCCCAGCATCCTTATTTCAAACCAGGTGATTACCTCTTTGTTTCTGTTATTGACTGCACTGGCCACGGCGTTCCTGGAGCTTTTATGTCTATTATAGGAAACCGTATGCTGGACAATTTCATTAACCAGAATCAAATTCATAATCCTGCTGAGGTATTCAATAAAATGGATGAAACACTGGCCAACATTTTCAAACATACTCAGGAAAGCCACCGCGACGGTATGGCCGGAACATTATGCCGCTTTGACAAAATATGCGCCGATGACCAACCCCGTATAAAAGTTACTTTTGCTGGGGCAAAAACAAATATCCTCGTATATCAACACAAGAAAAATAAACTTACTCTCCTGCGCGGTATCAGACGTTCTATTGGCCAAAAAATTTATAAAGCCATTGATTTTGAAAATCAGACTTTTTACCTTTCCCAGGGCGATATTATTTTCCTCTATACCGACGGATATAAAGACCAGAATAATCAGGAACGTCAACGTTTCGGCACAAAACGTTTCCAGAAAGTAATCCAGGAAAATATACATCTGCCTATGGATCAATTAAAAGAAAAATTGGAACAGGCTCTGCAGGAATGGATGCAAAATACTGAACAACGTGATGATATTACTGTTATCGGACTGAAGATAATCCAGCTTTAATGCTTAAAATCAAAGAAATAAACATAGGATACCAGAAGGAACTGATCTGTGAACCTTTTTCTGCCAGTATCACTTCTCCACAAACCATTGCTCTCATTGGGCATAACGGAACAGGAAAAACAACCCTGCTTAAAACACTGGCCGGATTGATTTATCCACGATATGGTAATATACTGATTAACGGAAAGAAACTATCATCTCTATCTTATACCGAAAAATCCCGTCTGATAAGTATTGTCCTTACAGGATTTCCTCCTTATCTTAATCTTACTCCAGAAGAAATACTTAAAAACACCGCAAACATAACTGGCAAAAAAACTGAGAAAGCTCTCATTAAGGCAATAGAACTGACTGGTATCTCGGACATTCTAACAAAAAAATTCCATAACCTGAGTGACGGACAAAAACAAAAAGTTATGATTGCCCGTGCTCTGGCTCAGAATACCCCTATACTCCTGCTTGACGAACCTTTTATACATCTTGACAACACTAACAAACAACTGATTATCAATACACTAAATTCTCTCAAAAAAGAAAAAATTATTATTTTTTCCACCCACGACTATATGACCCTGCAATACTCCGACCGCGTATGGGAAATTTCTGCTGCAAAAATAACAGACCAGAATACAGAAAAATTCCTCACAACATCACAACACCTCAAAGACTTTTACAATTTTTACTCTACACTGACCGTTAAACAAAAGAAAATTAAAATTAACGATAAATGAAAGCTAAACACGTTGGTTTCCTGCTAATTATACTTTTACTGGCCATCTCGGCATCAGGACAGGAAAGAATATGGAACAAAGCCCTCGGATATTACAAGCAGAAAAACTACGACAAAGCTATTGAATACGCACACAAAAATATTGACCACACACAAATAAAACCCGGACTGTATTTTATCCTTGGCCTGAGCAATTTCCAGCAAGGATTACAGCAGCAGAAACCTGCCGACCGCCTCGTGCGCATAAAAAAATCCGTCAATTATATTTATCAGGGCTACCGCTATGACAGGGATTCTTCTTTCCAGAAACAATTAGCCCGTGACCTGGATATATTCCGGGATAGCCTCTATAACTTTGCTCAATACTATTACAAAGAAAATGATACGCGCAATGCCCGTTTCTTCTCCCAGGCCATTGCCAGCATCTATCACGACACCACGGATATTTACCGCGACCTGTTTATGCCCAAGCCTAAGCCCAAAGAGCCATCTCTCAAAGAAAAACAAATGGCTCTGGTAGCAAAATATTCCGGACCGCTTAACCAGACCGATGCTCTGGGCCGGCGACAAGGTATGTGGATAAAAAAATATCCCGATGGAACCATCAAATATATGATTTACTTCAAGGACGGACACCCCGCCGGAACATTCAAACGTTTCTATCCCAACGGACAGTTGCAGGTGGATATGACATACGAAATTACAGGACACCGTGCTGCTGCTATCTTCTACGACCAGGACGGACACCGTATAGCTATGGGATATTACTACGACCAAAAACGCGATAGCCTCTGGCAATTCTTTGTCAATGATACAATTGTCCTGGCAGAAATTTACTATAAAAAAGGCGTGAAAAACGGCCCAGAACGCATCTACTCATATTACTACTACCCCAATCTGCTGCGCGAACGCTACTGGAAAAACGGCAAACAGGACAGCGTGGACGTGGAATACTACTTTGACGGAACGCCCAAATCATTCTCCCACTACAAAAACGGTGTCCTGGACGGACCATTTGTCCTGCTGGATTACAACGGAAAAGTTAAAGTAAAAGGACAATACAAAGACGGATATATGGAAGGCCTATGGGAATATCACAACCCCAACGGAACTGTGGATACCGTCCGGTACCATCTGGGCGAACCTGTTAACCCGGCTATGACCGAGGCCGAGAGCAAAATCCTTAAAGCTATGGGACAGGCAAAAGGACGTTACCCTGAACCTACGGAAATGTTCAAAAAACAATTCGGACTGGAAGACTGGTAAAAATCCAGGGATATACAATACTGTAAAACCTATTTCCGAAAAAGACCACAAAAAATGGGGCGCCCGAAAAAGTCGCCCCATTTTTTTATTTAGCAGGTCTTCCACCCTTCCGTCTGTAATCAGAAGGAGTAAAATCCTGCCAAAACTAAATCCTTATATCAATTTCACGCCTTTAATCTCCTTGATTTTATCCAGAAAACCAAGACGTTTGGCCGTGTCCTCATTGGCTGTTATATAACGCCGCTCCGGATATGTCATTGAGCTGGTAATCTCTATGCCGTTAAGCAGCTTAACTGCGAAATCAGCGGAATGTTCGCACAGCTCCTTCCACGAGATATGATAAGCTATCATTCCGCCGTGACGCACAGTATCTTCCAGCACGCACAGGGTCGGAAAACGTTTTACAATTTCTTCCAGCTGCTTGGCTGTGGCAGTGGCAATAATGCTGTCAGACCCCAGATAGACCCAATCCACTTTTTCCTCTTCAAAATACTTCATTGCAGCGGACAGGTCGTCGTGGTCCTGAACGTCAAAGCTAAAACATTCAATTCCTTTACGTGCGCAATACTCACGCACGCGGTCGTGTTCAATATTGGATTGTAATTCACCTATTTTGTAGGTCACACCTATACGCTTGACCTCTGGCGAGATCTTCATAATAGTGTTGTCAAACTGCTCTTCCACGGGGATGCCGTAGAATGTAGCATAAAGGTTTTTCTCCTTCTGCCAGTCCACTCCGGCAAGGATTTCCTTGCTGTATAATCCAGTGAATATCAGCGGAATATTACGTCCGCGCAGGTATTGTGCAGCCAGGGCGCTGGCAGGCGATCCAATGGCAATTATCAAGTCCACGCCGGCATCCACCAGGCGGTCCAGCTCATTGCGTCCACGCTGGTCGTCACCTTCGCAGTTTCCGTAAAGAATTTCCAGGTTGCTTTCCTCCTTGCGGAAAACATAGCCCTTGGCACGGAAATAATCCTCAATGTAGTTAATAGCCTGGACATAAGGTTCAAGGTTATCCCAGTAGAAAATACCAACTTTTGGCGTGCGGACGCCGTAGCGTTTGGCGGTCTCCTCTCCGCGCAACACACGCAGGGCACCCTGTGCCAGAGCCTCCATCTCACGCGCCCCAGGATAGATATAAACCGGCGCAATATGTTCCACGCGTTCCTTTATCCAACCGGTAAACATCTGGGAATGAGCCAGTCCGCCTGTAATAATAATTCCGTCCACCTTGCCTTTGAGGTTAGTAGAACGCGCTCCGATTTCCTCAGCCACCTGATATGCCATTGCTTCAAAGACCAGGCGGTAACGTTCGGACCCGGCTTTGACCATATTTTCCACCTCCATAGCGCTATTAGTGCCAAAATACGAAACCAGTCCGCCTTTTCCGACGACCATCTTACGCAGCTGCTGGCGGGTATATTTCCCGGAAAAGGCCATATCAATGATTTTGAGCACAGGCAGGCTGCCAGAACGCTCCGGCGTAAACGGACCTTCCTCAATACCGTTGTTCACGTTTATGGCGCGTCCGCCACGCAGGGCAGCCACGGTTATGCCTCCGCCCAGATGCGCCACAATCAGGTTCAGGTCCTCAAATTTTTTCTTGTGGTCACGGGCAAACTGACGGGCTGTGGCAAAGATATTCAAAGCGTGGAACAGGCTTGTGCGCGGGATGGCAGCCTGTCCGGATATACGCGCCAGTGGTTCCAGGTCGTCCACAGCAGGCGGGTCCACGATATAAGCCGGGATGTCATATTCCCAGGCAATACTGTAAGCAATGACGCAGCCCAGGTTGGAAGCGTGCGGTCCCTGGACGCCGATGCGTGCATCCTGTATCATATCCTCGTCCACCACGTAAACCCCACTGGGTATGGGACGGATAAGTCCGCCACGTCCTACCACAGCGTCCAGGTCGGCCAGATTAAATCCGGCCTCCTCCAATGTTCGCACCACCTCCTCCTTGCGGAAAGAGTATTGATCCCAGATGGACGAGAATTTTTCCAGCACCTTGGCACTGTGGCTGATGGTTTTCTCAAACACCTTTTCCTCATCCTTGAACCAGGCTATCTTGGTGGATGTGGAGCCCGGGTTTATGGCAAGGATGTTATATTTTTTCTTTGCTTTTGCCATTTTTCTATATTTTGAAATTTTATTTTCCTTTAAACAGGTATTTCCTTGATTATTAATGTTTTTCTGGGCGTGTCCCTCGCCTGCTTTTTCTTTATGTTTAATCTGCGGCATATATGCCAAATGCCATATCCGCCCAATGCCTTTAAAATGACGTATAGGCGATGCAGGCTCGGGTCGGGTGATCCGCTCTAATTCGGCTCGGCTCGTGGTATAGCCCTGTGGCGGTACGTGGGGCTTACGCTGATCGCCTCCGCCCGCCAGGGCTATGGATTGCAATTTCCTTGCCCACAACGTTTACTGACAAAATATCCGGCTGCCTTGTGCAATAGGCAATTACAAAAACACCACTCGCCTTCGCCTCATATCCGCTCCGCCCCCTCACGCAATTCCCATGATTGTCATCATGGGGCATTTTCTCTTTCTCCCCACGGTTGAAACCGTGGGCTATATCTGCGTCATCCCTGGCGGGATTTTTACGGCTTGCGCCCGTTTCCCACAGATAAATCCTTCCTCACGCAATTTCCCCCTTGGTGAAGGGGGTTAGGGGGATTATTTTTTCCCGCAAGAACACAGAACACAGAAACGCACAGAGATTGGGAATATTCATTTTTTTACTCCCCCTGCCCCCCTCTGATTTCAAACAGAGGGGGAGATAATTGCAACCTGCGGCTCCCCTGACGGGATTTTTTATGGGCTTGCGCCCGTTTCCCACAGATAAATCTGTGGGCTATCTTACGCCGTCCTGACGGACTAATTTTGTGGCTCTCGCCACAATAAAAACCCATT
>CAZYSM010000022.1:0-43381 GCA_964649975.1 uncultured Bacteroidales bacterium | reverse complement strand
TCAATGTCCTGCATATCGCGATAGTGCTGTTCCAGTTTCTGCTGAATTTCAAACAATTCCTTGTAAACTTCTGGCATATATTCTTCCAGGGAAGGATATTTACTTACGCGTTCTTCCTCGCTGATACCGTTAGCTTTAGCCCAGGCAACAGAATCGGCCTTAGTAATTTTCAGAGGTGTGCGGATACCGGCCACAACGTCCTCACCCTGAGCATTGATAAGATACTCACCATTGAAACGTTTTTCACCAGTAGCGGAGTCGCGAGTGAAAGCAACACCAGTGGCAGAGTTATCACCCATATTACCGAATACCATAGCAACTACGTTGACAGCAGTGCCCCAGTCGTCAGGTATTTCGTGGATACGACGGTAAGCAATAGCACGTTCGTTATTCCAGCTGTTAAACACAGCCATAATAGCGCCCCAGAGCTGTTCCCACGGATCTGTTGGGAATTCACGTCCGGTATATTTCTTAACAATATCCTTGAAAGTAGCAACCAATTCTTTGAGGTCGTCGGCAGTAAGGTCAGTATCCTGATCTACACCACGTTTTTCTTTAAGATCATCAATAGCTTTTTCAAATGGGTCAATTTCACCTTTTTCTGGTCTCACGCCCATAACCACATCGCCATACATCTGAATAAAACGGCGGTAAGCATCCCAAGCAAAACGTTCATTACCAGTCTTTTTAGCCAATCCCAGAACAGCCTGGTCGTTAATACCCAGATTCAGGACAGTATCCATCATTCCGGGCATAGAAACACGGGCACCAGAGCGGACAGATACCAACAATGGATTGTCAATATCCCCGAATTTCTTACCTGTTTCTTTTTCAATAAAATGTATGGCGTCCACAACGTCCTTTTCCAGAACCTTGCGGATTTGTTCCTCGCCAAGTTTATAGTAATCAATACAGGTTTCCGTAGTAATAGTAAATCCCGGGGGTACAGGCACTCCAATACGAGCCATCTCTGCCAGGTTGGCACCTTTACCTCCCAATAAATTCTTTAACTTAGCGCTACCTTCGGCGCTACCTCCACCGAAAAGATACACACGTTTCTTGTCTTCCATAGTACGTATATTTTTAGTTTATAGAAAATTAAATCGCCTTTTGGGGCAAGTAAAATTACAATTATTAAACCTTAAAAACAAAAAATTATCAACAGGATATGACATCCAACGTTTTCGGCTATTTCAGGCCTAAGGAAGAAAATTCCTTCCGGATAAACTGCATAATATGGTCATCGTAGTCGGCAGGCAGGGATTTGTAGTCTTTATAAGCATCATAAAACAGTTTCAGCCCCATCTGGCTCAGGACAGCCATTTTCAAAATCTCATCATCATCAACAAAATATGGACGCAAAATATTAGTAAGCACAAAAGCGTCATCCCATTCATTATTTTCCAATGAGGAATTGATTTGCTGCATAAGGGTATTCCGGATAATGTTCAGATCCTCTTGCATAGAATTTTTACTGAAAAAATGTATCCACTGCAGAATATCAAAATAATCCAGCTGAGCAATTTTAGCAGCCATCTGATCACCGGGCAAATCAAGGATAGCTCTCTCGGGCTGGAAATCTTCTATATCCGCTAATGTATGCCTAACAATCTCCTTTGCCGCCTCAACGTATTCCTGGGGTGCCTCTTTAAATTTTTCCTCAAGGAAAGCACTGATACTCAAAATATTTAGCATACGATAATCATATTGCACTTCAAACAAGCGGAGTTCGTCCAGATCGGCATCAGCAAAACGCAGCAGAGAATTAATAGCTTTAATGGAATACAAAGCATCAAACTCCTTATCCTCATCATCAATGGCAGAGAAAAATTCCAGCATTTGCATCAAATATTCCTGAGCACCAGTTATGAGTTTTTCCTGATCCTCTGATAAATCTTTGCTATGTGCAGCAGCAATAATCCTTCTGGCTACACCGTCCATTTCCTCCTCTTCCACCATCTTAGTGAAATAATCCAGAGCCCCTTCCACCTCATCCTCTTCTGAAAGTAAAGAATCAACAATCTGATAAACAAAATAGTGAAAATCATTCTCAGGATTTATGCTGATGGTCAACACATTCTGCTTTTCATCAAACTCTGCTCCTGGCTTAACATTCTCATCCGCAACAAGTTCCATATCAAATTCAGTATCAATGTCGTAAAACTTACTGGTAATTTCATAAGCATAATCCTCGTATTTATCCACCGAAGAAGGCGGGTTGTTCAAAATATCATTAATGTATGCGGTCAAAGCCTTAATTTTTTCCATTTTTCGTATTTTTTTTAATTATCTTAAAGATAAAAAATTGCCAGACAATTATAAAGCTTTTATTCAAAGATTTTACTCAGGGAAATATAAATTTTACTAAGATACAAGAATAAAGAAATAACTATCTGATTTTAAGTAAAATAGACAAACAAAAAAAGTTTATATCTTTGCAGGGAATAAAACAGGGAAGGAAATGAAATTTGCTGATATAATTCTACCAATAGCTTCGCCCAAGCTTTATACATACAACATTCCGGAAAAACTCCAAGGACAAATAAAGCCTGGCCAGAGGGTTATAGTGGAAGTGCGAAAAAAACTCTACACTGGAATAGTTGAGCGGATACACCAGCAAAAACCAGAATACCCCACCAAAGAAATAAGCGATATTATTGATAAAGAACCTTTTATAGGCGAAAACCAGCTAAAATTCTGGCACTGGATAGCTGATTATTATATGTGTACCATAGGCGAAGTTTATATGGCTGCTTTGCCTCCGAGCCTGAGGCTGGAAGGTGAACAAACTGTATATCTCCACTCCACGGATTTACACGGAATACTTCTTTCGCCTGACGAGCAGGAAGTTATTGACCTGATAAAGAAAAAAAATTACACAATTGACTATCTGCGGAAAAAGACCCAGAATCCTAAAATACTTCGCACAATAAAATCACTGGTAGAAAAAGGTGTTGTCCGCACAGGGCAGAATGTAGAAAATCCTTACAGGCCGCGCACCGAAAAATACGTTCGTCTGTCGCCAGAAATTGATTCGCAAGAAAAACTAAATAAAATTTTCACCAGCCTTTCCAGGGCAAAAAAGCAAAGCGATCTATTGTTGGCTTATATGAGCCTGGCTAAATTCAGTTTTGGCCGTCCAGCCAAAGAGGTTAAATACAAGGATCTCCTGGAAAAAGTAAATTCACCTTCGGCATTAAAAGCCCTCACTGACAAAAACATCCTTGAAGTATATGAAAAACAAATATTGCGTATAGGCGAAAATTTAGAGATTTCATCGGAAATTAATCCGCTAACTCCGGCACAACAGCAGGCTTATGACCAAATATCGCATCTATTCCAAAATAAAAGCGTGGTATTATTGCACGGAATAACCGGCAGTGGAAAAACAGAAATATATATCCGTTTGATAAAGGAACAAATAGAACAGGGCAAACAGGTGCTTTACCTGCTTCCGGAAATAGCCATTACTTCTCAGATAGTTGCGCGTTTGCAGGCAGTTTTTGGTGACAAAGTGGGTTTTTATCATTCCAAACTCAATGACCTGGAACGTGCAGAAGTATGGCAACGGCTCAATCGCCCGCTGGCAGGCCACGACAGTTATAAGATAATCATTGGGGTGCGTTCGGCTATTTTTCTGCCTTTCCGCAATCTGGGACTTATCATTGTAGATGAAGAGCACGAAAACACATATAAACAATTTGAACCAGCACCACGTTATAATGCCCGGGATGCAGCTATTATGCTGGCTCAACTATCGGATGCGCGGGTATTGCTGGGCACAGCCACTCCGTCGGTGGAAACTTATTACAAAGCTAAAACAGGAAAATACGGACTGGTAGAGCTGACCGAAAGGTTTGAAAAAATTGAACTTCCTCAGATTATTCTGGCCGATACCAAAGCTGCAAGCCAGAAAAAGCAGATGAAAGGAATTTTTCATCCTCTTTTGCTGGATAACATCCAGCAGGCTCTGAACGCTGGTAAGCAAGTCATAATGTTCCGCAACCGGCGCGGTTTTGCTCCATATATGGAATGCCAAGACTGCGGATGGATACCCAAATGCAAACACTGCGACGTGAGCCTGACATACCATAAGGAAGATAACAAGCTGGTCTGTCATTACTGCGGTTATAGCATAGACGTTCCACGTCAATGTCCTAAGTGTGGCAGTTTCAAGATACAAATCCGCAGCTTTGGCACCGAAAGGATAGAGGACGATTTAAAAATATTTTTTCCTCAAGCTAATATACACCGCCTTGACCTGGACAGCACACGTGGCAAGCACTCCCATCAACGGATAATAGAACAGTTCCAGAGCGGAAAAATCAACATCCTTGTAGGTACGCAGATGGTCACCAAAGGCCTGGATTTTCACAATGTAAGTCTTGTGGGCATCCTCAATGCCGATAGCCTGATAAACTTTCCAGACTTCCGGGCTATGGAACGGGCCTTCCAGCTAATGGTACAGGTAAGCGGACGTGCCGGACGCCGTGGGAGCCGTGGACGCGTCATTATACAGACATCACAGCCAGAACATCCAGTATTCCACTATGTTATGGAAAACGATTACCAGGGTATTTACCAATGGATAATCAACGAACGCCGGGATTTTAATTATCCGCCATTTACCCGCCTTATCAAAATCACCGTTAAATACAAGGAAGAGGCTATGGTAGATACATTCAGTAAATTATTGGCCGACACACTTCGCAAATACCTCAAGCACAGAGTTCTTGGTCCGGAATATCCCCCAGTAAAAAAGATACAAAACTGGTATCGCAAAGAAATATTAATAAAGCTTGAGCAGGGGGTTTCCCTCACCAAAGTAAAAAACATTATCCGCACGGAAACCGACCGCATCCGCCGTATGGAAAACTTTTACAAAATACGCGTGATCTTTGATGTGGACCCGATGTAAAATACATTTCCTTGGTCTGGTGCTGTTAACATTCTTAGGCGGATGTGGTATTTTGCCCAGATTTCCGGAGATTGCCAGGGTAGAAAGCCTGCGCATAGAACAAAACAACGACTTTATGCTAAAAGCCCGTGTGGATGCCAGGATATATAATCCCAATGTGTTTTCGTTCACAGTAAAAGATATGCGCTACTGGGCTTATGTGAACTTTATGGATCTGGGAGGCGGGGAAATTAATGGCCCAGTCAAATTCAATGCACGGGACACAACCATTCTTGCTAACCAGCCAATATACATCCTTTACCAGAACTTCAACGACATACTTGATAAGCGTAAAGAGCTGGACTCTGTGCCTGTAACATTTTTCATCATAGCCCGTATGAATATTTCACCGATCTTTCCGGTTTATTACATCAAAACACTCTGGCTTAAACCTGCGGATTTCCTCAGGGCAGCAGTAAATCATTATAATATTGAAAAGCTGATAACAATCAAAAACATTGATTTTAAGACAATTGACCTGTTAAAAAGTAAAATTCAAGGACAAATTATTTTGAAAAACGATTTTCCGCTGGATTATAAAATAGATTCCCTGTGTCTGAATGTTTATGACAGATACGATCAGAAGGTAGGCCAGATAAGGATTTGCAATGAATATGTCCCGCAATTTACCCACAAGATACTACCTTTTGAAATCTACGTGGACAACATCCTTACAGCCGTAAGCATAATGGGACAGTACATAGAAGAAGACATCCGCTACAGTGCCCGTGGAAATCTATATTTGACCATCAGAGGCGAAAAATTCACTGTTCCGGTAAATCAAAGCATTGGCCTTGCAATAAAACGCCTCAGAAATTAGCCAATATTTGCGCAATATGTATGGTTTTGATAGGTAATTTTTGTTTTTTGATATACCCTCCAATATTCATAAAGCAGGAGGCTTCGGTGGATACGATGTATTGAGCTCCGGTCCGCAATGCACTTTCCACTTTTTGCTGCACCATAGCAATAGAAACAGGGGTAAACTTGACGGAAAAAGTTCCTCCAAAACCGCAGCACTCCTCTGCCCTGTCCATTTCCACGAGTTTAAGGCCTTTAACGTGCGAGAGCAGTATACGCGGTTCTTTTTTGATGCCATATTCACGCAAAGCTGTACAGGCATCATGATAAGTAACAGTGGCATCAAACTGTGCCCCAAAGTCTGTAAAATTCAGCTGATTGACAAGGAAATCCGTGAGTTCAAAAATTCTGGAACGCAAATTATCCACACGTTCAAGGAAAATTTTATCGTCCGAGAGTTTGGAATAGTTCCGCCGAATAAAACCTGTGCAGGATGCCGAAGGGGCAACCACAGGATAAGGATTGTCAAACACGTCCAGAAAATGTTGTGCTGCCACGAAGGTTTCCTTCCAGTATCCGGAATTAAAAGCAGGTTGTCCGCAGCAAGTCTGCCGCGGGTCAAACAAGACCTCACATCCGGCTTTTTCCAGCAGTTTAACCGTTGCCTGAGCCACCTCAGGATAAAACTGGTCTATGAAACAGGGAACAAAGAGATTAACCTTCATTTGTGATAAAATTTTCCGTGTCAAAAGATAAAAAATTTCTGTCAGGATTGCAGAAACATAAAAATTTTACTGATAAAGCTTATAATTCCTCCTCCCATTGGCGTTTAACTTCCAGAGCCTCGTCAATTTCGGGATGTCCGTGGGGGAACATTTTTTTCAAAATATCCACAGCCCGCGAGAGATATTCCAGCGCCTCAATAGTCTGGTTCTTTTCCTTTTTTATAAGCGCCATATTACGTAAAGCTGTTACCATTTCCATACTTTCGGGATTATGCTGGTGGATAATATCATAAGCCATTGATTGATAACGTTCTGCTTGTTGTAGATTTCCGAGGTTAAGATTAACCAAGGCCAGATTATTATACACATCAGCCAGCTGCGGGTCATCGGCAGACAGATTTTTCTCCTTAATTTCCCTGGCTTTTTCAAGATATTCACGGGCATTTTCGGGCTGGTTCTTTGACCAAAAAATACCAGCAATATTATTATAAGCCGAGGCAAAATACATCTGGTCAAATTTCCCCGATTCTTTGGCACGTTTAATATTCTCCAGCATCAACAATATAGCCTGGTCATAATCTCCCAATCCTTCCTTAATAATAGCCAGGTTGTTATAAAGATTAATAACCTCAGGGGCATCCTCACCGAATTCCTGTTTGAAAATCTCAATAGCTTTGGTCATATACAAATCCGCATTTTGCATATCCCGCTGTGCGTAAAACACCTGTGCAAGCGTATTAAGCAAATCCGCAATAAGTTTGCGGTTGCCAAGTTTCTCAGCTAATTTAATACCCTGGTCCAGAAATTTCTTTGCCCCATTGAAATCATTTTTTTTCATAAGTTCCTCGGCAGCAAACTGCAACAATCCAATTTTGTCTTTTTCGTAAGTAGCACTGTCGGCGAATTCTTTTTTGTAATTTTCAAAGAATTCCAGCCAATCATTATAAGTTTGAGGTAAAACCATTTTATTTCAAGTTTTTATTTTTACGTTTATGATAAAATTTTATAATCTGTTCAATTATCAGACTGACAATCACGTATATAGCCAAAAACATCAGGACATTCACAGCAGGCGAAAATTCAACAAAGTGCACCACTGCCAATGACACCAGAAATGAAAAGAAAACTCTGATTATTTCCTTTTTAGTTTGGGCTTTCATCACAAATGGCTCTGTATATAACGTTTAAACTCTTTGAATTTCTGGAAACTATCACATTGTTTAATGTAAATTTTCAGGACAGGTCTATCCTCAGAAATATCCTCCTCAAGGAAAACAGCAACATAATGGGCTGGCACAAAAGGATTTTTCTCCACCAGACGGCTAATCTGCTCAGGCGAAAGTTGGGTATCCACAACAAAGCCCAGGCCTTTTTCCAATTTTTTTATATCCAGCGACGGCGAGATTTCAATCTCTACCACCTGTCCATTTATATCCTCAAGCAAAACCTTGTTTTTATGCACTGTAAGAAAGCGATATACCTGATTGTTATATTCCACAAAATCACCATATTCCAGACGTTTTTTTATCAAAAAGATAAAATTATCAAGTTTTCGGCGGATTAAAACAAAAACTATGTAACCCAGAACAATTGCGCCCAATACTGCTAACAAAAACTTCCATTGTGGCAAAATATTCAAAGCATAGAAATATAAAATTATCAAGACCACAGCGATAATAAAACCCAGATTCACAAGTAATTGCAAGGATTTTTTATCCTTTGTATCAAAAACCAGTCGTTTAAGAAAATACTCAATTGTCAGAAAAACCAGAACGAAAAAAGCCAGCAGAATAATAAATTTTACAACAAAAGCCATTTTTTCTATTTTTAACCAAATAGGACAACGGTCAAAGTTAACTATATGAAAGTGTTTTTGAAAACCAGCTTAACAGTATTTACGATTTTGTTGAGCATACATTTGTCATTTGCTCAGGACCAGCTACAGCTGGCAGTCTCATACTACAACCAGAAGGAATTTGAAAAAGCAGCACCACTGTTCAAAAAATTATATCAACAACGCCAGGCAAAATATTACTTTGATTATTATCTGCGTTGCCTTATAAACCTTAATCAATACAGCAAAGCAGAAAAATACATTAAACGTGAGATACGGCGACATCCGGATAATCCGTCCTATCTGGTGGATTTGGCATTTATATATGAAAAAGAGGGAAAAAAGCAGGAAGCCTCTAAAATCTACAAGAAACTCCTCTCCAACATACCAAGCAACAGATACAAAATCATAGAAACAGGCAACAGTCTGATAAATTACCGTAAACTGGACATTGCGGAAAAACTATATATCAAGGCAGCAAAGAAAACAGGCTATCCTTTTTATAATCAGCTTTATACCATTTATGCTATTGAGCGCAATAATGAAAAACTAATAACCGTATTACTCAACCAACTAAAAGAAAATCCTACACAACTGTCCAATATAGAAAACCGCTTACTTCCCTTTGTGCAGAATGATGTAAATAATGAATTCACTGACCAGCTGGAAAAGATTACCACGCAATACCTGAAAAAATACAAAGACATCAGCTTTAACCAGCTGCTAATATGGTTATATACCGAGAAAAAAGATCTGAGCAAAGCTCTGGCTACTGCTATTAATCTGGATAAAAAACTCCACGGTTTTGGACGGGAAATATACAATGTAGGAGTTAATGCCAGGGACTATGATTCCCTGGCCATTGCGGAAAAAGCTTTTGAATATCTGGTAGAGAAAGGCCCGCGGTATCCGTATTACATCAAATCCAAAATCCAGTTGCTGGGTATTTACTACAAAAGAATTCAGACCGGAGCAATCAGCGGACAGCAGCAGATACAAAAAGTTGAAAATATGTATATCTCTGTTATCAACGATCTGGGTATTAACAGCCAGACCATAAGCATACTCACGCAATTGGCACATCTGGAAGCTTTTTATCTAAATAATCCACAAAAAGCTATTGGATATATAGACAATGTTTTCCGGCAGGTGCCTTACCTCTCTCCTGCTACCAGAAACCAGCTGCTACTGGAAAAAGGCAAAATTTTACTGCGAGAAGGCAAAGCCTGGGACGCTATTGTGTTATTTGATAAAGTAAGCCGCGAAAGTGCGGATAAGGATATTGCCTTTGAAGCCGGACTGCTGCAAGCAAAAAGCTTTTTCTTTATAGGTGACAGAGAAGGTGCCAAACTGTATTTTGACAAAATAAAAGGAATGACTGACCAGGAAGGTGATTATCAGGCCATAATGTATTCCTATTTCATTAATATGGCTGACGATTCCCTTAAACAAGTCATATTGAAAGAATTTGCCAGGGCAGAATTTTATAATTTTCGCAATATAACTGACAGTGCTGCAATGTATTACGACTCTGTGGCAACCAGATCCTATTTCCTGGCCGACCGCGCCTTGCTGGAAAAGGCCTTGATGTTCCGCAGAATAGGTGACTACCAAAAAGCTGTGGCAAGTCTTAATCAAATTATCCGTTCCTTTACTTACAGTCCTCTGCTTGACAGGGCATATTTTACGGCAGCGGAAATTTACAGGTATCATCTTAATAATCCACAGAAGGCCAAGGAATATTACCGCACCATTCTTTTTGACCTCAGAGACAGTCCTTATGTGAGCGCCGCAAGAAAAAACTTCCGTGAATTGGCCAAAGAGTAATCCGTGGGCATTAAATTTGCGGGGTAAATCGTCCCAAACCAGGAAATATGCGAGTACTAATTTTATGCACAGGCAATAGTTGCCGCAGCCAGATGGCCGAAGGATTATTGAAACAAATGTATCCGCAGTGGGACATTTTTTCCGCTGGCACAGCTCCGGCCCAGCAAGTCCATCCTCTGGCAGTGGAAGTTATGCAGGAATTAGGGATAGATATATCCGGACATTATCCCAAGCTTGTGGACAAATTCATAAACCAGAGTTTTGACTACGTGCTAACAGTATGCGACAGTGCACGAGAAAGCTGTCCTGTCTTCACAGGAGAGGTCAAACACCGCTTACATAAAGATTTTTTTGACCCGGCCCAGGCCACTGGAACAAAAGAGGAAAAACTAAAAGTTTTCCGTCAGGTAAGAGACGAAATATCCAACTGGTTGAAAAATATTTTTAACAAAAAACAATAAAAACATTAATCAAACAGATTTTTCATTAATTTAGCTAAAGAAAAAAATTTGGAACCAGTGAAAAGAATTACTTTACTGACAATATTGATACTCATCCTGATAAGCACATCTTTTGGGCTTAACCGCGACAGTCTTATAAATGTTATACAAAATCCTGACCCGCCGGATTCCAGTAAAAAACAGGCGGCTATCACACTTATGATAAAGACCTGGCAGGACGACCCCAATTTCCTCCGGTATATAAAAATTAGCGATAGCCTCGCCCGGGCAATAAAAGACAAGGAACTGAAGGCTTATGTTAATCTTAACTATGGGCAATATTTCAATTTTACTGACCATTACGACAGTGCACGTTTTTATCTGAAACGGGCTTATGATTATTTCAAAAACACGGATAACCTGCGCTTCAAAGCAGCCAGCTGTGGGGAAATGGGCAACTCTTACTGCTTCAACGGCGATTACCGTCAATGCCTGCAATGGCTACTCAAAGCCCAGGAAATCATCACACAGGTTGGTGATACTCCCTGGATAGCCGTTAACCTCAATAATATAGGCAATGTTTATTACTACCTCTCGGATAAGAAAAAGGCATTGAAATATTACTTCCAATCTTACAACCTGTTCAAAAAAACACATATTGCTCAAGGTATAGCCCTCAGTGCTAATAACATAGGAACTGTTTATAGTGACTGGAACATTCTGGATTCGGCAAAGAAATACTTTTTCATTGCCATAGCTAATGCCGAGAAATCCAATTATATAGAGCAGCTCACCGAGACCTACACCCATCTTGCTGAGGTATATTCCGGACAGAACAAAGCAGATTCAGCACATTATTACATAAAACAAAGCATTAAGCTTGCCAGAGAGAGCCAGAACCAGAACCAGCTGGCCGAGGATTTCAGGATTATTGCGCAGATACTCACACAAAAAGGTGATTTCCCCGGTGCCCGGGCCTATCTGGATTCCGCATTAACGCTGGCACGGAAGATTGGATCCCGCGAAATAACAAAAAACATATATCTAACTGCTTTTCAGTTAGATACGGCCGAAGGAAAATATCAAGCGGCAATCAGTAAATACCTGAGATACATAGAACTAAAGGATTCCTTACAAAACGAAAAGACCCAAAAGGACATTGCCAACTTACAGAGCGTTTATCAGCTCAAACTTGCGGAAAAGGAAAACAAATTGCTAAAAGAGGAACAGGAAAAACAAAAGCTGGCAATGCGCCAGCAGCGTATTATAATAGTGTCCATTCTGGTTTTGCTGCTAATATCTTCGGGCTTTATAATCATCCTTTCGCGCCAGAACCGAATTATAAAGCATATAAATTCTGAACTGAAAGCTAAAAATCAGGAAATTATCCGCAAAAACGCTGTGCTCAACAGCCAAAAAGAGGAAATCCTTGCCCAAAAGGAAGAAATTGAACGTCAGCACAAGGAACTGATGCTTTCGCAGAAAAAAATCAATGAAAGCATCAATTATGCCCAACGCATACAACAAGCTCTTTTACCAGATACTTCACTGTTCCGGAAATATTTTACTGAGGTAATGATCCTATATCTACCACGTGATGTGGTAAGTGGCGACTTTTACTGGGCTGCAGAAGTAAATGGTAAATTCTATTTTGCTGTAGGCGACTGCACAGGCCACGGTGTCCCCGGCGCCTTTATGAGTATTATGGTCATCACAATGCTAAAGGAGATTGTAAGTATGCATCCGGAAATTTCTTCAGCCCAAATACTTAACATTATGCGCGAGGGCATAAAAAAAGCTCTGGGACAAACCGATGCTAAACAAATTTTTATGGACGGCGTGGATATGGCAATGTGTATATATAATCCTGATCGAGAAGAAATTAACTTTGCCGGCGCATACCGCCCTCTCTATATCATACGTGACAAACAACTGCAAATAATAAAAGGCGACCGCCAGCCTGTAGGAATATACATCAAAGAAAAATTCTTTACAGATAACTTCATCACCCTGAAAAAACAAGATGTGTTATATCTTTTCTCAGATGGATATATGGACCAGCTATCAGCAAAAACTCTAAAAAAATTCACTCTCCATAAATTCAAAGACCTGCTGCAGGAAATACATAATCTTCCTATGGAAGAACAGAAACAAGTTTTACTACAACGACTAAATGAGTGGAAAAAAGACTATCCACAAATAGATGACATTGTTATCCTGGGACTAAAAGTTTAATTATCTGAAAATCAGCATAAACAAAACTATGTAAACTAATACTGGGATAAGATTTAAAACTTTTATCTTCTTCAACTCCAGGATATTTATGCCCAGAGCTATCAACAACAATCCGCCCACTGCAGTTATTTCAGAAATAATTTCAGGGGTGAGAAAATCCTTTACATAAGCAGCCAGCAAGGTCAATCCGCCCTGATAAAGCAAGAGTAAAATTGAGGAAAACAGCACTCCAGGCCCAAAACCAGATGCCAGAGCCACGGAAGAAAATCCGTCCATTACCGACTTGGTCAAAAGTAAATTAGGCGGATTGCCAAATCCTTCCTCCATTGCCCCTAAAATAGTCATAGACCCCATACAAAACATTAAAAACGATGTTATAAGCCCTTCGGTAAAATGCTCATTTTTTATTTTAAACTTATGCTTAACAAAATCAGACAGGTGCTCAGTGCGTTCTTCCAGATGTAGCCACTGTCCAGTAAGAGCCCCCAGTATCAAACTAAATACTATAAACAAAAGTTCTTTTCCTTCCAGAGCCATTTTAAAACCCAGATACAGAGTAAAGACACCCAGAGCATCAAAAACAATCTTAACATACTTGCGAGGAAGATTCTTGTTAATCAACAGTCCCACTGTACTGCCAACAATTACAGCACCAGTATTTACCAGCGTGCCTATCATAAACTTTTTTCCGGTAAAAATAACTTAAAAAAATTTTAATCCAATGGTAGTATTTTGGAATTTTTCTAACTTTACAAAAACTAAAAATGATAAAACTATGCTTGAGATAGGACAAAAAGCACCAGAATTCTGCTTGCCAGATACCAACGGACAGGAAGTCTGCCTCAAAGACTTCAAAGGAAAATGGGTAGTATTATACTTTTACCCCAAGGATAATACCTCGGGCTGCACCAAGGAAGCTATAGACTTTACGGAACTTAAAAGTGAATTTGAAAAACTCGGGGCGCAGATTATTGGCATTAGCAAGGATACCCAACAATCCCATCAAAAATTTGTACAAAAATATAACCTGGGCATTACCCTGCTAAGCGACCCGGAAAAACAGGTACACAAAGCCTATGGCGCCTGGGGGCTGAAAAAACAATACGGAAAAGAGACCGAAGGCACAATCCGCTCAACCTTTATCATTGACCCTCAAGGCAATATAGTCCATACCTGGTACAATGTAAAAGTCCGCCAGAAACGCAAAAGCGGCGAGGTAAAACACGCTGAAATTGTACTTAACAAGCTCAAAGAATTAATGGGCAAGGAATAAAAACTTATCACGGCGGGCCTGGAGAAAGCCCGCCGTGTTTTTTAATACCTCAGATAAATAATCTTCTTTGTCTCAAAAAATTCCTCTTCAAAGAAATCACTGATATTAAAGACCTTGACCCGGCCTGCAAAAGGAGTAATCTCCTGGGCAAAATCACCTCCTTTGAGGTAAAAAATTCCGTTTGGCAGCTTTGCTACCTGCCCGGGACGCAAAAGGTGTTTGGTTTGTTTGTAAAACCTACGGAAATCTGCCACAGCACGGGCCACCACAAAATCAAACTTATCTTTTACCTGCTCACTTCTGGCACGGAGAGCTACAGCATTATCCAGTTCCAATTTACTGATAATATCCTCCAGAGCCGTAATTTTTTTAGCAATGGAATCTACAAGGGTAAAATGTGCCTGCGGAAACATAATGGCCAATGGCACACCGGGGAAACCTCCACCAGTACCAATATCCACGACCCGGGCTGTTTTAAAATCAATAACCCTGGCAATAGACAAGGAATGTAAGATATGGCGCTCCCACAGATGATCAATATCCTTGCGGGATATAAGATTTACAGCCTCATTCCACTGCCTTATCAAAGCTGCAAAAAGCCTGAACTTTTCCCGCTGATCAGGCGTAAGTGGAAAATATTTTTCCAGTAATTCCGTCATTGCCAGCACCAAATAAATCTTTGAAAAAATATAGGAAAAAACTTAATGACCATAAAACAAGGACAGGGGCCTATGGCCCCTGTCCTTTGATTATCAACAGAGGGTTAAGCGCTACTACTTATTACGAGGTCTCTGACGGCGGGGTTTACGCCAGCGCAAACGTCCCTCTATAAATTCCTGAATAGCAATAGCCGTAGGTTTGGGCAACCGTTCGTAAAAACGGGAGATCTCTATCTGCTCACGGTTCTCAAATACCTCTTCCAGGTTATCAGCATAGGAAGCAAACTCTTCCAGTTTTCTGGAAAGTTCGTCTTTCATTTCCACGGCTATCTGGTCGGCACGACGTCCCATAATGACAATACTTTCATAGATATTGTCCGTGCCGCGCTCCAAGTCGTCAAGATTATAAGTAACTGTTGTGTTTGGGGCTTTTACTTTCTTAAAATCCATAGCTAATTAATATTGAATTATTTATGTTGAATTTTCTTGAGTCTGGCATTAATTTTCTTTTCCAGATCATTAATTTTATCCAGATATTTTCCTTGAGGTTCCTTTTCCCTGTATGTCATAACAGCATCCAGGGCATCAAGATAACGTTGTTCTTGTTTCTGGGCAACACTGTTATTAGCAAACATATATCTGCTCAGAGCAATGTAATACAAAATATCATCTTTAAAAGGACTATCCGGATACTTTTTCAGGCTGTTATTCAGTGCAATAGCAGCAGAACGGTAATATTCAAGGTCATAATAAAGCTTTGCATTCCTGTATGATTTCTCCTGCAATTTATATCTCAATCTGTCAATAAGGTGATTGACCGAGTCCACAAGATTACTCTGTGGATATTTGGACAAAAACATCTCAAACTGTGTAATGGCATCATTGGTCATTTCCTGATCCAGAGACCAGCGGGGCGACATTAAATAATAACAATAAGCACTCATAAACAGAGCTTCTTCGGCAAATTCACTATTAGGATATGAATAAGCAAAATTTTTGAAATAATATGCTGCAGTAACATAATCCTTAAGCTGAAAATTAGTCATAGCATAATAAAAGAGTACTTCGTCGCCACGGCTGCGTCCTCTCTCGTGCGGAACAAGCTGTGCAAACAAATCAAGAGCCTTGTAATACTTCTTTTTGTTGTAATACTCAAAAGCTTTCTGATACTTAAGATCGTAATCATTAGATTTCAGAACATAGTTATAAGTGATATGCTTTGGTACTCGCTGCTCCCGTCTGTGATGATGTTTGTGTTTTTTTCCTGATCCGGCCATTTCGCCTTTGCGCGAACAAGAACCAAAAATCACTGATACAGCTAATAACAAATAAATTAAACGCTTCATAAACCGAAATTGTTCAAAAAATTTTTTTCAAGATGCAATCTTTCTTCCAGACTGCAAAGTTAATAAGAAAAAAGTTTTTGTTATAAAATTATTTTCCAGGCACTAAAATAAAAATCTTAAAAAAATTGTAAAACTTTTTATTTAACCAGGAATTTATAATCCAGCTGCTGGATTTTTTCATTTGATTTGACAACCTTATCCTTCATTTGCCGGCGGAACTCACTAAATCTTTCGGCCAGTTCCTTATCCGAAAGCGCCAGGATTTGCACAGCCAGGATAGCAGCATTGCGTGCGGCATTCAGCCCCACAGTGGCAACAGGAATACCAGGCGGCATCTGTAATATGGAAAGAATGGAATCCCAGCCATCAATGGATATTGACGACTTAACAGGCACGCCTATTACCGGTAAAGTAGTAAAAGCTGCCACAACACCGGGTAAATGTGCAGCCCCACCTGCACCAGCTATTATGACTTTAACACCTCTGTCCTTTAATCCGGAAATATATTCCTCTGTGATGTCCGGAGTACGATGTGCGGAAGTGATTTTTACTTCAAAAGGCACCTGAAGCTGTTCAAACAACTTGAAAGCCTCTTCCATCACCGGCAGGTCTGAGGCACTGCCCATTACAATACTAACCTGTGGTTGCATAAGTTTTTTAAGGCAAAGAAAAAAATTTAATGTAGAATGAAAAAATAAACTAAAAATTAATACGCACCACACGATTTTTACCGCTCAAATCGTGATAAATTGAGAAGTTGGTAATTTCTCTGCGTTCCAGCATCTTGACCATTGATCCTGCCATTTCCTCATTAATCTCACAATAAACCTTGCCCCCAGGTTTCAGATAAGCCCGGGCAAAACGGCAAATGGCCTCATAATAGATAAGAGGATCGTTTTCAGGGACAAAAAGAGCATCCTCTGGTTCGTAATCCAACACTGTTTTACTCATAACCTTTTTTTGCCGGGGCAGGACATAAGGCGGATTGCTCACAATAATATCAAAATTCTTAACCTGTCGGTCAAACAGAGGCGGATACGTGGCAATAATATCGTGCAGCTGCAAAGAAATTTTGACCTCATTAAGTTTAGCATTCAATGATGCCATTTTAAGCGCCTGAGGTTTCAAGTCCGTAGCAAAGACATTTGCCTGGGGAAGATTTTTTGCCAGTGCAACAGCAATACATCCGCTTCCGGTGCCAATATCTATTATATCCGACGAAGATAGATGCTTATTTTCATCCACCACTATTGAAACCAGCTCTTCGGTCTCTGGCCGCGGTATAAGCACATCAGGGCTTACCCGGATAGTAAGTCCATAGAAATCTACATACCCCAGAATATACTGAATAGGTTTATAAGACTTCAAATCCTTTATGGCCTCACGGATTTTTTTCCACACCTCCTCCGGAACAGGCAAGTCAGGATAGGCGTGAATACGCGCCCGGTCAAGGTTCATATAATACTTGAAAAGCGTATGAATAAAAACCCATATCTGATGTACTGTATAATAACTGTCCAGATCCTGCTTTATTTTTTCTATAGCCTGCGCTAAAGTCATCCGTAAAAATATTTTTTTCTAACTACTCAAAAACCTCGCCAGCCCTGCGATTTCTCAGTAATATCCTCAAAACCTGCATAATACGCACAGTATTTTGTTTAATTTTTGGAGTAACGTTCAACACAGGCACATCCACAATAACTTTCATCTCCTCGTTACCCTTGTTATGAACAATTATCACAGGCACTTTACCAATAATCGGGGCATCTTCCTTATCCCTCTGGTCAAAAATCTTATAATCAAGTTCCTCAGTGGCAGTGTTTATGGATGAAATATCCTCAAAGAAAAACTCCTGTGTCTGCTGATTAAGCAACTGATTTTCAACCCAGTTATAATCACATTTATAAAGACTTATAAAACTATTGGCCACTACCAAAATCTGTATTTTATATGCACTGTAAATGAAACTGCCTCCCACATCGGCACGCAATATAGCCTGATCCGGAATGGAAGGATGTTCCCAGTAAATAGGATAAGGAATTATGATATAATTTTCCTCAGGCACGGACGAAGGAATGGATAAAAGGTCTTTTGCTGCCGGTTTGACAATATTTTTTATATCCTGAACAAGCCAGTATTGCATCAACTCGGGGGTAGGACGCTTGGAAAATTCACGCCGCTGCTTGTAGTATGGCTCAATCCATCTGATGGCAAAATAAAAACCCACGGCCAGAGCTGCTGCTGCCAGCAGATAAGTTGTAACACTCGGACGGAAGTAAAAAACGATAAATAAGCCCAGGGCTACAGATAAATACGTTACCAGAACATCATACTCAAAAAAGGAAGGAAATTTTGCCTCATTGTAATGAAAGAAATTCTTTATCAATTCCCGCTTGGTCGCTTCATCAATAACAGGATCGTTTGCCTGTTCCTTATTTTCGTCGCTACCAGTAGCTTGTTCTTGGCGCTGTTCTTCTGGTATTTCTTTTTCGCTGGCCATAGAATTTATTTTACAATTCTTTTAACTTTGCCAAGTCAAAGTTAAAAAATATTTTAATACTCTAACAATGCAAGACTTTGCAAATATCCTCAAAGAATCCATCATAATCACCAGCTTTATTTTTGGAATGATGATCCTGGTGGAATATTTCACTGTGCAGACCAGGGACAGGTTTAAAAAAGGCATCTCTAAAAATAAATGGATGCAGGTTATTATAGGCGCTTTGCTGGGAATAATCCCAGGATGCCTTGGCAGCTACTTTGCTGTGACTTTATATACACATAACGTTCTGAGTTTTCCGGCACTAACGAGCGTTATGATTGCTACCTCGGGCGACGAAGCTTTTGCTATGCTATCACTGGTACCGGAAAAATTCCTGTTAATAAACGCCATACTCTTTGTCGTGGCAATTGCTGCTGGATTTATCCTCAACTTGATTTATAAAAATCTCAATCCATACGTCAAACTCAATGAAAACTTGCTCAAGCACCACCAGAGGCCTCAATGCTACTGTTTTGATAAAAAAAATATCTGGACTAATCTCAAAAGTCTGTCTTTTTACCGTTTCATTCTCACTATTGCCCTGATTATCCTGCTGGTGCTGGAAGCCTCTGGTAAAATAGGCCCGGAAAAATGGTATTTCCGGTATGCACTTATTGGAATATTTGCTTTCGGGCTGTTTGTGGTGATCACTGTGCCTGAACACTTCCTCAAAGACCATATCTGGAAACATATTGTAGTAAAACATCTGGCCAGAATATTCCTGTGGATATTTGTTATCCTCCTGATTATCAAAATCATTTTACCATATTTACATATCTCGGAACAAACATTACGGAATTTTGCCAGTCAATATTACTGGATCACTCTGTTAATCGCTGTACTGCTTGGTATTATCCCGGAATCTGGACCACATCTTGTCTTTGTGTTGATGTTTTCACAGGGGCTTATCCCTATGAGCATACTAATTGCCAACTCAATATCCCAGGACGGACACGGTTCCTTGCCGCTAATCGCTGAAAGCGGAAAAAGTTTTCTCATTATGAAGGCTATTAATATTTTTGTGGCATTAATCATTGGCCTTGGCCTACATTTATTCGGACTATAACTCACTGATTATGTACTATTTTGCTTCAGATTTCCATCTGGGATACCCCGACTATGACACCAGCCGCCAGAGGGAACAGCGTCTGGTGCAATGGCTGGATTTTATTAAACAAGATGCAAAGGAAATCCATCTGGTAGGGGATATTTTTGATTTCTGGTTTGAATGGAAAAAAGTTATACCTAAATATTTCACGCGCTTCCTCGGAAAACTGGCAGAACTATCCGACAGCGGAATTAAAATCCACTTTTACATTGGCAACCACGATATATGGACATTTGGCTATCTGGAAAAGGAAATCGGACTGATTGTCCACAAGCACAGGCAAATTCAGCTGATTGAAGGAAAAAAATTCCTGATTGAGCACGGAGACCAGACCCCATACGAAAGTAAAATCTACCGGGCAATGACTGCCCTGTTCCGCAACCCTCTGGCTCAAAAAATTTATGCCTCAATCCTCCACCCCAACACTGCAACTAAAATAGCCACTTCGTTTTCGCACCGGCGCGACCGCTACCAGATAACAGAAAATCTAAATCCGGAAAAAGACAAACAAATACGCTTTGTCCACTGGCTACAAGAAAACGGATGGCAGGCAGATTATTACATTTTCGGACACCGTCACCTGGCCTACACCCGCGAAATAAACGGCAGCATCCTCACCGTACTGGGTGAGTGGATGATAAAAAACACCTACGCCGTATTTGACGGCAAAGAACTAAAAATACAAAAATGGCAATAAAAAAATCCGCCCCGCACAGACGGAGCGGATTTTGCTATTTACGGAATTTTGTTAAAATCATCATCTATCCAATCCAGAGAACCAAGCTTGGCTTCCACTTCATCAAGGATTTCTCCACGTTTAACCAGGTCTTTCATCGTATTATGGTCTTTGTAAAGCGGACGGTCCACATCCAGGAATTCCACATAACGGCGGATAACATCGTGAGCCAGCTGTGTACCTACTCCAAACTTGTAATCACGGAAGTCCATTGCCTGGGCAGCAGCCATAAACTCAATACCCAGCACCCCGTAGGCATTGTCCAGTATCTGGAAGTTTTTAAGTGCGGTGTTCATACCCATTGAAACAAAATCCTCCTGGTCAGCAGCTGCCGGAATGGATTGGATAGAGGCCGGCACAGACAATATTCTCTGCTCCACAATCTGCATATCTGCGGTGTACTGACTGAGCATCAATCCCGAGAACATACCAGCTCCTTTGGTAAGGAACGGAGGCAGGCCCTGGCTCAGAGCAGGATTATTCAAACGGTTCATACGGCGCTCACTCAACACCGATACCATTGTAACTGCATATCCAATCATATCCATAGGAACAGCCACAGGGCTACCCTGGAAATTAGCACCAGAGAGCTGTACATCATCTTCAGGGAAAAACAACGGATTATCACCCACGCCGTTGAGCTCAGTTTCCACCTGTTGCCAGGCCCAACGCACAGCATCGTGAGCAGCACCAATAACCTGTGGTGTGGAACGAATGGAATAAGCGTCCTGAACACGTGTCTTAATCTTGAAATTGGCAAGATCTCCGCCTTCTACGAGTTTACGCAAAGCACGGGCACTGCGGATAGCTCCTGGGAAACCGCGTACCTTGTGGATACGTTCGTCCAGCACACGCATATTTGCTTTGAGAGCCTCCATACTCATAGCAGCTGCAATCTCTGCCTGTTTTAGCCAACGGTTGGTATCGTAAAGCATAATGGCCGCCATAGCAGTAAGAACATTGGAACCATTGATAGTCCCCAGGCCGTCACGTGCTTCCAGGCCTGGCACCTTGATACCTGCACGTTTGAAAGCTTCCCTGGCTGGTAGCAGTTCTCCCTGATAGAAAGCTTTTCCTTCGCCCATAAGCGTGAGAGCAATCTGCGACATAGGGGCCAGGTCGCCTGAGGCGCCTACACTTCCTTTTTTGCATACGTACGGTGTAACTCCTTTATTCAACATTTCAACAAGGGTAAGAGTAATCTCCGGACGGATACCAGAATGTCCGTGGGCGTGCACGTTCACACGGCTAACCATAGCCCCGCGCACCCATTCCTCGGGCATAGCCTCGCCTATACCAGCAGAATGATTGTAAATCAGATATTTCTGAAACTCACGTATCTGCTCGTCACTTAAAACAATCTCGGAAAACTCTCCAATACCAGTATTAACACCGTACATTATCTCTTTTGCCTTAATTTTTTTATCAAGCATTGCACGGCAGCGCTTGATACGCTGAATAGCATCAGGATGTAACTCTACCTTTTCGCCATAACGGGCGACACGTACGAGCTTGTCTATAGTCAGATCATAACCAGTGATAACAATAGCCATTTGTTTCAAATTTTTAGGATTTGAAACAAATGTAAATAATTTTTTCAGACAAAAAGATTAAGAAAATCTGTTTTTAGTCATTATTTTCCGAGGTAGCATTTCCGGAGGTCTGGGTATCCATAACTTCTATCTGCACTTTATTAACCTTTGGGCCAGAGGTATCCAGCACTTCAATAATATACTCCCCAACTTTCAATTTCTCACCTTTCTGCGGAATAGCCTCCAGATGTTCCATCAGCAGACCGGCAATAGTGTTATATTCCTCGGATTCGGGCAGGTGAAGGTTATATTTCTCGTTAATGTAATCAATCTCCAGGCGGGCAGAAAAAATAAACTGTTTATCATTGACCTTAACTTCCACAAATTCTTCTTTATCATACTCATCTTCAATCTCTCCCACAATCTCTTCCAGCACGTCCTCAATAGTAACAATGCCAGCTGTACCGCCGTATTCATCAACTACCAGAGCAATGCTTTTCTTTTCTTTGATCAAAAGGTCTAAAAGTTTTTTTGCAGACATAGTCTCAGGCACAGCTGGAATATTAATTAAAATTTCACTAAGGGAAGAAGGATTATTAAACAAGCTGCGCACGTGTACATAACCTACAACATTATCAATATTTCCGTGATAAACAATCAGTTTGGAATGATTGGAATTGGCAAATTTTTCAATTAAATCTTTTATAGAAATATCATCTGGCACAGCATCTAATTCATTACGCGGCACCATACATTGCCGCACTTTAATATTCTCAAAATCAAGAGTTTTTTCTATATATTTCAATTTTTCATCAAGATTTTCATCATACTTAAACCTGCGTTTTATCTGGTCAATGAAATTATCCAGGTCGGCACGGCCTAAAATACGTTTTTTATTCTGCTCATCAATTTCCCGACGGGCAACGTATTTGATAAAAAAATTAGTTATACCTATGGTCAAAATGGTTACAGGATAAAACAAGATATAGAAAAAAGCCACAAAAGGGGAAAACAAATTAAGCGTAAGATTGGGATAAGCCCGGAAAATACTTTTGGGAATAAACTCTGCAAAAAACAATATAACAATCGTAGAAATGACTGTTTGTGTAATAAGCACCCAGAATTCTGAATGGATATAATTGGCAAGATATGGCTCCAACAAACGGGCTGTTGCCAGACCATATATAACCAGGGCCACATTGTTACCCACCAGCATTGTGGCAATATACTTGGACGGATCTTTAAAGATAAAACGTATAAATGGGAGTTTAACCTTTCCCCGGGATAGATCCAGCTCAAGCCTCAACCTGTTATGGGCAATAAAAGCTATCTCCATCCCGGAGAAAAAGGCAGAAAAAATTATGGTTAGTATAATGACCAGCGTTATCATTGCAAATTATTTGCATTTTTTGTTCTTTGGGATTCCTATTTTCACCGGATTTTCCACTTTATCCGGCAATAAGGCTATGTCCAATACCTGGTCCATTGTATCTACATAGTGGAAGGTAAGGCCCTTACGGTAAATCTCCTTTATTTCTTCCACATCTTTTTTATTTTCCTTTGACAATATTATTTCCTTAATACCGGCGCGTTTGGCAGCAAGGATTTTTTCTTTTATTCCACCTACCGGCAGGACTTTTCCGCTGAGGGTAAGCTCACCGGTCATTGCCAGATAGGGCTTGACTTTCCGCTGGGTAAAGAGCGAGGCCAGCGAGGTAGCCATTGTTATACCAGCCGAAGGTCCATCCTTGGGAATAGCACCTTCGGGCACGTGCAGATGAACATCCCAGTATTTAAATACAAATGGATGTAATTTCAGGTCAAGACTGTGCGAACGCACATATTGCAGAGCTATTATTGCTGATTCCTTCATCACCTTACCCAGATTACCAGTAAGGGTTAGCTTGCCCTCGCCCAGGCTTATGCTGGATTCTATCATCAGGATTTCTCCACCAACAGGCGTCCAGGCCAATCCGGGCACTACACCTGCTCCGTGGTATTCTTCGTAAGTAGTTTTTGTGAATTTAGGAGCACCCAGCAACTCGTGTATATCTGCGGCATCTACAGTGGATTTACGTTTCTCACCCAGAGCAATTTTTTTGGCTATCTTACGGATGATAGCTGCAATCTTTTTCTCCAGATCACGCACTCCAGATTCCCGTGTGTATCCTTCAATAATCACTTTAAGAGCCTCGTCAGTGAAACGCAATTGATTGCGTTTCACTCCGTGAGCTTTCAGCTGCTTGGGGATGAGATGACGCTTGGCTATCTCAATCTTTTCCTCAAGGATATATCCTGTTACGTCAATGACTTCCATACGGTCCAGCAACGGAGGTTTAATGGTGCTCAATGTATTGGCCGTTGCAATGAACATTACTTTTGACAGGTCATATTCCACTTCCAGATAATTGTCATAAAAGGAATTATTTTGCTCAGGATCCAGTACTTCCAGCAAGGCCGAAGCAGGGTCTCCCCGGAAATCCTGTCCTATTTTATCAATCTCGTCCAGGACAAATACAGGATTATCTGTTCCAGCCTTACGTATATTCTGTATAATACGTCCGGGCATAGCACCAATATAAGTACGACGGTGTCCCCGTATCTCGGCCTCGTCGTGCAATCCACCCAGGGACATACGCACATACTTGCGTCCCAGAGCACGGGCAATGGATTTGCCCAGGGAGGTTTTTCCCACACCCGGAGGACCATATAAACATAAAATAGGTGATTTCAAATCTCCTTTGAGCTTAAGTACAGCCAGATATTCCAGAATACGGTCCTTGACTTTATCCAGACCATAATGGTCATTATCAAGGATTTCCTTGGCACGGTTAAGGTCAAAATTATCTTTTGATACTTTTCCCCAGGGTAAATCAAGGAGCGTTTGCAAATAGTTCATCTGCAACCCATATTCGGGCGATGCCGGATTGAGATGCTCCAGACGTTTTATCTCCCGGTCAAAGACTTCCTGAACTTTTTTAGGCCATTTCTTACGGGCTGCCTGACGCTTGAGATCCTCAATCTCGGAGGTCATCGGGTCTTCACCCAATTCTTTCTGAATGGTGCGCAACTGCTGCTGCAAGATATATTGTCTCTGCTGTTTATCCAGCTTTTGTCTTACTTTTTCGTTAATATCATTTTGTAACTTTACCTTTTGATATTCAGCGGCCAAGGCATCCAGAAGTTCATCAGCCCTCTGCTGCAAGGAGTTTATCCTTAGCAACTTAATTTTTTGAGCAGTATCAAAATCAAAATTCGTTATAATAAAATTCACAAGAAATTCCGGATCATCAATTTTTTCAAAAGGTTCAACTGCCTGCTGCCCAAAAGGTTTCATAAACTCCACAATCTCCTTAGCCAGATCGCGGATGGCATTAATAACTGGCTTTAATTTTTTATCATCCTTAGCAGGAATATCCTCCAGATATTGCACTCTGGCCTTCAGAAAAGGATATTCTTCCAGATCCTCCACAATTCTGAAACGCTTAAGTCCTGAAACAAATACCGTTCGGTCCTCCTCGTCAATATCCACCAAACGATGAATATTTACCAGAGTGCCATATTTATATAACTGTGAAAAATTCGGATCCTCAATTTCGGGTTTACGCTGTGGTACTATACCCACCAATTTATTCGAATTGACCTGCTGCTTCAGCAAAGCCAGGGATTTTTCCCGCCCTATGCCAATAGGAGTAACGATTTTGGGCATTACCACACTATTGCGCAACGGAAGAATATATATTATATCTGGATAATCTATGTTATTATCGGGTTGATCTTCTTCAAATTCAAAACCAATACCAAAACCTTCTATATTATCCTCATAATCAGGGGCAAAAAATATCTCTCTGTCCTCTTTCATACTCAAATTTTTATTTTTAGTTTGATTTGCAAAGATAATGTTTTTATTTTTACTTTGAGTAATTGTAGATTTAAGACTTATTAAAACAACAGAAAAAAATAAAAAGATGAAAGGAAGAAGCATTTTAGTGTTCACTCTGGTATTTGCATTACTTACTATTGGCTGTCAGAATCCTATAACACGCTACAAACAACTGCAAAGAGAAAACGACAGCTTGAAAAACGTATTACGTCAGAGTGATTTTACCCTGCAGCAATACCTGACTGCTTTCAATGAAATACAACAGAACCTCAACGAAATAAAACAAAAGGAAAATATCATTACCCTTACTACCAAAGGCGCAGAAGGAGAACTGAGCGAAAACGCCAAGGACCAGGTAATAGATGACATTCAGACCATCTACAAATTAATGGAAGAAAACAAAGCAAAATTAAAACAACTCAAACGTCAGCTGGCACGCACAAGGAACAAAAACCGTGAACTATTGAAAACCATCCAGTTATACGAACAGCAGTTGCAGATGAAAGACCAGGAAATTGCTTCCTTGAAAAAACGTCTGGAAGAGCTGAATATCAACATAGAGCAGCTTAACCAGCAAGTAACCCAGCTAAAAGAAAATGTGGATACATTACAGAAAATTAAACAACAGCAGGAAGTTACAATCCAACAGCAGGATGTTGCCCTGCACACAGCTTATTACGTTGTAGGAAGCAAAAAAGAGCTTATGCAACACGGTGTTGTGGACAGAAAAGGATTCCTGGCCAAGCTGGAAATAACAGGAGACTTTGATAAAAATTATTTCACAAAAATTGATACCCGCGAAACTACCCATATCCCCGTTATGGCCAAGAAAATTGAGATTATGACCAAACATCCTTCCGGAAGCTACCAGCTGGTAAAAGAAGATAATATCGTAAAAGAGCTTGTTATCACAGACCCAGACCGTTTCTGGGAGACATCTAAATTCCTCGTTATAATGGTAAAATGATTCCAATGAAAAAATATTCCGACATTTTTTTTGATATGGACGATACCATCTGGGATTTTAAAACAGCTTCGGCAGAGGCACTCAAACAGGTATTCGTCCAATATAATCTGGAAAAATTCTTTGATAGCTACGAAGAGTTCAAAGAAATCTTTGAGAGAATCAACCACCAGTTATGGCAAAAATACCGGAATAACGAAGTATCCAAAGAAACAGTAGCTGTCTCGCGTTTCCTGCAAACAATAGAAGAGAAAACCGGTGAAGTAATGCCATCGCTGGCACAACAGCTGAGCGATAGCTACCTGGCTTTTACTGTAGCTGATGCCTATATTGAACCTTATGCTTACGAAGTCATAAAAAATCTTAGGAACAAAGGCTACAGAATACATATCATCTCAGACGGTTTCTTTGAGGTGCAGATTATGAAAATAAAAATGGCCAAAATTGCCTCGTTTATCTCACATCTCATATCTGCCGAAGAAGTAGGAACACTCAAACCAGACCCTGCAATTTTCCTCTATGCCATTAATAAAGCAAATACCACCAAGGAAAAAAGCATTTTTATTGGTAATGACTACGAAAACGACGTGCTGGGTGCCCATAATGCTGGCATTGACCAGATTTTTTACAATAAAGCTAACAGAGACATAGAGAATCTGCCTGTTAAACCCACTTATACCATCCACTCTCTCAGGGAATTAAATGAAATTTTTTAACAAATAAAAACACAATAATTTGGTTATTTCAATAACTTATAACTATCTTTGCAAAAGAAAAGAGGGGACAGACTGTCCCCTCTTTTTATTAGATGAAAAATTTTAATATTATGCTTGAAGAAAATACCATACGAGAAATTGTCAAAAATGCCATTGACGATAATGATATATTTATCGTGGACATTAATGTTGGTAGTAATAACAAAATCACTGTCTATCTGGATAAATACGGAGGTCTGTCTCTGGATGACTGCGAAAGAATCCACCGCAAAATTTATCCGGAAATAGAACAGCTGGAAGATAAATTTGAATTAACAGTATCCTCACCAGGCTTGACCAGCGAATTTAAAGTATGGCAACAGTATCATAAAAACATTGGTCAGGAAATTGAAATTATCCTCAAGGATGGACGTACTATCCGCGGAAAAATCACAGAAGCTGATCAGGATAAAATTTCTTTACAAACTAAGAAAGAACAACTTACAATACCATATACTGACATCAAAAAAGCTAAATTAATCCTTAAATTTTAAAAACCTAAAACACGGAAAAAAATGCAGAAAAATATTTCTTTAACCGAAGTTTTCTCCGAATTCAAGGAAAAGAAAAATATCAGCAAGCAAAAACTGTCATTAATCCTGGAAGAAGTATTCCGTACAGCTATAAAAAAACATTTTGGCACGGACGAAAATTTTGACGTTATCATAAACCCGGATAAAGGAGATTTTGAAATCTACCAGATACTTACGGTAGTGCCAGACGAGGATTTAGAAGACCCAGTCACTCAAATTCCTTTATCCGAGGCACAGAAAGAAGATCCAGATATAGAAGAAGGCGAGGAATTCTACAAACAGCTAAACATAAGCGACTTTGGACGCCGTGCTATCCTGGCAATGCGACAGAACCTCAAAAATAAAATCATTGAGCTGGAGCGTAAAAACCTGTATAACAAATATGTTGACCGTGTAGGTGAACTAATCACCGTGGACGTCCATCAGGTCTCACGCGGACAAATCATTGCCCTGGACGAAGAAGGAAATGAGCTTTTCCTGCCTAAGAGTCATACTATCCCAACAGATAAATTCAAGAAAGGCGATACACTTCGGGCTATTATTTACGAGGTAAAAATGGTTAACAACATACCAAGAATCATCCTATCACGTACCGACCCGGATTTCCTTGCCCGTCTGTTTGAACTTGAAGTTCCAGAAATTGCTGATGGCCTTATCACTATCAAAAAAATCGTACGCAAGCCTGGTGTGCGTGCCAAAGTAGCAGTAGAATCTTATGACGACCGCATAGACCCCGTAGGTGCTTGTGTAGGTATCAAAGGTTCTCGCATCCAGGGCATTGTACGTGAGCTCCGAAACGAAAATATTGACGTCATTAACTATTCCACAAACCCACGTCTGTTTATCCAGCGTGCTCTTAGCCCGGCTAAAATCAACCGTATGGAAATAGACGAAGACGAAAAAGTCGCAAAAATATATCTCAAACCCGAAGAAGTGGCAAAAGCTATTGGTAAAGATGGCGTTAACATCAAACTGGCAATGGAGCTTACTGGCTACGATATTGAAGTATTCCGTGAAATTGATAACGATGCACCGGATATTGATATTGAAGAATTTGCAGATAAATTTGAAGACTGGATGATTGATGAACTGAAAAAAATCGGTCTGGACACAGCACGTAGTGTCCTGGAGAAAAATGATGAACTACTGCTGAACCTCACTGAACTGGAAGAAGAACATATCAAAGAAATTAAACAAACATTAAAAGAAGCTCTGGATAAATTAAATGACTAATAATCAACAAGATAGTATAATAATAAATAAATTTCTGATTTTTAACATTTAACAAATATTTTATTACATTTGCGAACACAAATAAATTATCAATTATATGGCAGATCAAAAAAAGTGGAAATTAGCCCAACTGGCAAAAGAATTCAATGTTAGTATAGATACCATTACTGAAGTTTTGCACAAAGAGGGATATAAAAATTTTAAGGGAAAGCCCAACGAAAAAGTTGACGAGAATATAGCACACAAATTAGCACGTCATTTTCAGAAAGACCAGCGTTTCCGCGAGATGCTGGAAGAGGAGCGTCGTAAAAAAGAGGAAAGAGAAAAACAGGAGAAAAGTGTTAGCCTGGAAGACCTGAAAAAAGAAGAAGAACCTGCCGAAGAAGACAATCAGCAGACAATCTTTATCCACGACGCTGCCAAAGGTACTGATATACCTGTTAGCAAAGAGGCTGTTGAAATAGAAAAAGAAAAGAATAAGGAAGAAGAGAAAAAAGAAAAAACTGAGAAAGATAAAACACAACCAGCTGATGAGGAAAAAGAACAGTTAGGGCCTAAAGTTCTTGGGAAAATAGACCTGGATAAAATAGATACTTCCACACGCCCGAAAAAGAAGAAAAAAACTAAAGAAGAAAAAACAGAGAAAAAAGAAAAAGAACAACCAGCCTCTACTGCCGAAAAAGACCAACAAAAACAAACTGAAAAAACAGAAGAAGTTCTCCAGCGCACCAGCGAAATACTTGAACAAATAGGAGTAAAAGAAGAAAAAGAAGCTCCGGAAAAAACCACTCAAGAAAAAGAATCTGCCATAACTCAAGAGGCTGAAGAAACCAAAAAAGAAAGTGAAACTGTCCAAGAAAAACAACCCGTAGAAGAAGAAAAACAAGGATTAAAAATTGTCGGGAAAATTGACCTGGATAAAATTGAAAAGCCTCAAAAGAAAGCCAAGGAAGCTCGCAAAGAAAAAGAAAAAGCAAAGAAAGCAGAGGAATATAAAGGCAAAAAGAAAAACAAAGGAAAGAAAAAACGTATTGAAAAAGTTGATATAGAAAAAGAAGCCCGGAAAATTAAGAAAGAGCCAAGGAAAAAGAAACGTCATAAGGAAGTTATTATTGACCAAAAAGACGTTGACAAAACATTTAAGGAAACTATCCAGCAAACAACAGGTAAAACTGGTAAATCCCTTGCCAAGAAAAAATACGAAAAGAAAAAACAAAAAATTGAGGAAAGAAGGCAAAGAGAGGAACAACTTGCTCAGCAACAAAAAGTTATCACCATTACCGAATTCCTTACTCTTGGACAACTGGCCAACCTGATCGGCGTTAACTCAATTGAATTGATGCAAAAAGCCTTTGAGCTGGGCATACACGCTACAGTAAACTATCCTCTTAACGCCGAAGAAATAGAGCTCCTGGCAGAAGAATACGGATACGAAGTTGATTTTGTTGACATCACAACTCTGGAAGAGCTTGAAGCAGAGATAGAAGACAAGGAAGAAGATTTGCAACCGCGTCCGCCCATTGTCACTATTATGGGACACGTTGACCACGGAAAAACTTCCTTGCTGGACTACATACGTAATACCAACGTAGTAGCCGGCGAAGCCGGAGGTATTACACAGCACATCGGTGCATATAACATCACCCTGGACGACGGCAGACGTATTACTTTCATTGATACTCCGGGTCACGAGGCTTTTACTGCTATGCGTGCCCGTGGAGCCAAAATAACTGATATTGCAATTATAGTTGTGGCCGCTGATGACGGAGTACGGCCACAGACCGAAGAAGCTCTTGACCACGCCAAAGCAGCAGGTGTACCTATTATCTTTGCCATCAACAAAGTGGATAAAGAAACAGCTAATCCCGAAAAGGTACGCCGCGAACTGTCCGAACGTGGTTATCTGGTCAGCTCCTGGGGCGGAGAATATTTTGACGTGGAAATCTCCGCTAAAACCGGATATAACATTGACGAGCTACTGGAAACAATCCTGCTTGTCGCCGAGGACCTTAATCTGCGCGCTAACCCAAACCGTCCAGCAGTTGGCACTGTGCTGGAAGCTTCTGTAAAAAAAGGTCTGGGTACCGTAACAAACGTAATTGTCAAAACAGGAACCCTGCACAAAGGCGATGTTATCCTTGCAGGATCGCACTACGGTAAAGTGCGTAAAATGATGAACGAAAGAGGTCAGGAAATCAAAGAGGCCGGACCGTCAATGCCAGCCCAGGTGCTTGGCCTGGATGGTGTGCCTGACCCTGGTGAGCCCTTTGTAGTGATGAGCAACGAAAAGGAAGCCAAGCAAAAAGCTCAACAAAGAGCACAAATTAAACGTATTATCCAGCACAAATCGCATAAGATACTTACTCTGGAAGAAATCAGCCGCCGCCTGCAGGTGGGTGACTTCTCTGAAATCAATATCATTATCCGTGCTGATGTACAGGGTACAGCAGATGCTCTGGCTGAAAAGCTGGAGGCCCTTTCCACGGAAGAGGTACGTGTTAATGTCATCCGTAAAGCTACCGGCGAAATATCCGAAGGCGACGTAACGCTGGCACACGCTTCCAAGGCTATTATAATCGGTTTCCAGGTACGTCCTTCACTGCAGGCCCGTAAAGCAGCCGAACAAAAGAAAGTGGAAATACGTACATATTCAGTTATCTACCACGCTATTGATGACATCAAGGATGCTATTAAGGGTATGCTCAAACCCAAATACAAGGAAGAATTCCTTGGTGCTGCAAAAGTCAAGCAAACGTTTAAGATCAAAGGCGTTGGTACTGTTGCCGGATGCCAGGTTGAACAGGGTAAGATTACTAAAGATGCCAATGTCCGTGTGGTACGAAACGGTGTGGTAGTATACGAAGGCGAGATAGAATCTCTCAAACGCTATCAGGAAGATGTCCAGGAAGTTAAAGCTCCGCAAGAATGCGGTATTGCTATTAAAAACTTCAACGACATCAAAAAAGACGATGTCATTGAAGCCTTTGTTCAGGTAGAAGTAGAACGTGAGATTTAAAAATAAAAAAAGCCGCCCAACCAAAAGGCGGCTTTTTTTATTCCTCATAGGCAGAGACATCAATAGGTATAAGTCTTTTGTTCCTCAATAGGATTACCGTCGCTGTCAATATAAAACTGCTTGTCACCTTTGATAACCAGGGCTTTTCCGCCGGAAAAAGCAAAAGCCCTGTCATATTCCAGTGGGATGACAATATGCCCATTAATATCAATATAACCCCATTTACCATCCTTGGCAACAACGGCCCGTCCCTCAGAAAAGAAATAAATCCGGTCAAACCACTGGCTAATCAGTCGTCCTTGATTGTTAATCAGTGAGAATTTACCATCCTTGCTCACTTTGGCTATTCCACCAATCATTGAGGACACCCAGTCGTATTGAGGCTGCACTATCAATTTACCGTCCTTGTCAATAAATCCCCATTTACCATTGAGTTTAACCTTTGCCACTGCATCATTAAAATCTCCAGCATCCTCAAACCAGCGGGCAATTTGTTTCCCCTGGGTATTGACAAAAGAGTACTTACCATCCTTCATCACCCGGGCAATGCCGTTATGAAAAGGAAATATCTTATCATACCAGGCAGAAATAAGCTTACCCTTATCGTTAATCAGCGCATATTTATCTCCCTGACGCACAAGAGCTATACCATCGTGGAAATCTGAAATCTCATCATACAAATCCGTTATAAGCTGGCCTTTGGTATTAATATAAGCCCATTTGTTACCAAGCTTGACTTTTGCCCTGCCATCCTTGAAATCATATCCATAGTCAAATTTATATGGAATGACCAGATGGTTATTTTTATCCACAAAACCAAACTTGCCATTTTTCTCAGCAATATGATAATCATCCGGAAGTTCTTTCCACGCCCCCAGCAAGTGGCCTTGTTTGTCAATGAAATTGTATTTATCACCTTTATATACTTTTGCTTTTCCGTTTTTAAAGGACTCGGCATCCTGATAAGGAATCACCAGCACTTTCTTACCCTGCGGATTGATATAAGCCACCATATCCCAGACAGTTATCTTTATGGGCCTGTTAGTATGCCGGTAGCCCCAATCCAGACGGATAGATTTATCTCCGGGATAAGCCGAGAGCGGTTTAATATTACCAGAGGTATCAATGAGTTTTTGTCTGGGCCCGAGTTTAACCAGAGCCACTCCCTCGCTGAAAGGCTCGGCATAATCATAAATAGCCGGAATTACACGGCGCCCGTTAATAGTCTGGAAACCATATTTATCTCCAACACGTACCAGATACAATCCCGGAGGTGGATTTTTCACAATAACATCCTTGGGTATCCATTTAATCAGAAGTTTGCCTTTGGGATTGATATATGAGACTTTATCTCCCTTCTCCACAGTAGCAATGGAATTATGGAAAGGCGTAGCCCTGTCAAACTCCAGTGGTGTGATTTGCTTTCCCAGAAGATTTATAAAACCATATTTCCCATTGAGAACTACCATTGCAATACCTTCGGAAAATACCAGAGAATCATAAAGCGGACTAATGTAATAATTGCTGATATTGTAAAAACCGGTTTTGTTTCCCCGCTTTACAAAAATCACCTGTGGATTCTCAGGGTCTATCCACAATTTATTATACCAACCAACCACATAAGCACCATAACGGTTGAGAAAAGCATATTTATCACCATCGCGTGCTATCCAATAATCTTTGTTATAGCGTTCTATGCGGTCATACCACTTGGTCACCTGATATCCATTACTAACCAGAGCATTCCTGCCGGAACGGGTCACACGATATAGAGAGGAGTCCATACGTTCCACTTTTTCATACCAACCACTTATCAATTTACCTTCGCGGTTAATAAAACCATAATACTTATCATTTCTGACAACAGCCACCGAGTTTTCAAAATCACTTATCTGATCATAAAACTTACTAATGTATTTTCCTTTTTTATTGATAATAGCCCATTTTTTTCCATCAGCACTTACCTTTGCAATTCCACCATTAAAGTCAAAAGCTTTAACATACTGATAATCAATCTTCAACTTACCATTACGATTGACATAACCGAAATACCCTTTGTATTTCACTGCCCGGTAATCATCTGGAATGTCTTTCCAATCATCTACTATCATCCCCAAACGGTTAATATACGCATACTTATCACCCTGAAAAACTTTTGCTTTGTTGTTATGGAAAGATTCGGCATCAGGGTAAGGTATTTCCAGAGCTACTTTGCCCGTGAGGTCAATATACTTACATTGCCAGATAGGAACAACCACAGGCATTCCGCTGTGATATTCCCCCCAGTCATATCTCAATCCCTGCACTTTATCCACCATATCCAGGTCCCATAGTTTACCAGTGGTATCCACAAGCTTATATGCCTTGAGGGTCTTGACCAAAGCCAGCCCTTCGCTGAAAGGATCAGCATAATCATAAATGGGCGGGATAACAGTATCACCCACTTCATTGACAAATCCGAATTTATTATCTACGGTGCGGATCAACCTCAACTGAGCAAAAATAGGAAAGTAGAAAAACAAAAAAATCCACAATAATGATATTTTTTTCATAATAAAGGTCTTAATGAAGTTTATAATTATTTTTCAATAGTTATGCCAAAATATTTACTTTTGTTTTTGAATGATAAGCTAAAAAAGATGAAACGAATTATCTGGCTACTAAGTGCTTTTATTATAATCTTTTCTGGATGTAAAAAACAGGAAAAAACAACAAAACAGCCCCCTGCCCCATCAATCCAAAGCTTAAATGCTCAAATATCTATCGTAAGCAAAAAAGTTATTACAAAAGGCGGCAAGGTAAAAATTAATTTTTCGTCCAAAAGTAAAATAGATAGTGTCAAAATTTTCGTTGACGACAGCCTAATAACTACCGCCGCAGAACAAAATTTTTCATTGGAAATCGGCACAGAAAAAATATCTCATTACGGACTGGTAAACATAAAAGCAACGGCATACAAAGGCGGAAAGGAATTTAACTTTTTCACCAAATTTGTATTGTTTCCTTCTACTCCGCCCAAATGGTATACTTACCGTGTAAAAAAAGTCTATCCTCACGATCCTATGGCTTACACACAAGGCCTGCTATACCGTGACGGAATTTTCTATGAATCCACAGGACTAAAAGGCGAATCGTCAATCCGTAAAGTCAATCCACAGACAGGACAGGTCATACAAAGCTATACCATTGACCCTAACGTTTTTGGCGAAGGCATAACTATCTGGAAAGACAAACTTATCCAGCTCACCTGGCAGGCGCACCGCGGATTTATCTATGACAAAAATACTTTCCAGAAACTTGGAGAATTCTATTATAATACCGAAGGCTGGGGGCTGACTAATGACAGCACTTACCTGATTATGAGTGATGGAACCAACCGCCTGTATTTCCTTAACCCGCAAAACTACGTAGTGGAACATACTCTACAGGTATATGACAATAAAGGCCCTGTTAAACTACTTAACGAACTGGAATATATCAACGGAAAAATCTATGCAAATATCTATACCACTGATCTGATTGCCATTATCAATCCACATTCGGGCCTGGTGGAAGCTTATATTGATATGAAAGGCCTATTGCCTGCGTCTGACCGCAAACCCGGAACAGACGTGCTCAACGGAATAGCTTACGATAATAAAGGTAAAAGACTGTTTGTAACAGGAAAAAACTGGCCCAAACTGTTCTGGATTGAGTTAATCCCGAAAAAATAAAACTCTATGGCTTTTGCAGATTTTTATTTCTCCCGTTTCAAAACATATAACAAAATTATTCCGGAAGAAAAATTTCCTGAAGACTTATCCATTATTGTAGTAATCCCAGCTTACCGGGAATACCGGCTTTTCCTGACAGTGGAATGTCTGACACAAAACGATTTCAATGAAAAAGCTGAGGTAATAGTTGTTTTCAACTCCCCGGAAAAAGAAGATACCAGCGTGCTGGAACTACACCGTCGTCAGGCTGCAAAGCTAAAAGAATACAACAGCGCTAACTTACGTTTTATCCCAATTATAGAAACCGATATTCCTAACAAACTGGCTGGTGCAGGTTTTGCACGCAAACTTGGTATGGACATTGCTCTGGGCCGTTTCAACCAGATAGACAATCCCAACGGCATAATAGTGAGCCTTGATGCTGATACTCTATGCGAAAAAAACTATCTGCAAGCTATATACAAGGAATTTGCTGATCACCCCAAAGCTCCGGGGGCCACAATAGCTTTTGAACATCCCATAGAGGGAGAGGAATTTCCTGCTGAAGTATATGAAGCTATAACCCTTTACGAGCTTTATCTGCGCTATTATATTCAAGCTCTGCGCTTTGTAGGATTTCCGTATGCTTATCACACTGTAGGATCAGCCTTTGCAGTGCGTGCCTGGGCTTATGCCCGTCAGGGTGGAATGGGACTGCAGCAGGCAGGCGAGGATTTCTACTTCCTGCACAAAATTATTCCACTGGGCAATTTCTTTGAAATAAAGTCCACAAAAGTTTATCCTTCGCCGCGTGTCTCCACCAGAGTGCCTTTTGGCACAGGGCCAATCATACGGCAGATTATCCAGCAAAAAATGACAGATTATCCTACTTATGACCTTGACTGTTTCCTCAGTTTGCAGCCAGTATTTGACCAGGTGGAAAACTTTTTCCAAAGCACTGACTACTCTACACTACCACAACCGATAAAATCCTTCCTTGAAGAAAATGATTTCACCAGTGCCCTGCAAGAGATGAGACAAAACAGTGCTGCGCCGGATACTTTCCGCAAAAGATTTTTTGCCTGGTTTGACGCTTTCCGCGTGCTGAAATTCCTAAATTTCTGCAGTGAAAATTTCCTGCCAAAACAACCTGTAAGTCAAGAAGCACAAAAACTCCTGAAAAGAATGAATATCAACTTTTTGGGAAATTTGAAAGAATTACTGATGGAATATAGAAATTTACAAAACACGTGATTTTTTTGATACAAAACAAATTATTGATTATCAAGACGTTAAAAAACAAAAAACAATAAAGACAGTAAGTAATCATTTACTAACCAAAGAAATATACCTGTAATTTGTAGATTTTCTGCATTTTAAGAAAATATGAGCCCAAGCCAGTTTATTTAAAATTTTTCTAATTTACAGATTTTGATGAAATTACGGTTTTTAACATTTATCTGGCCTATATTTGAAATTAAAAACACATTATGAAAAACTTTTTTATTCTATTACTAACGGTCTTAATGTATGGAGGTCTTACGGCACAAACGCCAAAAGCCAATCCTCCTGTTGCCTGTAATACACAGGATTCCCTTGCACTTGTTGCACTGTTCAACGCTCTGGACGGTAATAACTGGTACCATAATGCCTACTGGCTAAACGACAGTGTTTATAAATGGTATGGTGTCACAGTCAATACCAGCGGTACCGTCTCTGGTGTCAATCTTTCTGCCAATAACCTCAGTGGAAGCATCCCCGCAGAAATTGGTGATTTTACAGGACTGCTTAGCCTTAACCTCTCGGACAATCATCTGTCTGGAACCATTCCTTCATCAATAACCAATCTGGCTTCAAGCCTCAGATATTTAATTCTGGGTAATAACCAGCTGAGTGGAAATATTCCGCTTGACATATACAATCTCACTCAACTTGTAGATTTAGAACTGGACCACAACCAATTCTCTGGTGAAATCTTGGCCAATATCCAGAACCTGTCAAATCTGGTCATTCTAAATCTGAGTAATAACAATCTTATAGGAGAAATTCCACGGGAAATCCAGAATCTTACAAACTTAGCCGAACTACGCCTGTCTAATAACTACCTCGGCAGTAACCTTCCGGCTGAATTATATGACCTCAGTAATCTTCAAGTACTGGATTTATCTTATAATCAGTTCACTGGCACCATTAGCGAACAAATAGGCAACCTGACCAGTCTGAATTCATTAATTCTATCACATAACCAATTCACAGGAACAGTTCCACAAGCTCTGAAAAATCTGACAAACCTCCAACGGCTGTACTTGGACTATAACTATTTTGATGCAGTAGGAGGCGATTACAGCATACTTAACAATCTGACATTTTGTTATTTAACCCACAATAATTTTGAATTTGACGACCTGCAAGCTGCTAATCTCTCTGCCACACAATATTTCTACAACCGTCAACGGCAAATTCCAATCACAGCGGTAGATAATGGAGATGGCACTTACACACTGAGCATCTCCAAAACCACTGCAGACGACACCTGTATGTGGTTCAGATATGCTGGTGGTTACGAAACATTTATGAATGGAGAGACTCATCCGCACGTAACAGTAAGCGCTACAGATCCGGCAGCTTATTACTGTGTGGTAACTAATAGCAACTTTCCAAACCTTTATCTATATTCCGAAGTATATGAAATAGGATCGGCAGGTGTGAAAAACGGAATTGTGGAAAATGAATATACTGCCCTAATAGACTTTTTCAACTCTCTTAACGGATCCAGCTGGTCAATCATCACTAACTGGAACAGTTCTGAACAAGCTGGCAAATGGTACGGAGTATATGTAGAAGGCGTGCACGTCAAGGAAATAAATATCCCGGGAAATTACCTCAAAGGATCTATACCTGCCTCTATTCAAAATCTCTCATCACTGGCTTATCTATATCTGAATAACAATATGATAAACGATTCTGTCCCAGCTGCACTGGCTAATATTCCTGCTCTGGTCACAGTTGACCTATCAAATAACAATCTTGTGGGCATTCAGCAAGGACTATCGGCCAGCCCTAACCTTCGTACATTGTACCTGGCAAATAATCAAATCAAAACTCTCCCAGCTGATATGAATCAATTTGCCCAGCTCCGTAGTCTGTCATTGAGTAATAACCTGCTTTCGGCCCTGCCGGATATGAACATTTCAAATCTGTCTTACTGTGATATTAGCGAAAATTATCTGGATTTCGGAGACCTGGAACAGACTAATTTCCCTGCTACGGCAACAGTAGTCGCTGATAATCAGGCAAGGATAGGTACAGATACCATTGTTTACATCTCACCCGGACATTATATGTCTCTCATCTTAATTACTGGTGGAACAAACAACCAGTATCAATGGCAAAAAGACCGCCAGGACATCTCCGGCGCCACTAACGCTGACTACATTGTTTCCAGTGCCTCGCTGGCTGATACAGGTATATATCGCTGCCTTATTACAAATACAGATTTTTCCGGTGTAACACTTTACACTCATCTGTATTACGTGCGTCGCGGATATGCACTGGATCTACAGGCTGACCCACCAGGGGCAGGAACATTGCTGGGAGATGATATATATGCCCCTAACACCAATGTAAATATTTCTGCCACAGCTTCACCTGGCTATGTATTTGATAAATGGACTGATGCCAACGGAAATACTGTCTCGCTCAACACTAACTACACCTTCAGTATTACTCAGGACACCTTTCTCATAGCTCACTTCACTTCCACTACTACATCCGTGGAAAATACAGATAAAAACTCACTGGTCGTATATCCTGTACCTGCTACTGACCAAGTTTACATCCGTATGCCAGACAATGCTTCGGCCGAAGAAATATTTATTACAGATATTTCCGGACGCCGTTATAATATCCGGACAAAAGCCGCCAATGGCACGATAAAAGCCAGCATCAATGGAATACCTCACGGAGTATATGTTCTTACCATCATCACAACTCAAAAACAGGTGTTCCATAAAACACTTATTATCCAATAATTATCATTCTCATAAATCTTTAATTCCATAGGCCGCCTCCGGGTGGCTTATTTTTTATTTTTGACATAAGATTTTGAAAAAAATAAATACTAAATTAAATTTGTGTAAACTACAATTTAAAAAATATCAAAAATGAAATACAATTTTCCGGTAAAAGACCTCTACCTTGCACGCACAGTCTTGCAACCGGACTTTGATATATTCAATTATCCCGACCTGTATGTAAATCTGGATGCTATCCGCATAAACAGCCGATTTCAGGATTACCGCCGGAATATAAAACGTGCTCTCAACCTGGATGAAAACACCGGCCAGCTCAAACCTCTGATAGAAAACAATTATCCCAAAATTTTGTTCACAGGCTTCCGTGGTTCGGGCAAGACTACGGAATTGAAAAAATTACAGCAAGAACTCTCAGGGCCGGATAAATATTACACCGTATTCATTGAACTGGAACAAGAATACAACATTACCAGATTTCAGTTTGAAGATTTTTACTTCATCATTTTTTACAATTTCAGCAAACTCGTAAACAACGATCCGGCACTAAAAAAGGTCTCAGGCATACTTGATGAGCTTATACGTGACCTGATCAGTGACAAACAAATTGAAGAGGAAATACGTAAACGTTCAAGTATTTCCCTGGGGGGTGGAGGATCCTTGGGCGCAAATCTGCTTAAGATATTCAGAGCAAATGTGGATATAAAAACGGAATTCTCTACCAGCTCCAAAATCGCGGAAAAAATACGCACAACAATAAAAAGACGCTTAGGAGAAATTATTGACAATTTCAACGAAAAAATCCGGCACATACGTAATGAGATACGCCGGCAAAACAAAGGACGGGATATTCTTTTTATCCTTGACGGACTGGAAAAAGTACCGCTGGATATATACGACCAACTCATTGTAAAAGACAATTATGCTCTGCGTAACATAAATGCAAGTATCATTACTGCAATACCTATTGAAGCTCAATATCTTGCAGACAAACGAGTGGTACAGGATATGTTTACAACATTCTTGCTACCTGTTATCCGGGTGGATGATCCGCATAACCGTTTCCTGATGTCGCAGGTTGTATCACGGCGTATTGACATAGAAACCTTCTTTGAAAGCGAAAAAGTCCTTGATTATCTTGTGTTAATGTCTGGTGGACTTATACGACAACTGTTCAAACTCGTAAGCTATTGTCTTCTCTACGGTAGTAATTATAAAATCACTCTTGACGAGGCAAAAGAACTTGTACAGGCATACGGACAATCAATGTTTGAATATCTTAATAGCAAGCAAATCAAACTATTAAAGGACTTCAAGGCTGGAAAGAAAAAAATTATTCCAGCTAATAATGACGACGGGGTATTGCTATATAATTCATTCTTACTCAAGCACAACGGACATTATATTATCAATCCAGTTATTGAAGATTTCTTAAATGAAGCAAGAAGATAAAAATATTACGGCACTAATCAATATTCTATCCGACAGCCAAAGCCGTATTATTGCCTTATATTATGATAACAAAAATACTGCAAACAAAATTGAAAAACTCCTCAAAAAACAATTATCTGACAAATATATTAACATCCTGAACCTAAACAAGTTACCTGCTAATAATCTGCTTAACGCTTTACATCAGGAGATAGAACGCAACTCTGAAAACATTCTACTCATTTACGGACTGGAAAACAAAGGTTTCCGCTTTTCCAATACAGAACATAAACAAGTGCCCACCGATTTTTTGTACCAGCTGAACATTGACCGCGAACGTTTTTTTTACCTTAACCACGGAAAAATAATTTTTATGATAAACCGATCTTACCGATCCCTGCTAAAAATGGAATTGGCAGATTTCTGGGACTGGATATTTTACCAATTTAACTTTTCTGCCTCTACTTTTTCTGGCGCCCCCCAGTGGAAAATACAACACAATAGTAATAAAGCCGGCTCTCTGGCTCAGAGTTTCATTGCCACCAGAGAAAAAATACGAAAACTGGAAAAACAAATACAAAATCTGAATAAAAAAAATCCTCCGCCCCAACAGCTTATTGATAAATTATCCCATCTGATAAACTTATATATAAAAACCGGGCAACTATCTGCAGCAACTGGATATATTGACCGAGCGCTTGAGGTAATGATCACAAACAGAAAAATCACACAGGCTAAAAATTTGCTGGAAAAAATTGTTAAATACTTCTACGAAAAAAATAAATGGACATTGGCAGAAAAATATCAGAAAAAATTACTGGAAATTCTGGAAAAATACCCGTCCACCAACAAAAATACTATTGAAAAAGCCCAAAATACTCTCAAAGATATTATTAACCAAAAAGAAAACAATTAACATCCCCTAAAAATTCTATTAAAAAACTATCAATTAACTTCTTTCCCTGGATGTAAAATTTGTTAAAAGTCTTAATTATTTGACAGAAAACTTGAATTAAAAAAGTAAATAAGCTACTATTGAGCAAAAAAATATGATCCGGCTAAAATATCGCATACTTGCAATAATACTTGTTGTCATAACCTTAGTGCTTTTTGTGACCTGCCACAAAGGGAGCAATTTTTTTACACATCATACTAAAGCCAATGCCTCTATAAAAGGAATCGTCTTTTGCATTGATGATTATTACGTGGAAGATTTTTATAAGCCCGAACATTATAAATACATACAGCAGGCAGGAATTAAAATGACATATTTCATCTGCCGCTACCACCAACTTAATAATAAACGGAAAGAAATAATACACAGGTTTTATACTGATGGACATGAAATTGCCTTTCACGGAACACATCACATTAACGCAGTAAATTATCTTAAAAATCATTCTATTGAGGAATATATAAACTACGAAATACTGCCAGATCTCACATTAATGAAACAGCAGGGATACAATGTAAATGATTTCTCTTATCCTTATGGGCATTCCACGCTTGAACTGGATTCTATCCTGCTCACACGATATTTCTATTTCATAAAACTTGGGAGTATAAATGAAGCGGGATTATACACACTAAACGAGGATAAAAGGATTATAAGAGCTTTCCCCCTGGACGATAGATACTGGAAACTATATCATATTGATATGAAGAAAGTTCTGGCTCTTATTGACAGCGCTGATAAAAATAACAAAATAATTGTTTTTTATTCTCACAGACTGGAGGATGAATATAATGATAATGTCAACAGCACATGGTTTGATAAATTCCGCATGATTATGGACTATGCCAGACAAAAAGGCTTCCACTTCTACAC
>CAZYSM010000021.1:0-45151 GCA_964649975.1 uncultured Bacteroidales bacterium | reverse complement strand
TGACGGTGGTTTTCCTCACCGAACAATCCCGAAGGAATATCAATGGAAATAACGATCTGTTTACGGGCCTGATTTATTTTCTGGATAATTTCGCCTGGCAGTCCCTCAGCCGGACGCGAAAGACCGGAACCGAAAATGGCATCAATCACCACAAAATCAGACAAATCCCGTGGAAAGTCCCCGGCAGAAGTGATATAATGCACCTGAACGTTGGTATTTTTCAGGCGGTCAAGGTTTGTTTTAAAGTCCTGCGAAGCTTTATCCGTAAATTTCACGACAAATACAATAACCTTATTTGTGAGATTTTTCTCCCGCTGGGCTTTATCAATATGACGGGCAATTACCAGTCCGTCTCCGCCGTTATTGCCGGGTCCGACGAATATGGCAAAATCATTTTCCGCACCGATGTTTTGTAAAATCCACTCGGCGGCACGCGAGGCAGCCCTTTCCATCAGGTCAATGGATAGGATAGGCTCTTTTTCAATGGTATATTTATCAGCTTCTTTAACCTGGGCAGTAGAAAGGATTTTCATTGTCTGTAAGATTTAGTGTTCATAACAAATTTACAAAAAGCAAAACTTTTTTATTCAAACTTCTATTAATTTTCCATCGCCATAAAGCAAAAATCCTCTGACAGATTTATTTTCGTTTCCAGGAATATTTTTATAGATATCCACATAACGTCGCACCTGAGTTTTATGTCTGGCATTTGGAGCAGCAAACTTAAAGTCAATAATTATTACTTGCTGGTCATTATAGATGACACGGTCAGGTCTGAGCTCTTTTCCTGTCTGAGGCAGGATAATACTCTGCTCAGTAGCAATATTCCATCTATCTGAGAACCAATCCTCTACCCCGGCAGTTATCACCATATTATGAAGAGTATCAAGAACTTGACTTTTGTCTTTTTCTGTAATAAGTCCGTTCTGGACATATTTTTCCACGACCACGGGCAAATCTTTAAGTGTTTTCACTTCCGACATAATGTTATGCATTAAATCACCATATTCAATGCTCTGATGTAAAGGTTCTTTTATCTCCTTAAACAAATCTTTATTCCGGAACACAATATTAATTTTTCCCTTCCAGCTATTTACAGGATAATCGGATAATACCACTTTAATAGTTTCTTTTTCCTGTTTATCTACCAAAAGTTTACGTTGTTCAAATTTATTATCCATAGAAAAAGAAATAATCTTAACTTCCTCGCCTTCATCGGTAATAATACTCTGGAACTCATCTCTCCTTATATCAGTATTTTTCAAAGCATTATAAAGCAATTTGTTAACAGCTGTTTCGTGCTTATCAGTATTTAGTTCTCCATTAGTTTTTTCCTTAAGATGAGAAAATACGATTAACTGTTCCTTTGGTCTGGTAAATGCCACGTAGAGCAGATTAAGGTTATCCATAATGGAATAAACTTTTTCCTCATTTAAGTATGAAGCAAATTCAGTGTGCATATTATCCTGCTTATATTTAATGGGATAAACCGGTAAGTGAGGGAAAGATGGGGATGCTGCCCACACAATAGTATCTCTGGGCTTAGGCACGAGTTGCCAGTCGGCAAACGGCACAATAACCACCGGGAAAGCCAAGCCTTTTGACTTGTGTATTGTCATAATTTTGATAGCATCCTGTTCTCCGCTCATATCTACTGTTAGATCAGCACCTTCTTCCTCCCACATTTCAAGAAATAGTTTAATATCCGATCCTTGTTGATACATAAAATCAAGGACTTTGTCCTCAAATGTCCGCAAATAAGGTAATTGTTCTTCTATTTGATTAAGTTTGAGAGAATGGATAATCATCTGGACTTTTTCGTAAAGACCAGCCCGTATAATTTCGTCAAGTATGGAAACAAAATCTTCTGGCAACAAATTCAATAATTCGTTTTCGTCTTTAAATGACATTAAGTCAACTGATTTAACAGGCTTATTAACAGCTCTGTAATAATTAAAAATAGTAGCCAAAAGATGAAATATTTTACCCTCATCGTCATTAAAAGTCTCCTTATAATCAATGAATTTCAGAGCATTTATAATAGTACGCACAACAGGCGAATAGTTAACAAAGAGGGATTCGTTAGAAATAATACCGAACGTACCAAGGCTTTCATCTTGTTTCTGAGCTTTTATCAACTCATTGACCAGAAAAGTAATTTCAGATGTTTTTCTGACCAGGATAGCAATGTCAGAATACTTATAGCCCTGTGCCACAAGGTCTTTAATTGTTTCAATAAGTTTTTTTACAGCCAGTTCGTATTTAGCCGCACTACTGCGTCCTCTAATAATAAAGAAATCCACCTGAACCCGTCCGTGTAAAGCTTTATTTTGTTCGGCCACTTTTTGGCTAACGTCAGAATAAGCGAGCTTGATGTCCCTAACATCATCCTTAAGTGGGTCTTCTAATTGTTTGACCACGGCAGGGAAAAGCAAATTATTGAATTCCACAATATTCACAACACTACGATAGTTCACTTTCAAATTGTAAATCTTAGCATAGTGGGAAAAATAATCCTGAGCCTGATATAAAAGAATTCTCCAGTCGCCATTACGCCAGCGATAAATAGCCTGTTTGACGTCGCCTACCACGAGGGAACTCTCACCATTAGCCAGTCCGTTAGCTATTAAAGGCTTAAAATTCTCCCACTGAAAGCGTGATGTATCCTGAAACTCGTCAATAAAAATATTATCAAATCTTTGTCCGATTTTTTCATAAATAAATGGAGCATCACTATGCCCTATGATTTTTCTCAAAAACACGGTCAAATCAATGATTAAGAACTCATTATAACGCCGGCGATACTCATCCAAGAGGTTAACAAAATAAACAAACAGCCCCAGGGCATAAATATTTTCCGAGATAGCCCTGGCAGTGGCAAATAGCTTATACTCCTTATCATAAAAGTCCTTGATTTCTACTGCCAACTGAGCTAATTTGTCAATGTTGGCAAAGAAAAATTCCTTTTGATTATCTTTTCCACCACTATTTATATCCCTGGGACTATCAACAAATCTATTAAAAACATTATTTTCAATCACTTCAATAACCTCTATATTACCCTGAGCAAATTTTGCCATAGTGTTAAGTAGAGAATAAATATCTCCTCTGGAACGAGTAATAGGCAGCACAGGTTTTAAAAAGTCTTTTATTTTATCCTGAAAGCCTTTCTCTTTTTTACGATAATCATTGATAGTGATGTAAATTTGTTTCTTCAATTGATCAATAGCATCAATATCAAAGGCTTCAATACCTGCATCATAAAGGATTTCCCAGAATTTTTCTGTAAAAATAAAGGCAGCAAAGTTTTTAATAGCATCCAGATTCCAGCTTTTATTATCCCGCAATCTCTCCATAATAAAATCAGCTATCCAATTGAGTAATCTCTCATCTTCTTGCATTTTTTCCATAATCATATCATACAGGGCATTTTTTACCACTTCGGAATTAAGCTGAATATTGAAACTGGCTGGTAATCTGAACTCAAAAGCGAATGTCCTGACAACACGTTGGACAAAACTATCTATTGTACTGATAGCAAAGAAATTATAATCGTGAAGTATATTTTTTTGAATTTCCCGGGCAAGTTTTTTCAATTGTACGTCCGTGTAGTTCAAAGGACAATTTTTGAGATAACTTGATTTTAGCCCTTTAGTTATAATCTCGTCCAGAGCTTCAATAATACGGGATTTCATCTCTTCTGCCGCTTTGTTAGTAAAAGTAACGGCTAATATTTCTGAAAACTTTTTCCCAGCTTTTCTCAAATGTTCTTTAAATAACAGACACAAATAAGTGTCAACAAGTGTATGTGTTTTACCACTTCCGGCAGACGACTTAATCACCTGAAATTCAGACATAAGACTCTTTGTTTAACATTTATTAAGTTAAAAGTTAAGAACTGTTTATCAAATTCATCAAAACTATTGATTTTTAGGTATAAAGTTTGTATTTTATAGATAAATAAAAAATCTACTAGCTATGGCCAACAAAAATTCCATACTCGTTCCCACGGATTTTTCTGAAGTATGTGATAATGCAGTTAACCACGGCTGCGACCTTGCCACTCATTTTAATTACAAAGTTTACATTCTTCACGTTATTACAAAAGAAACGAAAAAATACCTAAAAGAAAAGGGAGAAACAGTAGAAGATTTGAAGAAACGGCTTGAAGATTATGCCAAGGAAAAAGCAGATGAATTTGGAGTAGAAACTGTTCCTATACTCAAAGAAGGAAGTATTTTTGAGACAATAGGCCAGACAGCAAAAGACGTTGAAGCCAGTTTTGTTATCCTGGGAACTCACGGCAAGGTTGGTTTCCAGAGATTAACAGGAAGTTTTGCTCTGAAAGTCATTAACAACACGGATGTTCCTACAATCGTGGTGCAGAAAAAGAAATACACCGGTGGTTATCGTAATATTGTTTTCCCGGTCACACCTGTTTCAGACGACAGACAAAAAGTAAAACTGGCCATTACCATTGCAAAGGCTTTTGATGCCCGTATTCATATTTTTCCAAAAGAAGAGTCGGATAAAATCTGGCAGAAAAAAATGAATGTTATCATCAAGCAGATAAAAGATAGCTTTGAACAAAATGGTGTGCGGTATGTTGTAGGCAATCCGAGTGAATGGGCAGGCAACTTTGCAAAGCAAGTCATTGATTATGCTGTGGTTAACGATGCAGATCTGATAATGATCATCACTAATGCTGAAACAACTTTGCCAATGTTTGACACGTGGGACGAGCAAATTATATTCAATTCCTCGCAGATACCGGTTATGTGTATTAACCCGGCACGTGTTAAGAAAATCCGTTTTGCCAGCAGTAGTAGCTGGAGTGGGTTCTAAAATCTAATTTGCTACTTAACAAAACAGGACGCCTTACAGGCGTCCTGTTTTGTTATAACAAACTATATATCAACACATTAAAACTCCACGATATTACCGTCTTTGTCAAAGACTTCGTGAGCAGCGAAGAAAAAGCGGATTTCACGGAGAGCGTTTTCATCAGAATCTGATCCGTGGACGCAGTTTTCCTGAATGGATTTACCGAAAAGGGCACGGATTGTACCAGGTTCGGCATTAGCCGGATTAGTAGCACCGATAAAATTACGGAAGGCTTCCACTGCATTTTCCTTTTCCAGAACAAAAGCCACAATTGGTCCGCTGCTCATAAAATCAACCAATTCATTATAAAAAGGCTTATCCTTGTGTACCTCGTAGAATTTCATAGCCTCTGCCCTGCTCAGACGCAACATTTTCATTGCAGCAATACGGAAACCGCCGTCTTTGGTGATAATTTTTAATATTTCGCCAGCATATCCTTCGCGCACGGCACGCGGCTTAATCATTGACAATGTGTAACGTCCTGCCATAAAACAAAATTTTTATTGATTTTTAGTGCACAAAGATAATTCTTAATCCGTGAAATAAAAAATTTTGTATCACTTAATAGAAAAATGCAAATTTGTGTAATTTGAAAAAAGGCTAAACGATGAAATTCATTGCAGATTTACATATACATTCACGTTTTTCGCGAGCTACGAGTAAACAGCTCAATCCTGTGGAACTTGACTACTGGGCAAAAATCAAAGGAGTTAATGTCGTTGGAACCGGTGACTTCACGCATCCGGCCTGGACTGCAGAACTCAAGGAACATCTGGAAGAAGCCGAAGAAGGACTTTACAGACTGAAAAAGGAATTTGTGCGGGACAATCCTGTAAAAGACCCGCCTCAGGTGCGTTTTATGTTAAGTGCGGAAATCAGCAATATTTACAAAAAAAACGGGAAGGTCAGAAAAATCCACAACGTTGTGCTGGCCCCGGACTTTGAAGCTGTGGAAAAAATCCAGCGCAAGCTTGCTGACCGTAAATTCAACATCACCTCGGACGGACGCCCTATCCTTGGTATGGATGCCCGCGATTTGCTGGAAATGCTACTGGAGACTGACGAAAGGATATTTTTCATTCCTGCCCATATCTGGACTCCGTGGTTTGCAGTGCTGGGATCCAAATCCGGATTTGACAGCATAGAGGAATGTTTTGAAGATATGACCCGCTATATCTGGGCAGCAGAGACCGGGCTTTCCTCTGACCAGCCAATGAACTGGATTTGTTCATTTCTGGATAAATTCACAATGATTTCCAACTCCGACGCCCACTCGCCGGAAAAACTCGGCCGCAATGCCAATATTTTCAGCACCGATTTATCCTATCAGGCCGTTATAGAGGCTATGAAACACCAGGATAAACCGGATTTTGTAGGCACAATAGACCTCTATCCGCAGGAAGGCAAATACCACTACGACGGACACCGCAAATGCGGTGTCCGTTTTGACCCCGTCCAAACCCTTGAACACGGAGGCATTTGTCCGGTATGTGGCAAACCATTGACACTGGGCGTGGCCCATCGTGTAGCATCCCTGGCTGACAGGGATAATCCACTGGAGAGGCCTCACAGAAAAGAATTTCATTACATCATTCCGCTTAAGGAAATCCTTGGCGAGATAAATAAAACCGGTTCAGCCAGTAAAAAGGTGGATAACTTATATTTCCGTGCAATAAGTCAGATAGGCAATGAGAATTACATCCTGCTTGAAGCTGATTATCAAGAGATAAAAAAGCACTCAGGTGAACTGCTGGCCGAAGCTATCCGGCGTATGCGCCAGGGGCAAGTCATAATAGAAGAAGGATTTGACGGGGAATACGGCAAAATCAAGCTGTTTGAAAAAAACGAAATTTCCAAGCTTGGCAATCAGGTCCTTTTTGAAAAATCAGAGACAAAGCACGACTACAGTCAGCGTCCGTTGCTAAATTTTGATGTAAAACGCTTTCGGGATCTAAAAAAACATACTGGCAAACAGGAAAATATAGAAAAAGCGGCAAAACAAACTCAAACAGACATAAACCAGGAACAAAAACAGGCAATAGAACACGAAGGTGGCCCGGCAATGGTGATAGCAGGGCCTGGCACAGGAAAAACATACACCTTGATCCAACGCATAGCTTACCTGGTCAAAGGTAATCCTGAAATTGCTGAAAATATCCTTACCATAACCTTTACTAATCAAGCTGCTGGCGAACTGCAAAACAGATTAAAGCAAATTATTCCGGAATATGCAGAAAAAATCACTGTTTCCACTTTCCACGCCTTTGGCTATAGGATTTTAAAGGATAAATTTCCGGACCAGAACTTCATAATAATTACAGATGAGGATAAGAGATTGATTCTGAAAAATCTCGGAGTAAAAGCCCAGCAAACAGGAAAAATAATCCGTGAGATAAGTATAACAAAAAATAAAAATTCAATTCCTGCTGAAGAAATAAAAGACATCCTTGGCAAATACAATAATTACCTGAAAAACAACCAACTGCTTGACTTTGATGACTTGATTTATCAAACAATCCAGATTTTAAAAGAGGATAACGATTTAGTGGAAAATTTACGAAAAAAATACCAATGGATATTAATAGATGAATTTCAGGATATTAACCCAGCTCAATATGATTTTGTTAAAATCCTTGCACCAGATCAAGATGCAAATATTTTTGCCATAGGCGACCCCAATCAATCCATTTATGGTTTTAGAGGGTCTGACAAAAGCCTGACAGACAAGTTTATAAACGAATATCAACCCAGGATTTACACAATTAACACAAGTTACAGAGTACCACAACAAATACTGGAAGCATCAACGTTAATCATCAACAACAATCAGGATATCAAATCATTAAGACCAGGCATTAAAATCAAAATATCCAATCACCCCAGCGATAAAGCTGAAGCAGAATATATTGCAAGGGAGATAGAAAAGTTAATAGGAGGACTGCGTTTTTTCTCAATTGACTCCAATGTTACAGATGGCACGGAAGAGAATATAATAAACAGCCTTTCGGAAATTGCAGTCCTGGTGCGCACACAGCGACAATTTCCGGCCATTATAAAGGCTTTTCAGGACCACAGCATCCCATATCAAATAATTGGCGAAAAACCTTTTTATAAAATGCCACCTGTCTCTGAAATAATTGATATTCTGGAATATTTGCTTAATCCGGACAATAATTTTCTCAAACAAAAGATTCTGCCATACCTTTCCAAAATAAAGGACATTGATATAAAAACTTCAACCCAGGAAGTCATAAAACAAATAGTGGAAAAAACTGGGATTAACAACGATCAAGTGGAACGACTTATTAATATAGCCAGTGGCCAGCCTGATTTACACAAATTTCTCAATAGCATTAAAATCTCTGATATTCAAGATGATTATCAAACTGATAGTGAAGCCATAGCCTTGATGACCCTGCATGCTTCCAAAGGTCTGGAATTTGACTGTGTATTTATCCCTGGCCTGGAAGAAGGACTGTTACCCTACACCATTTACAAAGACGACACAAATATTGAGGAGGAAAGACGCCTACTCTACGTAGGAATGACCCGTTCCAAACGCTTGCTTTATATAAGCCACGCCAAAAGCCGATATTTATTAAACCGTCAATGGCAAATGAAACCCAGCCGTTTCCTCAAAGCAATAAAGCAGGAATTATTAGAAATAGAGAAAAACGAATACAAAACTAAACCTAAGGACAATCAGCTAAAACTATTTTGATTTTTCTTAGAAATATGCAGAATTGGGATAAAGCACAAAAGTAATTTCAAAAAACATTAAAATGTGGAAAACCTGTTAATTCATAGATAATAAGCACATTATATAGTCAGCTATATGTCTATGGATAAGCCTCACAAGTTATTAAATTGATTATCAAACGATTAAAACAAACACCCGGATAATAAAAAAACACAATTTTCTCCTTAAATTTCAGAAAAGGTTAAAAATCCTATCCACTAATTTACAATATCCACAGAATTACTCACATTTTTTCAAAAAAGTAAACCACAAGACAAAAAACTAATTTTCAATCAATTACCCAAGTTTTCCACAATCACATAATTTTATGGTGTTGATGTTCCGTCCCTTTTTAGTAAAGTTAATTTTACAAAAAGTAAAGAAACAAACCATAAGACAAAAGGTATAATTCTCTAATACACAGCAACAAAACATATAACAAAAAGTAAAGGATTTTTAACTTGTTAATAATTTTTCCGGACTTTTACATAAAATTTCAAGAATGCAAACTCATCAATTAAGTTAATTTTTCTTAAAAAAATATTAGTGCTTAACCCAAAAGAGAATTTCAAAATTTTTAGAAAAAATTATCTTTGTATCAGACAAAACGAAAAACTCATAAATTATGGCAAAACACAAAATTGTTGCATTACCTGGTGATGGAATTGGTCAAATAGTATTGAAAGAGGCAATAAGAGTACTTGATGCTGTAGGATTTGACGCTGAGTATATTTACGGAGATATCGGATGGGAATTCTGGAAAAAAGAAGGCAATCCTTTACCGGAACGCACTGTAAAACTCCTTGAAGAACATAAAATTGCATTATTTGGAGCAATTACATCCAAACCCAAGGACGAAGCTGCAAAAGAGCTGGCACCGGAACTGCAAGGTAAAGGACTAACATATTCAAGTCCTATAGTTGGCTTGCGTCAACATTTTAAGTTAGAAATAAGTTTACGCCCATGCCGTACATATCCTGGCAATCCATTGAACTTTGTACGCCGCTCTGCAGATGGTTCCATGGAAGAACCCCTGGTGGACGTGGCCATATTCCGCCAGAATACTGAAGGATTATACAGTGGCGTTGAATGGTCTAATCCACCCGAGGAAGTTTACAAAGCATTTATGAGCCATCCAAAATTTGCTAAGAACTACAGCAATGTTCCAAAAGAGGAAATCGCCATATCCACAAGGATTTTCACACGTGGAGCTGTAGAAAGAATACTCCGTGCAGCTTTTGAATATGCCCGGAAATATGGTTATAAATCCGTCACTGTTGCCGAAAAGCCTAATGTTATTCGCGAGACATCCGGAATGATGTACAAGATGGCTAAAGAATTGCAGCAAAACGAATACCAGGACATAGAACTATGGAATGTTAACATTGATGCTATGATGATGTGGCTAACCAAAAACCCGGAAGATTTTGGTGTTATTGTTGCCAGCAATATGTTTGGTGATATTGTTTCTGACGGTTTTGCCGGCCTGGTGGGTGGATTAGGTTTTGCTGCAAGTGCTCAATATAATCCTCAAACCAGAGTGGCTGTTTTTGAGCCTACCCACGGTTCTGCTCCCAAATATGCTGATTATGAAACCCCTATAGTCAATCCCATTGCTATGATTGAAGCAGCCCGGATGATGCTGGAATATCTCGGAGAGCAGGAAAAAGCTGACCGCATTCGTAATGCTATCTCCAAAGTCATCAAAGAAGGTAAAGTGAGAACATACGATATGCTCAAACTAAAAGGCAGCCCCGAAGTAATCAAACAGGGTGCGGCTTCCACCTATGAGATGACAGACGCAATTATTGCTAATCTATAATTTTGGACACTTATTTACACATTAAAGCACCGGAAGAATTTACTTTCCGGTGCTTTTTTTGTAATTTTAGCCAATAGAACAAAAATCATAAAGCTATGAAAAAACTACTTTTATCATTTACAATCATCAGTTTATTAATGCTTGGGATGAGTTCATGCAATCAGGATCTGGCAGATCTGAACAGTGTATCCATCATCAGCAACATTAAAGGAAACTGGCACTGTACATTGGACGAAGGAAATATCACACAGGACTATCAAGTGGAAATTGTAGAAGACACTTCCACTACCAATGGCATTCTGATACATAATTTTTTCAATAATGGATCAACTGCCCATGCTACTGTAAACCAAAACAGGGAAATCACTCTCCCAAGCCAGAAACTTGGGCAGAATACCGTACAGGCAACTGGAGTTATTTCTGACGATTTTCAACGTATTGACTGGAATTTGACTGTTGACGGAGATGCAATGACAGCTACCTTCACTCCGGGTACTGTAGCAAAAAAATTACTTTCCAAATAAGTATGAAAAAGAATTATGAAAAATCAATGGGGTGCTTTTTGGGCACCCCATTGATTTTTCCAAGCGTTATTAACCGGGACTACAACTTTAAACCAGGAAAATATTTATGTAAAAATTCCGGATTTAGTCTATCCTTAATCTCTTTAAAATCAAAAGATACTGTTATCGTTCCTTCTGCATACGGAGCAATCTCGTAGGTATTGTAAACAAAATAAATTTTACGTCCTTTAATGAAAAAATTCTTAGGCACGTAAATAGTATTCTCATCCACGAACAAAACAATGTCTTTCTGAGATAACTTTTTATATATCAACTCCTTTAGACCGGCAGTCTTCATTATATCCGAAAGGTGCAACACCTGCCTGGTATTTACATCAATATTATAATAAGTGAGATCATTATATCCGTGAGCACCTCCTGTATAAGAAAAATAATTATAAGAAATGACCAATAGCCCATTATTGTTATATTCTACATTGGCCAACAGGTCATAATTAAAAGGGAAAAACATTTTATCTATCTCCTCAGGAGAATACGACATAACTTTTTTCATTGCCCTATGGATAATACTATCCCGTTTTTTTAGCAAATCAGAACTATCAGGCAAAAAGGATGGATTATTGTTCCTGAAATATACGGAGGTAAGACGGATTTCCACAGCTTCTTTACCATTACGTGGGTCAAGCACAGTGGTATCCACCACAGCGGCCTTTAATCTTGCACTTCTGGTATAATTTTCCACAAAAAGATAGGCAGTATCCCGCAAAGGAGATTTTATTTTTAATGTAATTGCTGTATCATCTTTCCATTTAACCTCCCATTTTTCCAGAGTATCATATCTGGAGACAATCTGGTAATCAAAACCTTGCTTATATAAATCAACTACATCGGAAATAATGTTGTAGGAAGGAAAATAAAGCAAAGTAAAAGCAACAGATGAATCTATAACCGTTACATCCATTGCTGCAGGCATATCCAGATAATTTCCTCTCAGATGCATATAAAAAGGAGGAGCAGGCATATTGTTATGCCTGCTTCCCATGCTGGTGATTGTATAATTCTCCTGTCTGCAGCCCCAAAACAATAAAAGCACCAATAATAAGAAGTAAAAACCATTTCTATTCATAACTCAACTATTCATTCTGACGATACATACGTTTTACTTCCTCGGTACGGTCATAAGCCTCAAAAGGACCAATTGCAATTTGCTGATAATTCAAAGTCTGGAACAAAGCATCTACAAACTGACGTGCTGTTCCTGACTCTACCCTTGCAGGGTTATGCTCAAAGACATAATATTTAAGTCTTTGAGATTCCGTAAATTTCAGGGCAAACCAATAAACTTCATGTCCAAAATCAGGTACTTTCAATTTATGTAAATCATCAACTGTTTTTATACGGGAAAAAGCTTTATAAATAACCAGAGCTTTCTGAGCATCCTGAGGAAATAAAAAAGGGCCTATGGCTATACGCCTGTTAGCCAGATTACGCCATAAATATTTTTGAAATTTTTTGATACTTCCGCTCATTACTCCATTGCTCGCACCAATAATCCTGTAACGGTGGTCTTTGGAATTAGTCCTGACCCTAACATCAAACCAGTAATAAGTATTGTTATCTGGCGGAAGCTGTAGAAAATAAGATGACTGACGGACGGCCATTCCCTCACTTTTCCACAACAATTTATACAATATACTTCCGCCGGCAAAGGAAATAAAGGACACTGCCAATATGAATAAAAAAGTTCTTTTCATAATTAAATCTGTTTTTTTATTTACTATAATTCAAAATTTTTGCCATCTTTCTATTACACGCAAATTTAAATTTCTTATTTTATTTTTCAGAGTTTATTTGACGAGCAATTTCCACAGGGTAATTGGTTATTATACCATCAACACCCATGTTTACCAGTCGTTGGGCTATTTTGGGATCATCCACTGTCCAGGCATTAATTTTCATACCCATACGATGGACAGCCTTAATCAGAGGTTTGTTAACAAACTTGTAATACACACTTATTTCCTTAACGTAATTATAATCCTTCAGGCTACCAAAATGTACTTTTAAATCATAAATTAAAGGGAAGAAATTTGTTTTAAAGACAAATAACTTATGCAGTGTAATCCTGGGGTCCAATTGATGGAAACGCTCCAGGACTTTATCGTCAAAACTGTGTATAACCACCCATGAATAAGCATTATACTTACGGATAAGGTCAATAACCTTTTCCTCAATTCCGGGATACACATCCGAACCATGTTTCAATTCCACTACAAAAACAGCTTTTCCGTTAATAAGCTTAAAAGCTTCTTCCAGGGTAGGTATAGGCTCCCCTTTATATTCAGGAGAAAACCAGCTGCCAGCATCAAGTTTTTTCAGGGAATCAGAAGTAAAATTTTTTAATAATCCATGACCGTTAGTAGTCCTATCCACAGTAGCATCATGCATAATGAACAACTGACCATCCCTGGACTGGTGTATATCTACTTCTATGCGGTCAGCGCCAGAAGCCAGTCCTTTACGGATAGCTGCCAGGGTATTTTCAGGAGCATAGCCTCCTGCTCCACGATGTGCAGTTATTACAACATGTTTATTAGCAGGACTTGCTGGAATATTCATAAACAAGGCAGGAGAAAAAGTAGTACTCACCACAATAATAACGTAATACAAAAGTAAAAGCCCTATAGCCGATAAAACGGATTTCATAACTTATTTTTTTAATTTTGCTTTTGAAATTTATAACAAATTCAGGAATGAAAAAAATAACGAGCCGTCAAAATTCATTTATAAAATATTTGGCTTCTCTGCAGAAAAAAAGCTCTCTGCGCAAAAAGGAAGGAAAATTTGTCATAGAAGGAAAAAGAGAAATACGACTGGCACATAAGGCAGGATATGAAATTGATAGCATTCTGTACAACCCGGAAATAATTAAGTACGAGCAAATACAAAAACTTTTTGGGTCACGTAGATACGAAGGGGAGGTCATAGAAATCAGCCAGGAAGTATATGAAAAACTTGCTTACCGAGATTCTACAGAAGGTATAATTGCCCTGGCCAGAAGCAGAAATCACGATTTAAACTCCATCAAATTAACGGCTAATCCTTTGATTTTGATTGCTGAAAATATAGAAAAACCGGGCAATATCGGAGCTATGATCCGCACAGCAGATGCTGCAGGGATTGATGCTTTTATTCTGGCTAATACCATCACAGATATTTATAATCCCAATATCATCCGATCCAGTCTTGGCGGAGTATTTACTGTGCCAATAGGCATTGGAAACTCAGAGGAAGTCCTTGCCTGGATAAAAGAAAAAAATATCCGTCTTTTTAGTGCCACATTACAGGATAGTGTACCTTATTACGAAATAGATATGACACTACCAACTGCTATAGCTGTAGGAAGCGAGGCGCAAGGGTTGAGCCAGCCTTTCCGCCAGCAGGCAGAGAAAAATATACTGATACCCATGAGAGGTGAGCTGGACTCACTTAATGTATCCGTCTCGGCAGCAATACTGGTATTTGAGGCAGTCAGACAACGATATAAATAAAAAAGTGGATGTCCGTAATTGGACATCCACCAAAGAAAAAATCCTTGAAAAACTAATTATTTAGCATATTTCTTTTCAAATTCCTGCATAACCTTAACCAGAGCTTTTACGCTATCCAAAGGCAGGGCATTATACAAGGAAGCTCGGAAACCACCAACAGAACGGTGGCCTTTAATTCCGACCATACCTTTCTTTGTGGCAAAGTCCACGAATTCTTTTTCCAGGTCCTTGTATTCTTCAGCCATCACAAAAGTAACATTCATCAAGGAACGGTCTTCTGGATTAGGAATATTCGGGACAAACATCTTATTACGTTCAATCTCTTCATAGAGCATATTAGCTTTTTCCTCGTTACGACGACGCATAGCTTCCAGACCTCCATTCTCTTTAACCCAGAGCAAAGTAGCATATACTCCCATAATATTCATAACAGGTGGAGTATTGTACATGGACTTTTTATCCACGTGAGTGGTATAACGCAGCATATTTGGGATAGGACGATCGGGAACAAGGGCATTATGAGCAAATTCATCCTTAATGACAACGAATGTTACACCTGCAGGTCCAATGTTTTTCTGAGCACCACCATAAATCATAACATACTTAGAAACATCCACAGGACGGGAAAGAAAGTCAGATGACATATCAGCTATCAGTGGCACAGGACTGTCAATATCATGCTTAAGCTCAGTGCCTACAACAGTGTTATTAGTAGTAACATGTGCATAATCGGCATCTGACGGAATAGTGTAGTCTTTTGGAATATAATTGTAATTTTTATCCTTGGAGCTGGCAGTGATAACTTCACCATACAGCTTGGCATCCTCAATAGCTTTGCTTGCCCAACGGCCAGTATCCAGATAAAAAGCTTTGTTTTTGAGGAAGTTCATAGGCACCATACCAAACTGAGTGCTTGCTCCGCCTCCGAGGAACAAAACACTGTATCCCTGAGGTGCATCCAGCAATTCCAGCATTAATTTTTGAGTTTTTTCCATTAACTCGCCGAACTCCTTGCTACGGTGAGAGATAGACATTATTGAAATACCAGTATCGGCAAAATCCTTGATGGCCTGGATAGTCATTTTATAAGCCTTCTCGGGCAGAATAGCAGGCCCTGCGTAAAAATTATGTTTCTTAGCCATAGCTCAATATACTTTTTTGTTTTAGTTTTCAACAAATTTGATAAAAAACTTTCAAATAAATAAAAAAGAAAAGTCATATTTTATATTAAAAGTTTTGCATTATTCAATTATCTGGACATCAATATCTCTGGCATTTGCATATTGTATCAGAAGATCAGAAATTTTATCCAGATCCTGCTGAAAACTCCGTGTAATTCCAAAATTTATAACAATAAGTAGCACTTCTCTGGTATGATCGGTAATCATAGTACGAACAGAGTCAGTGGTAGGGCTACCAAAAGGACCAAGATCATCCCTGAACACTGGTAAGTTTTCAATATTGATAATTCCGCGACCAATAGCCTCATATACATCTTCCGCCCTGCCCACGTCAAAAAGAATATCACCAGAAATTTTTGCAAAATCATACCCACCAATGGAATATCCAGTAATGATTGAAGCCAGATTAATAGTATCCACTATGTTGCTAATCTGATACAGGCCTTTGCCTTGAGCCAGACGGCGATAGAGGGCTTCGGCCGAAGGACGGTAACGTGCAGGTTCCTTACCCAGGGCACGGTATGCCCTGCGTGTGGCAGCAATTGCAGGAATATCCTTTATCTGCGATATATCCATAGCTGCAATACGACGAGCTTCCCTGTCAATAGCTTCCAGCAGTGCCGAAGAAGCTGGACCATAGTCCACTCTGGCATATATAGCACCCAGACGGGTATCAGGCACAGCCAAATGAATCTTATCTGAGATAGAAATTTGTTTTTTCATCCTTTATATATTTAATGGTGATGATGACGTTCGGGGCCACGGATTACCCTGTCAGCATCCTGTGTGAGCCATTGCATAGCTTGTGGCTGTTCGGGAAATATCTGCCGTATAAAATTTTTCCCATCCAAACTAATCTCGCCTACAGTAATATAAGGCATCAATTCCTCACGTGTGAGGATGTAAGCCACTTTTTGAATTTTAACAGACAAAAGCTGAGGTAAAATATGCTGGTCTATCCACAGGAAAAACTGACTGTCAACTCTATCCTGAATCACAGAAAAATCCCATAGAAGCAGGCGTCCAGGACGTTTAAGGCGTTCTTTAAAAAACTTTGCCACCTCGGAATAATATCCAATTTCATCAAGCAAATCTGCAGGCTTAGTCCACTGGATATGCAGTAAATATCTTGTTTCAAGATAATTAGCAGTAATATAATGAGACTTATAAATTAGCATAATAAAAAATATTTTTTGTGTAAAGATAGAAAGTTTTTGCATTTTTGGTAATCAATTCCAAAACCACTGCCTATGTCTGTAATTAAGAAAAACATTGCCCTGGTAGCTCATGACAACCGCAAAAAGGATTTGATTGAATGGGTAGAATGGAACTGGGAAATACTCAAAGATCATGTTCTCTATTGCACAGGCACAACCGGACGCCTGGTGGAAAAAGCCCTAAAAAAGCAAACCAAAGAGGTTAATATTATCAAACTCAAATCCGGGCCCCTGGGAGGAGACCAACAATTGGGTGCACTCATTGCCGAAGGCAAAATTGATATTTTCATCTTTCTGTGGGACCCGATGCAGCCCCAGCCACATGATGTAGATGTTAAAGCACTGTTAAGAATAGCTACACTCTACAATATTCCTACAGCAATGAACCGTTCCACCGCCGATTTCATAATAACCTCACCTTTATTCAAAGAGGATTATAAACCAATACAAAAAGATTATTCCCAGTATCTTATGCGGGATGTGGATGTATAAAAAAATTTCCCGACTTTTTGTTATCAGAAGGATATCAAAGAGTAAAAATCTGAAAAACAAGCTATAAGAAGAAAGCTGTTAGACAATATTTTTTTCAAGAAAAAGCGTAAAAATAAAAAACGGGACGCCTTTTTAGACGTCCCGTTTTTAGCGGTCTGGACGGGACTCGAACCCGCGACCTCCGGCGTGACAGGCCGGCATTCTAACCAGCTGAACTACCAGACCGTCTATTTCAGAGAACCATTAGCATCAAAGGCGAGGCAAAGATATTTATTCTATACAAATCTTGCAAATTTTTTCCTAAAAAATTATCTTAACCTAAATATATCTCCTAAATTCCAGAAAATTATGAAAACACTAAAAATTTTCATTAAAATCATCCTGGCAATAGCAATAATATATCTTGGTTTATTGCTGTATTTCAGGACAAAAGACCCAATCATCAAATGGAACTGGCGAAAAATTAATACTTCGGAAATAAACTTTCCAAAAGATTTTATGTGGGGAGTAGCCACAGCTGCCCATCAAGTAGAAGGAGGACACCAGGATATTAACAATTGGGGCTGGTGGGAAAAACAAAGCTTGCCCGAAGGTGGGCCTACTATTGCTGGGGGCCAAAAATCCGGTCTGGCTGATGATAACTGGCATAGATACCTAAGTGATATACAATTAATGAGAAAGCTTGGGGTGAATGCTTATAGATTCTCGGTATCGTGGAGCAAAATAATGCCTACGCCGGACAGCATAGACAAATCTGCCCTGCGCCATTATCAAATAATGTGCGATACACTGGAAAAATACGGAATTACTCCTGTGGTAACCCTGTTTCATTACACTTATCCTCTCTGGTTTCAGGATTCAGGAGCTTTTGAATATGAAAAAAACATTAAATATTTTGTTGAATTCAGTCAGCAGGTATATAAAGCCCTTCACACCCGGGTAAAATACTGGTGCACTATTAATGAACCTGTTGTCTTTGCCTATTCAAGCTATTTTTCAGGTGAATATCCTCCGGGCAAACGGGATCCACAATTAACTGCCAAAGTATTAGCAAACTTACTCAAAGCTCATGTAAAGGTTTATTATGCTCTTAAAGCCATGCCTGATGGAAGAGATAGCAAAATCGGCATAGTAAAGAACATCACCCAAATGGACCCGTATCGCAAATGGAACCTTGCGGACAACATAATAGCTTACTTTGCCGACCTAAATTTCAACGAATCCGTCCTGAAGGCCTTTTCTACTGGCACATTCCGGTTTTATATGCCAACAATGGTTAATTATAAGGAAAACATCCAATACATCAGTAAAAGCCTGGATTTCATAGGCTTAAATTATTATTCGCATTATGCATTCAAATTCAATAAAAATCTTGACGCTGCGTTAACACCTTTGCCTTATCCCGGTGAAACCATGACAGATATGGACTATGGTATTTATCCCGAAGGAATCTATCGGGCAATAAAACGCATTTCCAAACTTGGTGTGCCAATTATTATCACAGAAAACGGCATAGCAGATTCTTTGGATAACAGGCGAGGAATGTTTATCAAACAATCTCTTTATGCCGTAAGCAAAGCCATCAAGGATGGATATGACGTAAGAGGGTATTTTTACTGGTCGCTTATGGATAATTTTGAATGGAATCTTGGATTTAGCAAACGTTTTGGGCTATACAAAGTTGATTACAAAACCCTCAATAGAACTTTACGCAAATCAGCTCAGGAATATATTAATATTATCCGGGAGGCGAGAAAATAAAAAAAAGCCGCCTATATGGCGGCTTTTTAGAGGCGGTCTGGACGGGACTCGAACCCGCGACCTCCGGCGTGACAGGCCGGCATTCTAACCAGCTGAACTACCAGACCGTCTATTTCAGAGAACCCTCAGCAACAAAGGCGATGCAAAGATATTTATTCCAGAGAAATCCTGCAAATTTTTTCCTTAAAAATTTTATTCAAAATAATAATATCTTGATAGCCAACAACAACAAAATAGCCCCAGAAATATATCTGGCAATATTCATCCATTTTAATCCTATTGCTTTACCTATATTAAAGCCCATATTAGAAAAAACAAAAGTGACGGCGCCAATAACTACAGCAGATAAAAAATAATTATCCTTATTCATCCCTGATATGCCAAATCCCACAATAAGTGCATCCACACTTGTGGCTATGCCAAAAAGAAACATCCTGATTAACTTTATATCCTGTATAACATTTGCTTGCTCATTTTCCAAAATCATTTTCACCCCTAAAAATCCCAAAAGAAAAAAGGCTAACCAGCTATTAATCCCATTAATAAAGTAAAAGGTAAATTTAGCAATAGCTTGTCCGGAAAGAAAAAAACAAAATTGCACAAAAGCTAAAACAGTTGAAAACATGAATTTACGACCGACAGACAAGAAAGGATAGGCTATTCCACTGGCCAGAGAAACAGATAAAGAATCCAGAGAAAGAATTATTCCTAAGACAAGCGCAGTTAGCATTTAAACAAAAGCAATTTACAATGAGGCATACACGCAAAATACAAAGTTAGAAATTATTTAAAAAAATAAAAATTTGAAATTTTTTTAAATTTAAGATAGCTTTGAAACGGAAACCTAAAACTTTGTTTTTATGAAACGATTCTTTTTGGCTGTTTTGACCTTGCTTTTGGGTATTTATTTTGCTAATGCCCAAACACTTGTCAAGGGTACAGTTATGGATGCGGAGTATAACACTCCGCTAATAGGAGCAAGCGTGGCCGTAAAGGGTACCACACAAGGAACTATGACTGACCTCAATGGTAATTTTGAATTAAAAATTCCGGGTAATCAGGTTACCATTGAAGTATCTTATGTGGGATATGAAGCCAGAACAATTGATGTTCAGCTGGCAGGTAAGAAAGTGGTAAATCTGGGTATTATTGCCTTGAAACCTACCTCCACAGAATTGAATGAAATTTATGTTGTAGCCGAACGTGCCTCAGAGCAAAGAACACCTGTTGCTTTGTCCAACATCGGACGCCGTGAGATAGAGCAAATCCTTGGTGCTCGCGACATTCCTCTGGCAATGAACATTGCTCCAAGTGTTTATGCTACTGCCCAGGGTGGTGGTTCTGGTGATTCCCGTATTAATGTGCGTGGCTTTAACCAGCGTAACGTAGCTATTATGATTAACGGTGTGCCGGTTAACGATATGGAGAACGGATGGGTTTACTGGTCCAACTGGGATGGTATTGCTGATGCTACCAGTTCCATTCAGCTCCAGCGTGGTATGAGCGCTGTTAACCTGGCAGTTCCTTCAATTGGTGGTACTGTTAACATCGTTACCAGTCCTGCAGCTAAAAAACGCGGAGGCGTTGTTAAATCTGAAATTACCCTGTTCCGTGATGATATTGCCAAGCAGTGGAAGTATGGTCTTTACAAGACTACTATTACTTATCACACAGGAATGATTAATAACAAGTTTGCTCTGAGTGCTTCCTTTGTACGTAAATACGGACCTGGTATCATTGACAAGACCTGGACAGATGCATGGGCATACTATGTAGGTGCTACATACAAAATTAATGATAAGAACAAGATTGAATTTTACGCTTTGGGAGCTCCTCAGCGTCACGGACAGAACCTGTACAAACAGAACCTGGCTGCTTACGACCATGATTATTACGTAGCTCTGGGTGGTGATCCGAACACTCCTAAAATGCAGGATCCACGTGGACGTTTCTACAATGAAAACTGGAACAATGTTGATCCTAATTATGATGGTCAGCAGTGGTGGAATGGCAAAGCTCACAAACGTCATAACGCTAAATTCATCAACGAACGTGAAAACTATTATCACAAACCACTGGTTAACCTGAACATTTATAACCACTTCAGCAAGAAAGTTTCCCTCTTTACTGTTCTTTACTACTCAGGCGGTAAAGGTGGTGGTAGCGGAACTTATGGACATCTCACATGGGACTACACTAATCACCCTTCCCGCGTAGCTGACTGGAACGCTACTATTGCAAACAATCAGGGCGGATACTCCCAAGGTATCCTACGTAATAGTGTTAATGAACAGTGGACACTTGGTATTCTATCCAAGCTCCGTATTCTGTTTAACGATAACCTCAAAGCAAACTTTGGTATTGACGGACGTTATGCTCAGATTTCTCACTTCCGTGAGGTACGTGACCTTCTGGGCGGACAAGGATTTATCTTTACAGGTGATGAGCTTCATCCTAATGATACTGTTAAACAGCTTGGCGATAAGATTGCTTACTACTTCACAAATACGGTTCAGTGGTTTGGATACTACGGCCAGGTTGAATACTCTAATGATAAATTCACTACCTACCTGACCTTAGGAAACTCCTTCATTAAATATGCCCATTACAATCACTTCAAGCAGGATCCTAATAATCCAGGACATGAGCTTGTTCTCAAAGCCAAACCAATGATGGGGTATCAGGTTAAGACTGGGTTCAGCTATCGTCCAATTGAGGGTCTGAAAACTTATATTAACCTGGGTTACATCTCCAAGACTCCTATTTTTGACAACGTAATTAACGACCGTATCTATGCTATTGCTCCAAATCCAAAGAACGAAGTATTTGAAGCAACAGAGGTGGGTTTTGTTTATAAGAACCCAACGCATCTGTTTGACATCCGTGGTAACTACTATTATACTCTGTGGAAAGACCGTGCTATTTCCATCGGTACATACAACCAAACAACTGGTAGAGAGGAGCTTGTATTCATTACAGGTATGAAAGAATTGCATCAAGGTATTGAGCTGGAAGCTTATCTCCACCCAACTGAATGGTTAGATGTTAGCTTGATTGGATCTAAGGGTAATTGGGTATATCTGAACGATGTTTCTGGTCAGTATTCCAGCTATGATGACCAGACAGGCCAAGTTACTGTTGAAACAAAAACATACTACACTAAGGGCTTGAAAGTGGGTGATGCTCCTCAGTCTCAGTTTGCTGCAATGCTTGGTTTCAAACCTATTAAAGGTCTCAACATCCAGATTGAAGATCGTTATTACATGGATTACTATGCAAACTTTGAACCTACAAGCCGTACAGACGAAAACGACCGTGCTCAGGTATGGAAAGTGCCTAACTACAACATACTTGACCTGCACTTCTCTTATCGCAGACCTCTGAAAAATAACATGACCCTGACCTTCTTCGGACACGTATTTAATGCTCTTAATGCACTGTACGTATCTGATGCTACAGACAACAGCCGTTATAATGGTTGGTATGGACCAAATCACGAATACAACCACGACGTTAATACCGCAGAAGTATTTGTAGGCCTGCCACGTACCTTTAACCTTGGCTTCCGTCTGGAATTCTAAGACCAAGGTAAGTAACAAAACTAAAGGCGAGCCGCGCGGCGGCTCGCCTTTTTTATTCCTCTTTCAAAAAATTAATTATTCGTCTTTGTCAATATCCATTTTCTTTACATCTATTTTTTTAACATCCTTGAGTTCCTTTTCTTCCTCAGGAGGATTTTTGTATAGTTCGTTCAAATCCCTGACAAATTTTTCAATATCCTCAGGTCCAAAACCTTTTTCCTCAGCAGCCTCTTCCAGAGTGCCCCAGATAGGTTCTCCACACACGATACAGCGTATACCGTGCTCCATAAGGTATTTAACAGCACCGGGAACCTTGTTAACAAGGTCTTCTATAGTAGTGTCCTTGGTAATAACCATTTCGTCAGCCATGGCAATTATTTTTGAAGTTTATTTTTTACATATTCAACAATCTGGTCCAGTGGCACTTGTGTTTGCACCATCTGTTTCCATTGATTTTTATCTGTAATGGTATTGGCAATTTCCTTGCCAAGGCGCAAATCACGCACAGTAATGACATTTTGTCGGAGTTCATCCTCACCAAGCAGCAGCGCCAGAGGCGAGTTCTTTTTATCAGCATAAGAGAGTTGCTGTTTAAGTCCACGGCGGGCACCGTAATATATTTCAGTAGCAATGCCCGCCTGGCGGAGTTGAGCTGCAATTTTTTGATACTCCAGCATCATATTATCGTCAAAGACCACTATCAATACAGGACCATTATATTCTGGCACAAGGCCTTGGTTAATAAGCACCTCTGCCAATCTGTCCACTCCGATGGAGGCACCAGTAGCAGGAACTTTTATGCCAAGGATGCGCTGTACAAGCCCATCATAGCGTCCACCTCCGGAGATAGACCCCACGCGGCGTACTCTACCCTTTTCGTCTTTGTATGTGCCGAGGTATTCCACTTCAAAGATAGGGCCGGTGTAATATCCCATTCCGCGTATCATTGTCGGATCAAAGATTGCGCGTTGCTCATCATAGCCCAGTGAGTAAAGAATACTACTGATTTTATTCAATTCCTCCAGGCCTTGAGAGAATGTTTCATCATCAATTCCAAGGTTTTGCAGTTGATTCAATACCTGATTACGAGAAGCGCCCTGATCAAATGACTGTAAAAATTTCATTATAGCATCAATAAGCTTATTATCAAGGCCAAGGCCGGCAATAAAAGCTCCGGAAGTTTTATCTTTTCGTCCTTGTCCGAGCTCAGCGGCCACGCCGTCAAAACCTATTTTGTCGGCCTTGTCAATAATACGTAATATGTCATTTTCTTTATCAATATTTTCCACACCAAGGCTATGTAATAGACCTTTGACTATTTTGCGGTTATTAATACGCACAAGATATTTTCCGCGTTCAATTCCGATATTTTCCAGGGCATCGGCCAGGACCATCACATTTTCGGCATCCACGGCCACATCATCGGATCCCACTGTATCAAAGTCCAACTGCCAGAATTCACGATAGCGTCCCGGGTCCAATTTTGCCTCAAAGCGGAAAACCGGGCCAAACTGGAAACGTCTGAGCAAAGGTGCACGTCCTTCTTTAAGCTGATTATGGATAAAACGATCCCAGACCATTTGGGAATACATACGTGCAAGAGGCGCAGTAAGGTCATAACGCATTGTCAGGAAATGATTGGTCATCACCACGTTATTACTTTCATCCCTGACCTCATTGCCTTTGTCGTCAAAAACCGGCTCAAGCTCAGGATTACGGAAAGAGTAAATCCCATCAGCCACCTCGTCGGTATCCGGAAGATATTTACCCAGAAGTTCGGCATATTCCAAAACAGGGGTATCCCAATGATCAAAACCATAACGCTGGTAAATTTCCGATGCTTTAGTAATAATATGCCATCTAACAGCATTGAGCGAAGCGTCAATATCTCTAAACCCTTTAATTTTCCTTGGATATAAAGCCATATTCAGATAAATTTTAATTAGTGCACAAAGGTAAAAATTATCATAGCTTAAACCAAGAACCTGAAAATTAAAATCACACCAGCATAAATAAGAGTAGATCCTATAATTCCTCTGGCAGTTTTATCCAACTTAAGCCCTATGGCAATAAAAAAAATGGCAAGATTAGCCAATACGCCCAGGCTCAATATTTTAGAAGTTAGATGCATTTCTACAGCCTGGGTAACAAACAGGTCAAAAGACATTTTAAAATCATTCACAAGGTAAAAAATATAAACCCCAAGCAAAGGGAAAACCAGGCCTAAGACAAGGCCAATCCACTGTTTATCAAAAGATTGTCTGGTCATAATTAACAATATTTTGTATTAGGCAAAGATAGGAAAGAAATTAAAACTTAATACCAAAAACCATAATATCGTCAATTTGTCGGGCCTGTCCGATCCAATCGCGAATAAACTGCTCCAGGAATTTTCCTTGCTGGGACACAGGGATATTCTCGGCATTCATATCCAGAAGCAGCTTTTTAAACCTTTTCCTGGTAAGTTTATGTCCAGTTTGTCCGTGGAATTGGTCTGCATATCCATCAGAAAACAAATAAATAACATCATTCTCCTGCAGCTGAAAATCAATTTTTTCAAAAGGTTTCTGTCTGAAATATATTCCAATAGGGTTTTTGGTAGGTTTAAACTCAATCAGTTGGTTATCACGTATAAGATAAGCTGGATTATTAGCCCCAGCAAATTGTGCGTTATTAGTATTAGTATCCACAATGACCAGGGCCATATCCATACCATCTTTTGTAATAGAGTCTTTTGACTGCTGAAGAGCATTAATAACAGAAATACGCATCTGTTCCAGAATTTGCGCAGCATCCATCCAGGGATTAGCAGAAATAATCTGCTCAAGGAAAGAAATCCCCAACAAGGACATAAAAGCGCCTGGCACCCCATGGCCGGTACAGTCAGCGCCAACGATAAAAAGTCTGTTTTGGATTTTTTTCACCCAATAAAAATCTCCGGAGACAATTTGTTTGGGCAACCACAGGACAAAGAATTCCTTAAAGAGATGTTGCATAAATTCTTTTTTGGGCAGCAAAGCAGCCTGAATTCTACTTGCATAGTTAACGCTATCCACCATTTCTTTGTGGCGTGCCTCAATTTCACGGCGCAGCTGGTCTATACGCTCCTTTTCCTTATGAATAGCCAGGCTTTGCTCCCACAATCTTTTAGTTTTTTCCTTCAAATGCTGACGCTCTCGTTCCAGATCCTGTTTTTGCAAAAGCAATTCATTAACGTCCAGGTCATTAAGGTTAACTTCAATTTCTTTTCCAGAAATTTTTAACTTTGTTTTGTATTCTGAGATAATATAATTCAAGCGTTTAATTTCCTCTTCATACTCACGGATACGGGTATTATATTCTTCTAAAATCCTGATCAGTCTTCTTTTAAATCTCTTTTTCATGGTCAAGACCATCACCAATAATACAATTATCAATATCAATAAAACAATATATACAATTAATGTCAACACACTAATATTCTGCATTTTAAAAAGCATTTACAGTTTTACCCGAATAATCAGTTTTTAATACTATCACTCCGGGGAAATAAGAAAAAGCATCGGTGCGTGCTATAATAGTATAGCCTTTACCATTATCCATAATTCCGTAAGGGATAAAATCATTAAGAGCTTCTTTTTTGGTAAAAATCAAAGTATCTGCAGATCCAGACATCACATCATTGTATATAAAAGCTGCAGAAGAAAAGACTCCATTTATTCTCTTATAATTAGCAAAGTTGAAATTATCAAAAAATACCTGACTTACATATCCCACGGTCAAAGTAGTATCCTGGTGGGTAATGCCGGCAAGGGCAACGTAATTATTATATTTTTGCTTAAGGAATTTTACCACATAAGAATACCTGTTCAAGTCATAAATTGCCGGAAAAAAATAGTTTTGAGGCGCATGTACAGTAACAAAAATTTGTCCTGGATAAAGATTAACATAATAAATAGGCAAAAAATAATCGGTCAAAACCTTTGCAGACATAGAATCGGTCTTCTCATCATAGCAAAAGGCATAGATCAAATCATTTACTTCATAATCCTGGACAAGATAAAAATAGAGTTTATCATTGTTTAAAATAAACTGATACCAGACAGTAAGCACACCTGTGCTATCCATATTCCAATAGGAGACAGGCACAAGCGAATCTCCCTGGTAAGCGTATTTAATAATGTGTTTATGGAAACGTTGCAAAGAATCCAGATATTCCTGCAAAACAAAGACTTTCAGGCTGGTATCAGAAAAAGCCGGAGCAATAAAACGGTTTTTTATGACAGAAGGATTACGAGGTAATGAAGGCATAAACTCTTTGATAACAGTTCCATCAGAGGGGTTAATTTCGGCAATTTTAAAAGGATAGCGCACATTCTCTGACTTCATAAATACCCAAAACAAGCCTTGACGGTAATAATATTCTATTTTGAGCAGCTTATCATAAGCAAAATCTCCTGTAAACAAGTTGGAGACATCGTTTATCAAATATACTTTCCCCTGGGTATCAAAAGCAGCCAAAAAGAATTTATCCTGCTTCTCCACAATGGTATAAGCCATAGTATCAATATTCACCGCAGGACCTGTAAGTTTCAAATTATAAGCCACTGCCGACATATCCTGCAGTGGCACAAGATTATATTTATCTTTATAACTGCACGAAAAAAGCATTAAGGTCAAAACAATTATTATATAGCCTTTAATTTTTTTCATCTTCTTTCAACTTTATATTTGAAATTATATGTAAAGCCAATCCTGATAAAAAGTTTGTTCAGGATAATATCATTATCCACATAATAATATTTAAGCAAGACAAAATTTAAATACCTGATATTGGGATTATTATAAAGCATATATCCTTTTTGAAACAGCACTTCGGCAAAAAAGGAGAAATCTTCGGAACTGTAATTTCCTCCCAATCCAACAGTATAACCATAATTATACATATAACGCATAGGGCGCTTGGAAAAAATATCGTAATATATTGTAGAAGAAGTAGTTGAAGGCATTTTAAAATCAGGATATAAAGTACTATCAGAACTTTTGATAAGCGAAATTCTGGCTGTAGCTTTGAGTTTAAAATCAAAAAATCCGCCGCCCATGATATATGGAGTAATATTAGTAATGCGCCGCATAGGCAGCGATAGTTTTACCAACCACTGATTAGAAATGCCATGGACGGATTCTTTATATACAGTAGTTAAAAAGCCATTGTAAAAATAGTTTCTTTTATAATAGTCGGAAAAATAAATGCCTCCGTAATAAGCCAGAGAAAACATACGGCTTAAATTATACTGAAAAACAAGACTGGCCGTAAGAGCCGGGAATGAATAATACGGCTCTGAGACATCCATTGAATCCATCACCTGGTACATATTTATCCTATCCACATAGACAGTGTTCATCCCCAATGACATACCCAGGGTGTATCTGGGATAAACTACAAATTTGGGCTTTAACTTAGCCAGGGGAGTAGGATCTCCACCCTGTTGATAAGTAAAATGTGGAGCTACTTTATACAATAAATGACCATAGAGCAAAAAAAGCGAATCATTATCAAGCTCGTAAGCTGCAGCAGCAGAATATTTGTAAATATTCAGTTTCTGTTGTGAGGTAAACCTACACGAATGCAATAGAGAATCGGAATATTCCAAAATCTGGAAATAATTTCCGTTATTATACAATTGCCCTATATAAGAAGAATAATTATCACAGGTAACGTTTATTTGTGCCCAAATACCTGTGAATGAGAGGATAAAAATAAATATGGCAACAAATTTTTTCATTGGGTTTATTTTTTATTTACAATATCAAATTTAGGTATAAGATTCTGGAAAAACATTTTCCATTCTTCGTCTGTAAAATTACGGGTAATATGTTGTTTTATTATATTTGCGTATTTCCATGGCTCGGGATAAATCCAGAAAATTGTACCATTATCACTGGCTCCAACAACTTTATCATTTACAAGAAACAGACGCTTTATTTTTTCACCAGTAGGACTAACAGAAATAGGGCGCTCGGTATAATGTCCTACCTGATAAATGTTAATAATATTATCAGGACTTAATACATACAATTTTTTCATCTGATTATCAAATAAAATTTGCTTGACAGCAGCCGAGGAAATAGAAAATTCCGAAACTTTACGCACATTATCACCTATGGTATATAAATACAAATTACCTAACATATCCCCAATAATCAAACTCTTTTCATCCGGGGATATTGCCAGGGAAAATGCACCATTTTGACTACCAAAATTATTATCCACTAACAAAGCTTTTTCGCCAGTATAAGGATTATATGTAAATACTTTTCCTGCCTTAGTTAAAATATAAAAAATATCCTTATTAAACGCTACTCTGGCAATTTTTCCTTTAAAAACTCCGGTAACAACTTTATCCTTTTCAAATCCCTTTTTGTATCTTTTATAAAACACAATTTTATCATTAAAAACAGCCATTATACGGTTATCAGCAAGCATTGTAGCAAACTTCAATTTATCTGCATCCTTATCAACACGAATAAGCTGCTTTTTCTCTAAATCAATATAATCAAAGTCATTATATAATGAGAGAACAAAAATTTTATCCGGCTGGTTCCACCAAACTTTATCAATATCACTGGCAACAGTGGAAGCTCCAGCTAATTTATGCAATTTTAAAGTTTTTATCTTCCTGGTTTTAGTATTATAAACCCCTGTAGTCCAATCACTTAATAAATAATAATAGTGAATACTATCAATAGGATAAAAATCCTGAAGGTTGGCAGAGACAGTAAAAGTATAAGGCATACTAATTTTGCGGAAAGCAGCAAACAAGCCTTTATAAATTTCCGGGCTGTATAGATCGCCGCCATTTTGCTTGTTTAGCAGATATGCGTAATAAGCCAGCAGTAAATTAGTCTGTACATCTTTATAGGAAGAAGTAGCTTTATATGCCAGAGATTGTGCCAGAGAAAGTATGCTAAGACGGTTAGCCCGTTTACTGGCTTCTATAGCCTTCTGGCGCTGCTGTTCGGCAATAATCCTGAGGCTATCAGCCTTTTGCTTCTCCCGCATGGCCCTTTGTGCTTCTTCAATAGCTCTTTGCCGTTGTTCTTCAGCAATGGCACGCATACGTAATGCCACTTTTAACAGGCTATCTGCTTTACGTTTTTGTTTAAGGGCTCGCAAGGCCTCTTTCTCTGCCCTGATACGCTGCTGTTCGGCAATTTTATTTGCTTTAATCGCCTCATTTCTCTGCTGCTCGGCAATAGCTTTTTGTTTTTCGGCAATTTCTTTCTGCTCTTCAGCTATACGCCGCTGAATATCCGCATTACGTTTCTCCCTTATGGCCCAGGCAGTGAGACCGCTCAATATCAGCACAACAATTAAAGTCACAATACCTATAATGTTACGAACGCGTCTTTTTCGTCTCTCAATGGCCTGGATATGGCTGCGGCTCTGCTGCAGGAATTCCCGTATTTGCTGATCTAAACGCTCAGCTTTTTTCAGCTTTTTATTAATATCTGTCTCACTGCGGTCATGCTTGGCCAGCCAGTATTTATTTGGCTTAGCCCTCTGATACCATGCCTCAAAATATGCCAGTGGTCCTAAGGGCAAAAGATATTCTTCCTTTTTTCCACTATCCAACCATCGCCTCAGCTGCACTGAAAACTCCAGGAAATCATTATAATTTTCCTCTTCCTGCTTTTCCCATTGCTTGAGCAGCTCCCAATTACGGATAAGTGCCTCGTGAGTAATATCCAGAACAGTATCCGGCGAAATATACTGTGTATCAATATCTTCGTGATTAATAAAAGGACGGATAAAAGTACTATCCGGATCACGGAAAATGTTAATCACGCCATTGACATGCTCAAAACTAATATGAGGGTCATTAATCAAATGGGTAATTTCGCGGAGTGTCATACGGTTACGCACAGCACGGCCTTCGTCAATACGCGTAAGGCCCAAAAATGCTTTTTTTATTATGAGTTTAGCATCATCCTCTGTGATATTTTTCTCTGCCCATGGCGCATTATTATTGAAATATTCAAAGGCACTATCATACAGCGTATTAGCATGTAAGTTAAGGACATTATTCAACGAAGGATTTTCAAAATAAACTTTCTGTCTATCATCCAGCTTGTCAAACCATTGTTCAAAGATTTCCTTATCCTTGTCGTCAAGAAATTCCGGAGGCAGGCCACCAATTTTAGCAAGGTGGATAAGATCCAGATCTTCCTCTCCGTAATTTGCCACACGCCAGAGGCGGTTAAGGGCGTGCTGTAGTACAGGCAACTGGTCGTGTCCTTCGCGCAGGTCATTAATAAGGACTTCGGTCAGACGGTTAGCCACTTTTCCACCGGCCAGGCGGGCAGGTTCCTCTATAACCTGACGCAGCTCTGTACGCTTGAGGCGTGGAACAAAAAACTGGCTAAATCCGATGAATTCGGGTAAACCTTTGAAAGCCACGCAGTCGCTTATATAGTCCGAACGCATGGTAAAGATGATATAAATAGGCAGATTCTCCCGCAGGGCTATTCTGGCGGTTTCCAACAGCAGATTAACAGTGGTATAAGCCTCAATGGAAGGTTTGCCAGCAGCAAAATTTTCCGGATTAGTGAAAAATTCCTCAAACTGGTCGGCAATAATCAAGAGGTTGGCAGCAGAGGAACGCAGTTTTTTCCGTTCTTCATCGGAAGCGCTTTTCCACTGCGAAGAGTTGTAATCAATGAAATATTTGCTTTGTTTGTAAACATTGACAAGTGAAGAGAATCCGAACTGCAATTCATTAAAAACAAAGTCCTCGTCCATAGCCAATCCGCTGGAGAGTGACCGTGAGAGGTTATGCAAAGGGCTGCGTTCGGGACGGAAGTCGGCAATAACCCACTGATTAAAAGCAGCTTTAAAAAAGCCAGCTCTGGCATTAGGCACAACGCCAGCATAAATAAGTGATGATTTTCCATCACCCGAAGCTCCTGTAACGATGACAATTTTTCTTTCCTGAAGCTGGCTTATTATCTGATGTATATGTAAATCCCGGCCTTTGAAAAAAATAGCTTCCTCTTCGGTAAAAGGTCTCAGGCCAGGATATGGTATTATACGTTTATTCATACTTTTTGTTGTTCTTTAATCTTGTCCAATTGCACTTTGATTTCCAGAGGAATTAAATCAAATTCCGTAATAATTGTTTGCACATTAGGGGCATCAAAAGTGATGTCAAGATTTTCGGGCTCAGCATCATCGCCCACAAAAAGGATTGTTTTTCCTGAAGAAACACCCCCTATCAAACGCCACAGCTGTTGTATAAAATAAGAAGCCCAGGAAGATGCTTTCCGGAAATAGATAACAGGTAAAACCGAGTGCTTAACTTGCTCGGCTATAAAAGTCTCGTAATCCAGATCCGCGCTGAGCGAGACTTCGGTATGCACCACTGTAGCAACATCCTGCAGCAAATCAATTATCTGGCGTGCATAAACAGCATCTCCCTCATTGTAAATGAAATAAATTTCGGTTTCTGTAGTCTCTACTTTTTGTTGTGTCTCAATACTCATAATAGCCCTGATGTCCTCGGCCACAAGTATGGGAGCTGTATGATTAAAAATCACAATATTAGCAGAAATCCTATTGCGCAGGGAGAACCACAAAGCTTTTTGATCGGGATTTTCGGGAATAGGTGAGAGATAACCAGGCCTCCAGATAAATATTCTGAACTCAGGATTTTCCTTAACGTATTTCAATGCCTCATTAATTTGATATTCGGTAAAAGACATCTTTAAATCCGGCACATAATCATACTCATCACCTATGATATGCACCGAAGCTTGAGAAAAATTCAATACCTTTGCCAGCTGATTTGTAGCCTGAACATAAGGCACACCTTCCTTCTCAAGAGTAATGACTTTCATGCCAGCACGCTGGAGGATATTATTAAGCCGTATGCTCTCAAATTCCACATCCTTAGTAACCTGGGCAGAATAAATATTTAGTTCTCTATTTTCCATTCAAAAAAATTTGAGTTTAAAGTAAACTATCTTTTACAATTTTAACAAATAAATTTTGCATTAAGAAATAGGCAAAATTTATTCCACTTTTAATTATACACTATTATCTTTGCATATCCTTACATAAAAACAAAAAAATGACTATCAAACTCGTATCTGACCTGCATCTGGAACAAGAAGAAAATAAACATTATTTAGCTGAAAATCTGTTCTCTACAGAAGGGGATATTTTAATTCTGGCTGGAGATATTACTTACCTGGAAAGAATAGACAATGATTTTGAAAAAATCCTGTTTAAATACCTGTCAGACAATTACGATCAGGTCTTTTATCTGCCTGGAAATAAGGAATTCCACGGACTAACGAATTTGAAACCATATAGCGGTGAAGTATTTGAAAAAATTCACTCCAATTTCTTCTTGATTAATAACAAAGCCGTAGAAATCGGCAAAATTAAATTGATATTTTCTACACTGTGGACATTTATCCGTCCACACAACGCTATGTTAATCAATAAAACTGTTTCGGATTTCAGGGAAATAATTTTTGATGAAAACCTGGACTTTTCAATAGATATCAACAACCAACTGAATATTAATGCAATAGAATTTATTGACAGGGAAACCCGTGACGATGATAAAATAAAAATCGTGATTACTCATCATGCTCCGAGCCAGCATTGTGCCAATGACGAATACGATGCATCACAACTGATTGATGCCTATATGAATAACCTTGACGAAATGATTATGGCAAAAGATATTAGTTACTGGCTTTATGGACATACCCATTTTAACAAACAACTGACAATAGGATCTACAACCGTGATTTCCAATCAGCTGGGCCTGGCAAAATTCAAGGAATATGAAAACTTCAATCCGGACTTGCTGATAGAAATTTAATTTTTACTTTAAATAACAAAATCATAAAATTAGACAAACCCTTAGAGTTATTTACTGATTTTAAGCCACATACATCTCTCTCGCTTCGCACCAGAATAAGACTTTCCCACCTGTAAAGCATAAAAACTTTATTTTTTGCCTCTATTGGTGTAATTTTACTCAATTTATAAACTTAAACCATTGGTCTTATGAAAAAAGCTTTATTTTTCCTATTGGTTCTTTTGAGTGGAATTAGTTTCGGCCAGGTTCCACAGGGTTATTACAACGGAACAAGCGGACTAACTGGCACTGCCCTGTTGGATAAGCTTAAGCAAATCATTTCTAATGGCCATCAAACACTGAGTTATAGTGACCTATACACTTATTACGAAAGCACCGACCGTCTTCCTAACACCAATAAAGTATGGGACATGTATTCCATGGACGGAAATGGCAATGCCGCCTATTATTACTATTTTGGACAGGGACAGGAATGCGGTACTTATCACCAGGAAGGCGACTGTTATAACCGCGAACATTCCCTTCCTCAAAGCTGGTTTAACAAAGCTTATCCGATGAAAGCCGACTTATTCATAGTTTATCCCACCGACGGATATGTAAACAACAGACGCAGCAGTTATATCTACGGAGAGGTAGCATCTGCCTCATGGACATCCTCAAATGGTTCAAAACTGGGAAACATGGATCTTACTAATAATCCTGATGCTCCTAATGTGACATGTTTTGAGCCTATTGATGCATACAAGGGGGACTTTGCCCGAACATATTTTTATGTAGCTACCAGATACAAAGATAACATCCCTAACTGGGATTTTTCAACAAACCTACAATATGTATTTAACAGCGATGGAAGCCTGAAAAGCTGGGCAGTAAAGATGTTTCTTCGCTGGCATCATCAGGATCCTGTGAGCCAGAAAGAAATTGCCAGAAACGACTCTGTTTATAAAATACAGGGCAATCGTAATCCTTTCATTGACCACCCGGAATTTGCTGATAGCATATGGGCTGCTAATAACAGCGGAGGCAATGGAGGTGGAGGAAACTCATCTGGTAATGTAGATACACTCGTATATAACGATTTTTCCAATTGTACACTAACCGGCTGGACACTCTATGCCCCTTCGGGAAGCAATGGATGGAATTGTAGTTCATCAAACGGATACATATATGCCAATGCTTATAATGCTACTGCTGCATCGGATGACTGGATCATTACTCCTCAAATAAATCCGCAGGGCTATTCTTCGGTAAAACTAAATTTTGATTCCTATACCAAATACTCAGATAATGGCATTACACATCCAGCTATGCGGGTGTATTACTCCACAGATTATAATGGTAGTGGAGACCCAACATCAGCCACATGGACAGAAATAACTGGATGGACTATCCCAGCAGAAAACTCCACTACATGGACTAATTCAGGTGATTTAGACCTTTCTTCAATTGGACAAAGTTTTTATATTGGCTTTCATTATATCTCCTCCGGGACAAGTGCTGGACAGGCACAATTATGGTACCTTGACAATATACTTATCAAAGCTGAGAATACCACAACGGGATTAACCAACATCCCCCGGAACCAAGAAATCTTCTCAATATTCCCAAATCCGACGACTAATGGCCAGATAAACATAGTATTAGCTACAAATAAAAAAGGAAATATTACCGCAGAAATCATTGGTCTGGACGGAAAAATCCTCGGCAAAAAAGTTTATCCCTCCACCCTGCCTGGAGAACATTACTTAAAGCTAACAGTACCTCATACCCATAAAGGCACTGTAATTATCCGTCTAATTACCCCGGACAATACTTTTGTCAGACAGATAATTTTGCAGTAAAATATACTAGCGAATAAAAAAAGCCGCCCCAAAGCTGGAGCGGCTTTTATTTTTAACATACCGTAAATTAACGCTTAATAAATTTACGAACAGAAACAGCTTTGCTCTCACCAGTCAAGCGTGCAAAGTAAATTCCGGGCTGCAGATCAGCTACATCAATGGTACCAGCACCTTTGACAATAACATGCTTAACCACGCGTCCAGTATTATCAACAATATCAAGATTACCGGTAGCATTAACATAAAGTACATTGCTTACAGGGTTCGGATAGATACTTAGCGCATTATTAGACACTTCATTAATAGCAGTAGTTCCAGATTGATTGTAAATAACCATAGAGTCAACTTCAATTGTATTATTGTCAGATCCATCAGAAGTTAAAACAAAAGCTAAATAAAAATCCTGACCATTGTATGCAGACAAATCAATATCCCCGGACTTAACCCAACTATAACCACCTGTAGGCTGAGTAAAACTTAAATCTGTCCATGTGGCATTAGCTGGATCGCCATAGCCCTGATAATCAGTAGAAACTTTCACAGAAAAAGTAGTGTTTAAGTTTGTCGTAGCGTTATAAGAGGCACTAACAAAGTTGGCAATAGCATTATTGGCACCAGTAAACTTAGGCATAATAGCCCATGTATTTATAGCAACAGAACCACCACTAACATAATTAGAAGCTTTCATAAAATAATCTCCGCTATAACTTCTAACAGCCCACGGGCTACCAGTGGTCCCTGTATATACATAAATTCCATAATCGTGGAGAGTGGCTGTTGGATTTTTATCAAAAACTAAAGAATCTGGAGTTGTACTTATAGTATTGGTTGGCATTGGATTAATTGTGACACTAACAGGAGTTGCATCTGCAAGAGCATCTCCTGCAGTTACAGTAGCTCCTAAATTGAAAGTTTCTGCCACATCATAACGGACAGTGAGGGTAACGCTGTTCTGTCCAGCAGGAATTTCAGCAGTACCATTAACAATTGATATATTACCTGTTCCGTCTGTTGTCAGGTTAAATGTGGTAGCCTGAGAAACATTGCCTGGTGTGCCATTATTATCCTGTGCCTGAACCGTAACATCAAACTCCCAGTTAGCATACTGGGGATTAGGAGTTACCTGAGTAATGGCAAGTTTGGTAGGAGTGATCTGAGGATAATCGCATTGATGCTGACCTGGTGTCATAATATCTACATCTCCAGCTGTTATTGTCCATTCAGAAGCCGTCCATGTAGAATTAGCGGTTCCTATATTAGAATTTCTAACAGCATGACTATTAGTATATTCCCATGGCTGTCCTGTACCATCTTGATTAATAACACCATAAGCATCAATTAAAGTTCCTGTAGTATGATCACCTCCTTTATATAGAAAATAACCATCATCGCCATTACCTGTAATTATCCCAGAATATTGATCAGCTTCAAACCCATAAGCAGAGGTAAAATTAGCTGAACTATAAGCTATTACATAGGTTTGTCCTGGGGCTATTGTTCCTGTAAGAGCTACATCGCCCCAACTAGAACCATTAGACTGTCTGGATAAATAATAATTATCTGCAGCTAAATCTATAGTTTGAGTAGTCGCATTATACAACTCTACAAATCTTCCTTGATAAGTAGTTGGATCAGCTACCTCCGAAATAATCAGAGTTTGCTGAGCAAACATACCGAGACTTAAAATAAAGCCTGCAACAAAAAGTAATAGTTTTTTCATAGCAATAAAATTTAGGTTTAGGATTTAGTAAAATTTTTATAAAGTAAAAAATTTTAAAGGAAAAAAGCAAGTTATATTCTGGGAAAAAGTATCCTGCCAGAAGGCGGTAAAATTAAAATCATACTCGCTCCAGATATAAATCAGGAACAGGGTAAGCAATACGAGTAAAACAACAAGTAAAATTTTCCAGACGCTAACAGGATATTTACCGTAAACCTTGCCAGTCTGTCCGTTGATGGCAAAAGGATATTCCTTGCCTTTGAACTTGTAAACGCTATGGTACATAGGCAAAAGGATATGCTTGAACGTTAAATCCGAGTAATGGACTGTGTATGAATCAATACGTTGATCGTCTCCTCCTATGTCCCGGCGAATAGCGGCACGGATGGATGAATGCATAACCTGCTTGGCAGCTTCAAATCCCTGCCTAAGGGATACATCATAAGCTTTTGAGTAGAAACCTGAAAGCAGGCGTGGTTCATAGGGTTTCATCTCGGAAGTGTTCCAGGAATCCGATTTTGGCAGATAGGAAACCTGAGTGGTAGCTGGCACGAGTATGTCATCAAAATCCACGCGGACAGTTCCGCTGACCGGTGTCCAGCGTATTCTCCTGACCTGCCGTGTTTTCTGCTCTCCGTTTTCGTAATAAGTCTCGGTTTCATAGTAATAATCGCCTCTTTCTCCGCGATAGTCGGTAAAGGTAACGGCATCATAAGTCCAGTAAGGCACATATTCGGCTTTGAGCGAACGCGGAGCATTAGCATATTTACGGAAATCGGAACGGGCAAACCATTTCTTTTTTGCCCACTGGCGGTATTGTTCCCGTGCCTGTTCCCTGGTAATAGTAAATGGCACTATCCCCTGGGGCTTAATTTTCCTGGGTATCTGGTCAATATCCAGGACAATTGGGCTTGCGCAATATGGGCACTCAGTAGCAATAATCGGTGTGGCAAATTCCACCTCTGCTCCGCAGGCAGCACATTTGACAGTCAGACCGTCCTCAATTACCTCCTGGCTATCAGTCTTTTCCAGATATTCCAAAAGGTCTTTTTCCTCCCAGGCCTTGCCAAAATCTTCCTGCTTAAAGTCAATTTCGTTTTTGGTTCCGCAGTTGGGACATACCACAGTTTTTTCCGAAGGATTGTAACGAAGAACTGCGCCACAGTTAGAGCAGCGCAGTTCCATTTTCTCCAGCTGGATAATTTTTACATTCATAGGAAAGAATTTCAGATTTCCATAAATCTACAAAATTTTTAAAAATTAATTTTACGCAAGTTTATTGTTTCATCAAAATGAGGGATGTTTCCAAAATATTTCAACTCATCCACATATTTAATAACCTCAGCAGCAGAGCAAATCCAGTGCTTAAGGCGCGTGTCAAAACCTTTTTTCTCCAGGGCAATAAAGAAACGAGAATTAGGATTAAAAGCCAGGGCCAGCACAGGCGAACCATCATCGTATTCATAAATAAAATCTCCATTAGTGGAAAATAAAAATATTTTTTGACCGCTACGGACAGCAATCCTCTGATTATCAGATGACACATCTAAATCCTCAACTTTACCGAGGTTTAACTTCTGCACCATCTCCAGCCAGGGGTCAAACTTCAAAACTTCTCCTGTGCGGGTTAGCACCCATATATTTTTCCGCACAATCATTTTTTCCACTCCTTGATCAATGAAAAAGCTCTTTACTCTATGGCCGTTAAAAAGAGAAATTCCGTTTTTCCCTGCTATATAAAGATGGTTCCTGGCATTTTTTTGCAGGCTAATAATAGTATCCATTTTAATTTTTCCGTGCCTACGGTATAAACCAGCAGGAATACGGATAAAGTCCACTCCAGCAACAATCAGTTTACCTTTTACTATCACAGCATCCACAGGCGGAAAGGCGAATTTATAGGACTTAATGCGTCCCCGGAGAGGGTTCCAAACAGTAATAGAATTATCCGAAGCAAAAATTAATAAGTTATCACCTTGAGGCTTAATTCGTGTAATTTTTCCGCAATCACTTTTGTAGCGTACCATCCGGTTGCCCAGCAAATCATAAACATCCACAACGGAATTTTTCAGCATATAGATTAACGAACCATCGGAAGAAAAGACAAAATCCCTGTAGCCCGTTATTTTACTCAATCCCTGGCCGGGGAATGGTCTAATCAGCCACCGGCGTAATGTTTTATCCATAGCTAAGGAAAAGACCAGATGCTTATCCGGATTATAGGCCACAGCAATGACAGGTGCAGTATGTCCCAGAAATTTGCGCATTTTACCATTGTGTAAATCATAGTATGTCAGACTATTATCCTTGCTTGCTGTGAGGATAACATCTGACCCTGGCAAAAAAATCATATCATTAATCCACTTATCCGCCATTTTCATATTTAAAATTTCCTTGCCTGAGACAGTCCACACCCGCACTACATAGTAATTGTTAAAATAATCGTTAATGGCCGCAGCAATAAACTGTCCGTCGGAAGAAAAATGCAGCGGCGAGATAATAAAACGCTGATAATGAAATATTTGATATACCGGCAGGGTATTAATCAGACGGAAATTAGCATCCCATATCTTAATGGTATTATCGTCGGAAGAGCTTGCCAGGGTATTTATGCTGGAAAAAGCCAGAGAACGCACATCAGCCTTGTGTGCTTTCCATATCTTGATAAGGCGGAATGAAGTATCAATAATAGCAATCTGTCCGTTGCTCAAACCAGCAGCAATAAGTGAATCACGTCTGACAGCAGCAGTCCACACTATTCCGGGTAAATGTAATTTTGCTTTCAGGACAGCATCAGGCGAATAAAAATACAAAGTGCTATCCCAGCCACCGGTTATAAATCCGCTATCCGGCAAAAAAATGGCAAAGTTAATAATAGTCTGGTAACCAATGGAACGGATAATCTGCGGATTCTTATAAAAATCCACAGTGCTTGTTGTTCCGTTATGTTTAATAGCCAGTACTTTTCCCGTATTAGGGTCAATCTTAGCCCAATCATAGACATATCGCAGGGTATCAGGGATTTGATAAAACAGACCGTATTTATAAAAAGTTGCCAGCACAGCGGCCTGAGCATAAGAATTGTAAGGATAAACCGAATATGCTTTCTGAGCCAGACGGAAGGCAGCCGTTGGGTCTTTGTCCAATTTCTGAAAGGCCAGGACAGAATACAGCGAGCTTGAAGCCAGGCGTTGATTTTTAATAGCTTTTTTGCGCTGATAATAGGCAAAACCTGCAAGGAAGCCCACAATCAGGACAATGCCCATCATTGCAATGGCCAGTAATTTAATGCGTCGCATCTTTAATTCCTGTTGCCTTGCTTTTGCCTCCAATTCCTGTTTTTTTCTAATTTCGCGTTCCAGATTAATTTCATACTCTATCCTTTGATTGCGTGCCACCAGCAGCGGGTCAGTAAAAGCCTGGCTGGCTAATACAACAAAGCTGCGTCCGTGGTCATCTGCAAATTGCCTAATAAGCTGCTTTTGTTCAAGGAATTCCAGAATATTCTGGGGAATTTTGTATCTCTGCCTGGCCACTCCGCTATAAACCGCAACAGGACGGTGTTCGTATTCAAAAATAAGTTCGTCCTCAATGAAACGTCTGACATTGAGTCTCAAATTTTCGTCGTCAATAGCATCAATAATACGGAAATAAAAAGCTGTATAAAGCTGCTGGATTTCCGGCACATCATCAAAAGAAATTTTATCCAGCTTTCTGCGCACAGCAATATCCTCCAACTCAGATCCTATAATTTGCAGCTGATAAGGAAATACAATTTGTGCAGAATTCCTGCGGGCGAGGAAGTCTATAATACTATCCAGCAGCAGGGCGTCAATGTCAAAAGGCTGCGAATCCAGATGCTTATCCTGGCCGGCGTATGCAGCTATTTTCCTGATCACCTCACGCGCCTGTGGCAGGTCAAAAGGTTTGAGTTCAAAGACATAATCAAGGAAAGAATGAATTTCATCCGTGAAAAAATCCAGATTTTGCAGCTTATCGGAATCAACTGAAATTAAAAGCCTTATGTTCATATCCGAATATAACATCTGATAGCCTTCGGCAGTCAATAAATCCGGGGCGTCTTTCAGTTTACTATCCACAATCTCCTTAATATCAGAGGGTATCTGGGCAAAAAGCAAATCAGCCAGCTGATTACGGAATGTCTGACGCAGATGTAAAGGATAAGTGAAAAAATTTTCAAAATCATCTAAAATCAATACCACATTTTTATCCCGCTGCAAAGCCTGTAATTTCTTAAATGCATACCACAAGGAATTGTTGTCATCAGCCAGTTTATCAAGATATAGTGTGGCTTTAAGCGCAGTGTCCAGATCACTTCTAATGCACGCCACAGGGTCGTTAGGCTGATTTTGATTATAAGATGGAATGGCAACATAAACGGGATAAAAATTCAAATCCTTTTCCAGCGCTGGAATTATTCCGGCATTAATCACGGATGTTTTACCTGTTGCCTGTTGTGAATGGATGACTGTAATTCTCTGGCGGAAAATATTTTTTACAATTTGTGAAATAAAATTTTCCCGGCCGAAAAACAAAAAAGCATTTTCCCGGCTGAAAGGATCAAATCCAATAAAACGCTTCATTCCAAAATAATTTTTAAACTATCAGGTAAAGTTATAAAATCAATTATTTTACAAAAAAAGTAATGTAAATTTTACAAGAAATAAAATAAAAAAGCTGAGAGGATGAGAAAAAGTCAAAAGCGAAAAATTAATATTAAGTCAATATCCTGAGTTTCAAAAAGTTGTCTTTGGGGATTTTGAATAATTTATTTCAATCTCTCAATAGAGTTATTTTGCTGATATTTAAAATTTTACTTCCTCTAAATCTCCTTCTGATTACAAACAGACGGGGACTTTTTAGACGTCCCCGTCAGCCTGTCAAAAAACTATTCCATAATAGCTTCAAACATCAGCCTCATATCAAAATCAGAAATTCCGTGTTTATTCATAATATCTTTATTTTCAAAGAAATCCCGTTCAAAATCAATTTTATCAATATAAAGGGCATAACCACGTTTATATAATTCTAATGCCTCCTTTGATCCGGATGCTATCCAGCGTATATGTCCTGCAATGATAAAATCACTGTTTTTTGGAGCAATCTCCAGCACACGCTGATAATACTTCCAGGCCTTGTCTAAATCTTCCATCTGGAAATTTATCCAGGCAATAGGCCTCATAACTTTCGGATTATCAGGTGAATAATAATCCACTTTATAATAATATTGCAAAGCTGTTGAATAATCCCCAAGATTGAGATAACAATTGGCAATGTTCAATATAATTTTTTGATTATCAGGGTCCTGGTCCAGCACTTTATTGTAATAATCAATTGCCTGATCATAATTCCCCACTTTCATAGAAGTAAAAGCAATTTTCTTTATGAGCCATTTTTTCTCAGGCTCAAACAGTTCTGCCTTTCTGTAATATTCCAATGCCCGTGGATAATTCTTTAATTTCTGATAAACATATCCAATCTTTTCCAGAAGCTGAGGATCAGCATTTTCGTTCATCTTTTCAATAACATTGAACACTTCCAGAGCAAAGGGATAAAACTTGCGCGAGAAATAGAAATCTGCCACCTCCTTATAAACATCCAGGTCGGCCATAAGACGGAAAAACTGTTTGTCGTGGAACTTCATATCCTCAAAAACATCTGGCAAAATACCACGGTAAGGATATAACTTGAAAAACCTGTAAAGATCCTGCACGTATTGAATAATAATCTGGCGGCTATTACCCAGGGGATCAGTCATTTTCTCATCCTCGGACACTTCCTTAGCAGCCTGGGCCTCCATACGGAAAAGCTGAAGTGTGGAATCACGCTGAAAAGCAGGCAGATAACTCATCTGAAAAGCAAAAGAATATTTATCCGAATTACACATATATTTTGCTCCAGACAAAATCCGGACAAACTCTGCTGCATCTTCCTCTTTCATCCCCGAAGCCACTAATTTTTCCACTACAATTTTATTGTCCGGATAAAATGGCAAAAACCAATTACTCAAGCGGTTGAAAAACGGAAAACCTTTCATATTAGAAAAAGTGGAAATCAGCACATCAGCCCCTTCCATCTGAAGCATAGAAAACTCGGACATTTTGTTGAAAAACTCCTCTTCCTCGGGCATTATACGGCTCCAATCCGGGTTTTCATCCTCAAACATATCCTCGGAACTGAGACTATCCAGATCCAGTTTATCTGCAATCTTTGGGGATATACGATCCATCTCGGGCAAAATTTCTTTTTCAAACCGTTCCTTGATTTTCTGGGTCTCCACAGCACTACGTAAAAGCTGAATAACCACAGCTTTGAATCTGGACTTAAAAGCAGGAATCTCAGGCAGGGTTTTAATCCGGCTGATTATCTCAGGATAAAAATCCAGCCTGTGGTCATAAGTTGACAGGACAATCAGCAAGCCCACAAATGCCCGCTCCCAGATATGTTCCTCGCCTGCCATAACCAGATCAAAGAGCAGTAAAATTTTCCGTGGGCAGAAAAACTGTAACAGGCCCAGGGTCAAAGCACTGACAGCCACAGATTTATAGACCCAATCCTGGGAAGAAGCAAAAAATTCTTTAAACCTGTCATAATCCTCCTGTGTCAGGTCAGGATATAGCCATATATTAACAAAAAACCTCTCCATAACAGCCTGTTCCAGCAATCCCTTGTTATCATCAATAAACTCCAGCTGTAGTTTCTCCCTGATCCTGGCAATATCAAACTCCAGTTTTAAATCTCCATAATAGTCAATATACTGATGATAAGGCTGATACCTCCTGGCAATTTCACGGCGTAACAAATCATTGACTGTAAAAAGATTTAATCTGATGTCCTCAAATAAATCCTTACGCTGCGGATCTTCCACACCGTCAATAAAATACTTCAACAAATAGTCATAAGCCTCCTGCTGAAAATTTATTTTTTCCAAAAGATAAGTAGCGGAAATATCCACAGCCAGCTGACGCTGCAGCTTAATGGCTTTTTTCAAAAGTCCCTGCCGTAAAAAATCCTCGCTCTGATTAAGTATCAAATTGATTTCATTAATGTCCATTCAAGTTATTTTTTTATTTTAGCATAGGTAAAAATACAAAATTTTGAACAATGAAACGATTAATTACAATTTCTTTACTTTTAGCAGTCTTTAACCTGGTATTTGCCCAGGACATACCTGCTTACAAAATCTACGATCAGGACGGTAAAGCCGTCACTTACAGTCAGATGCTTGACAAACTCAGTGAAGCAGATTTTGTCTTTTTTGGCGAATTGCATAACAACCCTATCGCCCACTGGATGGAACTGCAGATAACAAAATCGCTCTACAACAAGGACAAAAGACTCATCCTTGGTGCAGAAATGTTTGAGGCAGACGTGCAGCTGATACTGGACGAATACCTCAGCGGATACATACGTGAAAAAGACGTAAAAAATGAAGCCCGCGTATGGCCTAATTATCCCACGGACTATAAGCCACTGCTGGTCTTTGCCCACGACCATAACCTGCGCTTTATTGCAACAAATATCCCGCGACGTTATGCCAATCTGGTATATCGCAAAGGATTTGGTGCTCTGGATAAACTATCAGACCAGGCAAAACAATACATTGCCCCACTGCCAATAAAATATGACGCAAACCTGGAGTGCTATAAAAATATGACAAAAGGAATGGTGCATATGGGTATGCCCGCCAATCCCAATATTGCAAAAGCACAGGCCATCAAGGATGCAACAATGGCATACTTCATTTCAAAAAACTGGCAAAGAGGATACAAATTCATTCATTACAATGGTTCATACCACAGTGATAATTTCCAGGGCATAGTATGGTATCTCAAGGCCCTACAGCCACAGGCTAAAATAATGACAATCACCACAGTAGAACAAAAAGACGTGGAAAAACTCTCTGACGAGAACCTGGGCAAAGCCAATTTCATAATCGTTGT
>CAZYSM010000020.1:0-46266 GCA_964649975.1 uncultured Bacteroidales bacterium | reverse complement strand
CAAATAAATTTTTGTCCATTAATTACTTGGCTCTTTGCGTAGGACACAGATTCCACACACAACAAGGATTGCGACCGCCATCGGCCGCTTCGGTCTCTTCTTCGTCGCAGGTAGGACACAGATTCCACACACAACAAGGATTGCGACCGCGATGCGTTGTTATTTTTACACCAAATAGCCAGATCTGGTAGGACACAGATTCCACACACAACAAGGATTGCGACGCGCGGGTAGCTGCTACTATACTATATATTAGATTAGAAGTAGGACACAGATTCCACACACAACAAGGATTGCGACTGGTAAGTCGTTTACTGAAAAGTGGAAATGGGCACCAGGTAGGACACAGATTCCACACACAACAAGGATTGCGACCTCCTCAAGCCAAGTGAGGAGGGCGGCCCCTCCCCACAGGTAGGACACAGATTCCACACACAACAAGGATTGCGACCATGTCACCTCAACAATACGACACCGAATACGCACGTAGGACACAGATTCCACACACAACAAGATTCTGTGTTAACATGCAGGAAAATCTGTAATGTTTTTCTATAAGTTTATTGTAGTAAGTCTCTTATAATTGAGGTTGCCTCTCAAAAAAAATTATCTAATTATTAAAATAATTTTTAAGAATTTCGGTTATTAACATAAAATTAAATTTAAATAGAATGAGAAGAATTATTATTTATTTGTTACTACTCTCTGTCTTTGTAGGTTGTAAAAAGAGGGAGCGTCCTGTTATTGAGGATAATCATATATCAGAAATTTATTACGTCTCCCCCACAGGTGATGATAATAATGACGGCTTATCCGAAGAGACCGCATGGCGGACTATCAGTTTTGCTGCATCCCAGCATAGTCCGGTTGGTGAAGGAGATACTGTTTATATTAAAGCTGGTGTTTATAAAAATGAGGATATATTTTTTGAGAAAAATTATTCTCCGGACAGTAAACCCATAGTTTTTATAGGATACCGTGAGAAGCCTGGCGATATTACCAGCTTTGATTTTTCTTATGGCGATGATGTAGATCCGTCAAAAATGCCTTTAATTATCCAGAGTAGTAGAAAAAAAGGCGAAGGAATAAATATTTCGGACAGTTATAACATAACTCTTAAAAATCTACAAATTGCTAATAGCCTGAGCGGGATAAATATCTGGAATTCAGAACCGATAAATTCAAATATTACTCTGGAAAATATTTTCCTGAAAGATATTGGATGGGAGTATTCAACAGCCATTGCTGTGAAATATGGAAATGGCACTGTGATAAAAAATTGCCTTATAGTAAATGCCACAGGTGCAGGAATGGATTTGTGGGGAGATAATATGCTTGTTGAAAATTGCAAAGTTTATAGTGATGAAAGTGAACCAGTATCTGATGGCACTTACACTTCAATGGATTATTACATTGTCATCAAAGGTAATAATAATGTAGTGAGAAATTGCTATGCCGAACGTGTGGGCGATTTGGAGGATGTTGGACATGGTTTTGAGATAAAAGAAAGTGGACAAAATAATTTATTTGAAAACTGCACTGTCAAAAATATGATTGCCGGATGTTTCAGTGTGCGTTGGTCAGGCGTGAAAAATAATGAATTCAGGCATTGTACGGCTCTTGGCGGGGTTTCGGATGATGTTTGTGCTTTTATGATACGTGATGGAGCAAGTAATAATACTTTTAATTCTTGTGTTTCAGATGGTTGTCAGGCGGGTGTGAGATTTATTCTTACAGGCGAAGATGCGGATTATTGCGGTGAACATAACACGTTTGTCAATTGTATTGTAAAAAATGCTAAATGGGTGGTAGATTTAAATGCTTATGAATATAATAGTGCTTCGGCTGACAATAACACTCTGATAAACTGTGATATTATTAATGCCGATTATTTATTTAATGTTGATAGACCAAATAAAGGAAATGCCTTTGTAAACTGTATTATAACAGGAGTTAACAACTTTTCACAGGGAGGTTATAATCCTGATTTCACTTATTCGTATTGTGATTTTTATAATAACGGATTTTCAACTCCTTCGGGTCCAGGAAATATTACGTCCAATCCATTATTTGTCAATGCAGGTGCAGGAGATTTTCATCTGTCCTCCACAAGTCCTTGTATAGATGCCGCAACAGCAGATAATGCCCCAGATGTTGATTTTGATGGTACTTCTCGTCCGCAGGGTGCAGGATATGATATTGGCGCTTATGAATATAAATCTCAAAAATCTTATTAATTTTTAGTTTTTTGAAAAAAGTTAATTTTACATATATAAGGTTGGATAATATTAAAAAAGTAGGGAAAAATTAATATTTCATTGTCAAAACTTGACATGATAGGTTTTGTTTGAGAATAGTAATGCAAGTGTAAGATAATTTTATTATTTTTGATTTAAAAGTTTAAAATGCAGAGGCTTATGAAAGAGATATGGTCTGAGAATGTTAAGCTCAAAAAGGTGATTGTCAAAAGTGGGGCTGAATTGTACTTGATTGAATTAGATGAAAATCACTTTTTTATAGAACAAAATCCTAACAAGAAATCTAAATACGGACAGGCTTATAAATTTTTGAAAGAGAAATATCCAGATTTTTATATGTTTTGGGAAATCAAAGATAATCAATACACTGGTAATGTTTTTATGGGGGGATTGTTTAAGAAACAATATACCGATGACTTTATCTATAATATCCTTAAAACTAAGAACTTTATGGAATATGACGACATAAAGGATGATATTGAAAAATTTGACACCTAAAATTTTAATTCGTTATTTAATGCTTTTAAGCCCGATGGTCTGACCATTGGGCTTTTTTTATTATTTTCTTTGACAACTTTACATTTTTTTATATATTGTTTGGGAAAAGTTAAATAACAATTGCTATGGAAATACGAGATGTTGAACCTAAAAAGGTATTTAAATTTTTCCAGGAAATCTTACAAATTCCGCGTCCCTCTAAAAAAGAGGAGAAAATCATACAGTATCTTATTGATTTTGCCAAGCAGCGAGGATTAGAATATCAAGTAGATGAGGTTGGTAATGTCGTAATACGTAAGCCGGCCACCCCGGGGATGGAGAACCGTAAGCCCGTGGTACTTCAGGCGCACGTGGATATGGTTACAGAAAAGGATTCGGATGTGGACCATGATTTTGAAAAAGACCCTATCCAGGCTTATGTGGATGGTGACTGGATTAAGTCCAAAGGTACTACTCTGGGGGCTGATGACGGCATAGGCGTTGCTACTATTCTGGCTATCCTTGATTCTGATGATATTGCCCATCCACCGCTGGAAGGCCTTTTTACCATTGATGAGGAGACAGGGCTCACCGGGGCTTTTGCCCTGAAAGAGGGTTTCTTTAAAGGAAAAGTCCTTATTAACCTGGATTCCGAGGACTGGGGAGAGATTTTTATCGGTAGTGCCGGAGGTATGGATACTGTGGCAGAGTTCCATTATAAGCCACAGCCTGTACCTGAGGGAATTGCATATAAAATCCTTGTGGATGATTTGCACGGAGGACATTCCGGTGATGAGATACATAAAGGCTATGCCAATGCTATCAAGTTGTTGGATAGATTCCTGATTAAATTGCTTTACGAGATGCCATATTATCTTGCTCATTTCCACGGAGGTAAGCTGCGCAATGCTATTCCGCGGGATGCTTATGCCATTATCGTGATTGATCCCAAGCACGAGAATATCCTCAAGGAAATGCATCTGAAGTACTTGGCTATTTTCAAGGACGAATATGGTAAGGTTGAACCAAACTTGCGTTTTGAGATAGAGCCTGTGGAAATGCCTGCACGGATTATTAATGATGAGGTTGCCATAAAATTGCTTTGGGCTTTATATGGTTGTCCGCACGGAGTATATGCCTGGAGCAAGGATATTGAAGGACTGGTGGAGACTTCCACTAATCTGGCTACTGTGCGTACCGAGGAAGCGCATATTGTTGTTGGTACTTCCCAGCGTAGTAGCAAGGATTCGGCAAAGGACGATATTGCCACAATGGTAAAATCTGTTTTTATCCTTGCCGGGGCTGAGGTGAGCCATTCGGATGGTTATCCGGGCTGGGCACCTAATTTGAATTCCGAGATATTGAATATTACCGTTGATGCGTTTAAGCGGCTTTTCGGCACCGAACCGGTTGTCAGGGCTATCCATGCTGGGCTGGAATGTGGTTTATTCCTTGAGAAATATCCGTATCTGGATATGATTTCCATTGGGCCAACTATCAAAGGGGCACATACTCCGCAGGAGAAGCTGCATATCCCGAGCACTCAGCAGTTCTGGCAGCTGCTGTTGGAGGTTTTGAAAAATATTCCGGAAGATAAATAAGTCTATTATGAGGGCCAAAAAGAGATTTGGACAACATTTTTTGCATGATGAAAATATTGCACGTAAGATTGCGGATGCTTTAACTTTTACGCGTCCTGGAGAGAAGACAAAAATTCTGGAAATAGGCGGAGGAACGGGCAGGTTGACCCGTTTCCTGCTTTTGCGTGAGGAATATGAAGTTTATGTTGTTGAAATTGAAAGGGATGCAATTGCTTTTTTGAAAGAAAATTTTCCGCAGCTGGATGGTCATCTGATTGAGGGTGATTTCCTTAAGCTTAAGCTGGAGGAATATTTTTCTTATCCCTTGCCTGTGATTGGTAATATTCCGTATAATATAACAGGGCCTATTTTTTTCAAGATATTAGATTACCGGGACATGATACCCGAAGCAGTGCTTATGATACAAAAAGAAGTAGCCCAGCGGGTTGTTGCTCATCCTAATAGTAAAGAGTATGGGGTATTGTCAGTAATGTTACAGTCTTATTATCATACTGAGTATTTGTTCAGTGTGCCGCCTGGGGCTTTTCGTCCGCGGCCCAAGGTAATGTCTGCTGTAGTACGGTTGCGTCGTCGCAGCGCAGATCCGCCAGTGAGAGATTATGATTTTTTCCGCTATGTAGTAAAGACTGCTTTTAATCAAAGGCGGAAGACAGTACGCAATTCCATGAAAGGGCTTTATAACCTGGATAAAGTGCCTGAGGATATTCTGGATAAGCGGGCAGAGCAGCTGATCCTGGAGGAGTTCTGGCATTTAGCCTCGCTGGTGGAATAAATATTTTGAACAAAGTTGTTTTATTTTCCGTTTAATATTTACGGAATAATTTTTGTGATAAAAAAATATAAAATACAAATCATACCTATGAAACTAAAGATATTTAACCGTTTTGAAGGTCTGTCACTCGGGGAATACCGGAAGATGGTTTCACTTGTTTATATGTTAATAGCTGGTTTAATTCTTACCGGGGCCTTTGGCTTGTATGCAATGTTTTTCAGAGGAAAATTACATCTTGCCCCTTCCACAGATTTTACTCTTATAGGCTTGTTCGTTGTTATGGCTTTGAGTTATGTATTTGTTTTAATTAACAAATTTAAGTTAGCTGAAAATTTCTTTGCTACAGGTACATTATTGGTTATTATATTTTCTGGTTTTATGGATATTAATGTTGGGGCAAGTTGGGATATTATATTTTTCGGTAAAAGTATTTTTATATTTTTATTTTTGATGTTAACACTTGTATTTTCCAATAAGCTTTTTACTTATATAAATTTTGCTTTGGCTTTAGCTACTATCTGGATTTATTATTCTTTAGTGGTGCCAGAAGTTTCGTCTGAGGATAAGGCTATTATATTGCGTACAGCGATTAATTATACTTTTTTGATTGTTGGTATGTTTTTAACAGTTTTTTATTCTATTAGAAATTTTTATATGGTTCTACGGAATTTGGAAGAAGAAAAAAAGGCACAACAGGAAAAAAATAATCAGTTATCCAGATTAATTACCCAAATTGATCAAGCGGTAGATTCATTGAATGTGGCAAGTAATCAATTAGTTAATTTGGCCGAGAGCCTCTCGCGTAAGGTTAATGAGCAAGCAGCTGCTACTGAGGAGATTAGTAGTAGTACTGAGGAGATGAGTACTTCGCTGGAAAATACTGTGGAATATGTCAGGTTTACACACGAAAACGCTGAGAAAGCCGATATTGAACTTAAACGGGGTACTGAAAACCTGGAGCGTGTTTTTGGTATATTAAGAGAGATTGCTCAGAAGATAGGTTTTATTACAGATATTGCTGAAAAAACAGATATTCTGGCTATTAATGCTGCTATAGAAGCTGCTCATGCCGGCGAATATGGGGCTGGCTTTGCTGTGGTTGCTCAGGAAATCCGTAAACTGGCTGATGTGAGTAAGGGATTTGCCAAAGAAATCACTCAGTTGGTGAACCAAAATCTTGTGCTGTCCGAGGATCTGGATAAGAGATTTAAAAATATTGTGGAACAAATAAGTGTGATAACAGAGAAAGTAGGTAGTATTAAAACTACTGTTGATGAGCTGCTGCAAACAATTAATGTTATTAATGCCTCGGCAACTCAGCTATCTCAAGCTGCAGAGGAAAATGCAAATATTGCTGAAAAAATGGTTATTCATTCCAATAATCTAAAAATGCTTGGGGAACTTTTGAAAGAACGCTAAAAAATAAAATAATATATGTTTTTTATAAACAAAATTACCTCTGTTTATGAAAATTCCTCCCTGGAAATCAGGAGGAAAGCTATGGCTTTGATTGTAATCATTCTATTGGGCTTACTGGTTTTTACTCTTTATCTTTCTTATGCACTTATTATGGCTGGTAAGCTACATTTTCCGCCTACTCTTATACCGTCTGTTGTTTTGTTATTTATCAGTTTTGATCTGGCATATTATTTTTTGATAAAAGGTAAGATTGATATTGCAGGGAATATAGTTTCTACATTGCCCATTGTTATTTTCTTGATTATCAGCTTGTGGATGGTGTTGCATTCTGTGAGCTATAATACAATTTTATTAGGCACAGGTTTATTTTTAGTAATATTTTTTGTGGCAGGAGTAATTTTCTCTACACGTTTTTTTATTTATTTTAATTTTTTGATTATAATCATTTCCTTGTGGGCATTTTATTTTATTGGTTTACAGAACTTTTCTCCGCAAGAGAAAGACCAGTTTTTCAGGGCACATATTAACTATACCTTTGTTTTTGTGGGGCTGTTTCTTATTGTTGTTAATTCTAAGAATACTTTTTCTAAAATACTTGCTTTGCTGGAAAAAGAAAAAATTGCACAGCAAAATAAGGCTTCTAAATTGGAGGATCTGGTAAACAGGATTGTAGCTGGCGTTCGTCAATTGTCCGAGGAGAACCAGGATCTTGTAGATATATCTTCTATGCTTTCGGCCAGAGTGAGTGAGCAGGCTGCTGCTACCGAGGAGATTAGCAGTAGTACCGAGGAAATGAGCGCCTCTCTGGAAAATACAGCTGAGTATGTCCGGCTTACTCATGAGAATATTCAGGAAGCTGATGGAGAAATAAAGCGCGGTACTCAGAACCTTGAGCTTGTTTTTAAACTCTTGGATGAAGTAGCACAAAAAATTGATGGAATAAGTGAAATAGCGGAAAAGACTGATATTCTTGCTATTAATGCGGCTATAGAGGCTGCCCATGCCGGAGAATATGGGGCTGGCTTTGCTGTAGTTGCTCAGGAAATCCGCAAACTGGCTGATATTACAAAGTCCTTTTCAAGAGAGATAATTCTGTTGGTGCAGAAAAACACTGTTTTATCTGAGGATCTGGAGCAGAGTTTTAGACGTATTGTGGATCAGATAGAATTGATTACTCAGCGTGTGGGTAGTATCAAAACTACTACTGATGAATTGTTGCAGACTATTAATGTTATCAGTGCTTCGGCATCACAACTATCCCAGACTGCCGAAGAGAATGCTTCGGTAGCTGAGCGTCTGGTAACTCATGCAAGTAATCTGGATAACCTGGCCAGTGAACTGAAAAAAGATATTTAATGGATATTAATTTCAACATATTACAGGTTTATCAGAGTAAGCTCTCTTATGAGGATTTCCGTAAGATAGCGGATTATATGGAAAAAAAATTCGGGATACGTCTTTCGGAACAAAAATATCTTTTGGTGCAAAATAGATTGTATAAAAGGTTGATTGCTAATCATATAAAGGATTTTGAGACATACGTTAATTTTATCTTTTCCGATATAGGAAAAGAGGAATTGGATAGATTGCCTAATTTTTTGACTACTAATAAAACTGAATTCTTTAGGGAATATGAACATTTTGAATATTTGACTAAATTTGTTTTAGAAAAGAAAAACAGGCGGAAGTTTTTTATCTGGTCAGCTGCCTGCTCTTCTGGTGAGGAGCCATATTCTATAGCTTTTACCCTGGAAAAAGTCGGGGTTGACTATTTTATTTTTGCTTCGGATATTTCCCTGAAGGTTCTGGATATTGCGCGTAGAGGTGTATATAGTTCTGACGTATTGAAAGATATTGATAAAGATATTTTGAATAATTTTTTTGATGTTTACAAAAAAGATGATCACAAAATTTTATATAGGGTTAAGTCAGATATCCGTAGAAAAATTCGTTTTGATCAAGTAAATTTATATGCAGAAAGTTATGAAAATATTCCTGAAGTTCTGGATTTCATTTTTTTGCGTAATGTTTTGATATATTTCAGCAGGGAGGTTCAGCAAAAAGTACTAACAAATGTGATAAAACATTTGCATCCAGCTGGTTATCTTTTCCTCGGACATACCGAGGTCATATTTAATTTGGATTTACCTTTGAAAAAAGTAGCACCTTCTATTTATAAACTAAACCGGTAGAAAAATGAAGAAGATTATCTATTTATCCGTGCCGGATGTGTATGCAAAAAACATTATCAAGCAATTGGAGAATCTACCAGTAGATAATGAGTTGAAAATTGTTGAGAATTTCAATGCATTTCTGGCTAATAAGATGGCCAGAGATGCTGATATGATTGTTATTGATGAGACTATCCGTAAGGATGCCAGTATTCCGGCTATTGTTAAAGAAATTAGAAAAATAGCACTGAGTGTCCCAATTGTTATTGCTACTTTAATGAGTGATTTTAAGCTTGTAAATAGTATTTCGGATGATAATGTGCATTTTATCCTTAAGCTGGATAATAATATTGAATTATTTTCTTCTTTACTCTCTGATAAAACTGCTTTTACTACTCCAACCTCTACGGCAAGAATAACGAAAAAAGGAAAATTTAAGGTTCTGGTTGTAGATGACTTTGAAAATACGAGGTATATAGTCAAGTTTACTCTTGAGAAATTGGGTTATCTTGTCTCCACTGCTGCCGATGGTCTGGAAGCTTTGCAAGTTGTTCAGCAAGATCCTGATATTGACTTGATTATTCTGGATTTGAACATGCCTCGTATGGACGGATTTAAATTCGTAGAGGAGATCAGAAAAAAGCATCTTTTTGAAAACAAACCTATTATTATTCTTACTACGGAGGTTAGTGCTGATAAACGCCAGCGTGCAAAAGAATTGAAAGTTACAGGATGGGTCAAAAAACCATATCAAATTGATGAATTCATTGCTGTTGTCAAAAAAGCTCTGGGACAGAGTTAATCTTTAAATTCCCCATTATGGATTTTGATAAATTAAAAAATCTATTCATTAAGGAAGTAAATGAAATTATTGCCAAGACAGAGGCATTATTGCTGGACCTGGAGAGAGACCAGGATAATATTGATATAATTACAGAAATCTACCGGCATATGCATACTATTAAGGGTGCAGCCGGTATGTATGGCCTCAATTTGACTGTCCGTATTGCGCATCTTTTTGAGGATGTGTATAAAAAAATAAAAAACAGCGAGATCTCCGTAAATAAGGATATTATTAACCTGTCTTTTAAAGCTCTTGATTACCTGAAGGTGCTAATAAAATCTGATGAGGCTGATGTTTCCCAGAAAGAAATAGAAAATCTCAAAAATGATTTGAGGCGTGTTATAGATATAAAGGAAGAACAACCACCTGTTCCTTCTGCCCCTGAGGCAAAGCAGTTAATGACTTATTATATTCTGTTTCAGCCTAATGCAGATATTTATGAACGTGGTATCCGTCTGACTGGTATTATTGAAGACCTTGAAGCGCTTGAAAATAAAATTATTTCGCCTTTCTCGGATGATACAAGGGAGCAGCAGGGTAAACTGGCCTTGTTCTGGCAGATTATTGCTGTGAGTGATGACAGAAAAAAGCTGGAGAATATTTTTATTTTTGTTCCGGACGAGGTGGAGATTATTCCTTTGTGCGAGGGTAATGCCCTTGAAAATCCGGAATTTGTGGATTTTTATAATAATTTGATAGCCTCCGGGTATTCTTCAGATCATAAAGATAAACTCCTCAGTTTCTGCCGCGCTTCCCAGGGGGAAGCTAAACCACAACAGAGTGATGAGAATAGCTCTGAACAGAGGAAACAAACCAGGGCTGTCCAGACGGAAAGTTTTGAAGGTATAGATTCGGTACGTGTAGAATCAAAGCAATTAGATAATCTGCTAAATCTTGTTAGCGAGTTGATTATTGGTAATTCCCGTCTGAATGAGGCAGTTAAGAATAATGATTTTCAGCTTATTAAAGAGATTTCTGAGAAATTGTTTACTACAACCAATCTGTTGAAAGAACAGACATTACGTCTACGTTTGGTGCCTATTAAAATATTATTTGATGCTTTTCGGCGTACTGTACGTGAGCTCGCCCAGATCCAGGGAAAGAAGATTGTTTTTGCTACCGAAGGCGGTGATACCCTTATTGATAAGACGATTATTGAGCGTTTATACACTCCACTATTGCATATTATCCGTAATGCCATTGATCATGGAATAGAGCCTCCGGATGAACGGGTAAAACTCGGAAAAAGCGAAGAAGGCCTAATTCGTTTGATTGCTTTTCAGACTAATGTTAATATTTTTATCCAGATACAGGATGACGGTAGAGGCCTTGACCCAGATAAGATAAAAGCTAAAGCCATTGAATTGGGGCTTATTAAGCCCGGGCAGCCCCTTACTTCCGAAGAGGTCTATGAGCTTATTTTTATGCCAGAGTTTTCCACTGCCGGAAAAATTACAGAACTGTCGGGCCGTGGAATGGGAATGGATATTATTCGCAAGAGTATCAGACAGCTGCGTGGAAATGTGGAAATAGAATCGGAAAAAGGACTTGGTATGAGTGTAACTCTGAAACTGCCTTCAACGCTTTCTATTATTGAAACATTAAGGGTTTCAACTAATGGTGTAAATTTTCTCATTCCGCTGTCAAATATTCTTACTACTGAGAAAATCAATCCTTTTGAGTTGAACTTGGTATCCGGCAGTTATCTGCCGTTTAGGGGTGAACTGCTTCCTCTAATTAATGCGCGGGAATTTTTTGACCTTGGAGGTGATCAAAAGAAAAATGAAAAACTTATCGTTATTAATCTGGGCACCAGAAAATATGCTATGATTTTTGAACAGATACACGATGAAGTAAGTGCTGTGGTTAAAAATCTGGGTAAATTATTGCAAGGATTGGACTATTTTATTGGTGCCAGCATTCTTGGTGACGGCTCAATTGCTTATATTATAGACCCTTATAAAATTGTCCGGGATCTTAATTTTGTTTTAAAAACTTAATATTCACAAAAATGGATAAACATAAATTTGTATATTTTCAGCTCTGGGAAGAATATTTTGCTATTGATGTGGATAAGATTATTGAGGTTATGGAGATGCCTAAAATGGCAAAATTGCCTAAAACTCCTGATTTTGTTATGGGAGTTACAAATTTCCGTGGAGAGATTATACCGGTTATTGATTTGAGAAAAAAGTTTATGCTTCCCCAGGAGGAAATATTTTCTAAAAGGAAATATGTGATTGTTATTGAATATAAATCTGCTGATTATCAGAATAAAATAGGAGTGGTAGTGGATAGAATTATTGATGTGATAGAGGTTGAGCAATATGATATTACCCATTTCCCGGAATTAGGTAGCAGATATAACCCGGAATTTATTTTCGGCGTTATTCATTATGATGACAAGTTTATCCTGGTGCTTGATATTGAAAAAATCCTTGAAGCCGCAGAAGTGGAAATACTTAAAAATCTTGATTTAACTCAGACTGATGGCTAAACACGGCGATAAAATAAAGGTTCTGGTAGTGGATGATTCTGCTATTGTCAGGCAAACTATTAAGTTAATGCTGGAGAATCATCCTCAGATAGAAGTTGTTGGGAGCGCTATAAATCCGGAATTTGCAGTAAGGAAAATACAAACCCTTGATCCTGATGTGCTACTGCTGGATATACGAATGCCTGGCCTTGACGGATTGACTTTCCTGAAATCTCTTATGAAACAGAAGCCTATTCCGACAATTATTTTTTCAGCTTTTGCTCCGGAGGGCAGTGAGAATGCTCTACGTGCTCTGGAATATGGCGCGGTGGAAGTTATTGAGAAGCCTAAACTGGCTATGCCTAAGGATATTGAGGAGTATAAAGCCAGACTGGTAGAGGCTATAAAAGCCGCTTCGGTTGCCCGTGTGGATAAGGTTAATATTATTGCTAAAACAAGTTCTCCTGATACTGCCAGGAAAATAATTGATATTGACAGAAAGACCCCGGTTGATGTTAAATTTGAGCTTATTGCCATTGGCGCTTCTACCGGAGGCCCTGAGGCTATCCGTTATATCCTGGAGCGAATGGATAAAAATTCCCCGCCCATTGTAATAGTGCAACATATGCCAGCTAATTTTACAGGCTTGTTTAGTAAGCACTTGAATAATATTTCAGCCCTGGAGGTACGTGAAGCTACAAACGGAGAGTTGCTGGAGAGAGGGGTAGCTCTGGTGGCACCGGGCGGACGCCATCTGTCGGTGGAACGTCTGGGAAATAGATTACAGGTGCGCCTTCATGACGGTGAATTTAATACAAGGCATAAGCCATCGGTGGATGTTTTATTTAATTCTGTTGCTCAAACTGTGGGTTCACGTGCAATTGGTATTCTGTTGACAGGTATGGGCAATGATGGATCCAGTGGTTTATTGAAAATGCGGGAAAAAGGTGCTCTTACTATTGCTCAGGATGAGGAAACTGCCGTAATTTTTGGTATGCCCAAAGTGGCAATAGAAAAAGGCGCTGCAAAATTAATTCTGCCTCTGGACCAAATGCCTTATTTCCTTAATACCATCTTTGTACGGAATAAGCTTGATAAAAATTAATCTTTTTGATTTTTCAGACGATCAATTTCTTTTTCCAGCTGATTGATTTTTTCGCGTAGTGCAACTTCAATTTTTTTGCTTCGGTTAAGACGCTTTTCAAATTCTTTAATCATAGCCTGATATTTCTTTTGCGTTAGTTCCAGTTCGTTTTCTAATTCCTGTATTTTTTTGTCCTTTTCTTCAATTTGTTTTTCTAGCCGTGTAACTTCCTCCAGGGTCATTTCCATTTCCATTTCTTGCACTTGCAGGCGTTCTTCTTTTTCTTTTGTTTCAAGCAAAAGTTTTTCCAGGGTATTTTCTTTTTCTTTTACAGGAGTAATATCAACCCCAATGAATATCACTCTTTCAATTTTTAAATCTTTTATTATAGGGATTAAGGTTGCATTAACCCATATTGAGGAGGTGTCCGCGAGGACTATTTCAAAAGTAAATTCAGTTTTATGCCCGTTGAGGACATTTTCCCAGTATTTTGTGTGCCTGTCAATTTCTACTACAGGTATGTTAAATAGCTCAAAATAAGTTTTTTCTGTAGCCTGGGTATAGGGAATATTAAGTTTTTCAGTTATTTGTTTGTTAACGGTAATAACTTTTTTACCAGGAGTAAATTCAGCATAATAAACTATTTCGTTCAATGCCGAAATGATGGATTCAAGTTTGAATCTCTGCTCTTCTGACTCTTTTTGTATTTTTTCCAGACGATTGATTGTATTTTCCAGCTCTCTTTCTTTTTGTCTCATTTGAGCAGTTGCTACCTGACTTTGTTCCAGGAGTTTTTTTGTCTCCTGATTTATTTTTACTGTAGCCAGGGATGAGGCTATGATTTCGGAAATATTGGATAGAAAATCAAGTTCGTAATCCTCAAAAGGTTTAATTTTTGCAATTTCAATAACTCCATAGAGCGTGTCCAGTGCCATCAGTGGATATACTGCAATGTAATTAGGAGCAGCCTTGCCAAGACCTGTGGCCAGCTCTACATAATCAGGCGGAACCTTGGTTACTGTTGGCATTTTTTCAAGAGCAACGTTGCCTGTAAGACCTTCACCAAGATCAAAATATTTTTTTTCATAGATTTTCCTGTTATATCCGTAATATCCCAGTAACTCCAGAATTTCTTTTCCATCCTTTTGTGTGAGAATGAAAAACGCACCTACCTGAGCATCAAGATAGTCTGTCAGATTGGAAATTGTTTCATAGGCCAGTGTTTCCGGGTCGTTGATATTACTTCTGAGTATTTCGTTGAATTTTGCCAGGCCTACGTTTTTCCACGTTTCAATTTCTTGATGTCTGAGGTGTTCCTGCTGGGTTTTATAAGATTTTTTCAGGTTTTCCTTCAGCTGATTTAAAGCAATAGCTGTTTTGTCATCTTTGGAAACAGGAATGATATCTTCTATATCGTAATTGCCTTTATTAATTTGTTCAATAAATTCATATCTCTGTGCATTTATTTTCTGAATTTTTCTGAATGTATCTATGAAGTTTTGAAGTTCTTGTAATCTGAAAAGTCCTTTGGGATTTTCTATAGTAATAGGACGATTTTCAAACAGGCTGTTAATAACAGTTTTGATGGTTTCGTTGTATTTACGCAGTAAAATAAGAGTGCCGATAATGTATATAAGCATATAGAGGAAAATAGCCAGTATTACTACTTTCCTCACATTAAAGTATGCTGCTTTGTAGGGTTTTAAAGCAGAACGGGGTATGAATTTAATAATAGTCCAGAATTTATTAGTAATTTTTACGGGATAAGCTACAAAATATCCTTTTTCCTTGGTAATCTTTGATTTGCCAAAAAATGGATTATTCTTTAATAAGTCATAGTATAGTTCTGACTGCAAAAACTCAGGATAAAAGGCCTTTATATTTTGTCCTATGTGTTTTTTATCCGGATGGTAGATAAAATTGAAGTCTTCGTTGAGTATGTAAATATGTTGCAGAAGGTTAGGAGGAAATAAATTAATCAGAAGATCATTGGGTATATCAATGCCTACTAATGCTATAATATTTGCCTGCTGGTCTTTTATTGCGCCTACTATTCTTGTGTAAAATTGTTTGCCTTCAGAAATCCTGTTTGTGATTAATGGACTGATGACCAGGATGTTTTGTCCTTGTGCTATAAATTCTTTTTCATATTTGTTCAGTAAGGATAGGTCGTCGGTAGTGATGGCACTGCTGTCTATTTCTGGTTTTTTAGTGTATTTTATAGCAAACTGTCCGGTATTTCCCAGAAAAAGATTCCTGTATTTATTATCCAGGTTATCAATAGTGTAAGGTTTCCAGATAAGGAAAATATTTTTTATTTGGCTATTGGTTTTTAATACGCTGATAATTAGATTTTTGTAATATTCCCGTCTTTTGGCTTCTTCTATGCTTTGATATTGTTCGGATATGGCTATCAAATTTTTTATTATTTCAACATTATGTTTTATTTCAGCTTTTACTTTCAGGGCATAATTTTCTACTTCTAAAATATTATCATGTTTGAGATTGTCCAGAATATACTTGCGGCTTAATCCGCTTGATATTGAGACCAGTATGATTAAGATGGCAATGGTGTTTAATATGGCAAAAATGAAATAAGCGCTTGAGGCGCGTATGTATTTCTTTTTTTTATTTTTTGTAGCCCTGCCCATTTTTTTTTAGTTGAAAATTTAAAATTTAAGATTCATTGATTTTCTCTGGCGTTCCAGTTCTCTTTTTTGGTCCCGGCGTTTAATATCTTCGCGTTTATCGTGTAGTTTTTTACCTCGTGCCAGAGCTATTTCCAGCTTGGCCCAGCCTCTATCATTGATAAAAAGGCGTAATGGAATTATAGTAAGACCTTTTTCCTGGACTTTCTTCTTTAATCTTTTCAGCTCTCTTTTTTTGAGCAATAGTTTTCTCTTTCTGTCTGGTTCATGACCAAAAGCCCCGCCTTGTTCGTATTCGGCTATGCGCATTAATACGTATAGCTCGTCCCCGAAAAATTTGCAATAAGCATCTGCAAGACTGGCCTTGCCCTGGCGGATTGATTTTATTTCCGATCCAGTCAGAACCATTCCTGCTGTGAATTTTTCAAGTATCTCGTAATCGTGATAGGCTTTGCGGTTACGTATGTCTATTTTTTGTTGTGCCATCATGTGCTAATTTAGTGGAAAGTTTTCAATTATCGGTGCAATATTAAGCTTTTTTCCTTCAATTGTATAAGCAAATTGAATACCAGCAGCAAAATCCATGTTAAAACCAAATAAATTAAAATCCGCTAATATTTGCAAACCTACCGAGCTGTATCTTGACGAAAAATCTGTATAAGCCCAGTCATAGAAAATTTTTGTGCGTATACGTTTGATATTAAAGACTGGGCGCCAGCCCCAATCAGGATAAATCAGCGGGGTATGATAAAGCAGACGAAGCTTGTATATTCGTCTGTAATTTATGTTTCTATAACCAGCAGGTAAAGATATTTTATGTCCAAAGAGGTTGTCTCCTGTTATGATTTGTTCTGATAATCTCAATTTGAACAAGTCGTGATACAGCATTCCCGGAAGGTTAAAACCAGCTATTGCTGTTACCTGGTTATTATGTCCAAGTAAGCTGCGGTCATAGTCAATTACCAATACTTGTCCGAAACGGTTTTCCGGGTCGCGATAGCTACGTTGGCGGTAGTTGTAGAAAGTGGCAGTAAATCCGTTAGTTATAAGTGCTGTCCGGTTATCCAGATTAAAGACCAGCGTGTTTTTTTCTTTCAGTTTTAAGCCTCGTAGCCAGATATAGCGTGAGAGGTTAAGCGGAAGCGAGAAATTTAGATTATTGCTGAAAAAGGTAGTGTTGGTATTCCAATTACGTAGTTGTTTGAAATTAAATTCAATAACTGGGAGAAAATGCCTGTATGTAAAACCGAGTGTCTGTGATATTTCTCCAGTATTTATATATGAAGTGGAATAGTTAAGGCTAAGTTCATTGAGTATGTCGTTGGAATAAATATTCATGCTGGCAGTAAATGTGGTATCAGAATTAAATGTCAGACTGGGCAGCCAGCTGTGTATGTTAATCAAATGGCAAACACGATGATAAGGTCTGATTTTATAGGTTTGAGTAGGCACAAAATTTTCTGTATAATCATGGATATAATTTTTTGTTTTGTCCGACAAATAATAGTTTTCTGTATTGGGCTTGTCCGGATTAATTTTCTGCCAGTGATTTTTTGCCAGGTTAATTATCCTGATTTCAAAGCCATCAGGAGTGTAATTGGAAAAAACAGCTGTTTGAGTATTTGGGTTAATGTCCGAAAGGCTGGCAGCGTAAGGTTCATTGCTTAATTGAAATATTTTTTTGTTTGCAGTATCAACGGCGAAAATATTTGGACTTTTATTAAAATCGCTGGTAAAAAGGATGTATTTTTTCCATTGAACAGGCCGGCTGATAGTGTAATTATAAGTATTTGGAATAATTGTATGAATATGGCCTGTGCCCAAATCCATTATGAACAGGCCGTTTCCGTGGTTATTTGTTGCAGTGAAAATTATTTGTTTTCCGTCGTTTGTAAATCTGGGATAGCGGATAAAATTAAATTCTGGAAAAGGATACTTTTTTATTATTTTCTTTGTTTTCAAATCAAACAGCACAAGCGAGGCGTTTAGTTCAGGGCTATATTCCATTGCTATAAGCTTTGTGCCATCCGGAGATAGCTCGGCAGCTAAGTATCTGCCTTTATGGGTGAGGTAATATTTTTTGTCTCTGGCCAGGTCAAGCACAACAATATCACTGTATGATTTTTCGTCCCAGCGTATATCCGGGATGTATTCGCACCAGGCAACAGTTTTGTTAGCGTATGAGAAAACAGAGGTGGGAATGTAAGTAATTTCTCTTTCCTGGCCGGAATTTATATCCAGCTGCGTGAGTGTATTAATCTGATCAAATCCGGATTTGACAAAAATAAGTGTGGAGTCGTTGATATAACGCGGATTATAATAATGTGTGTAAGTCCTTTTGGGATAATGGGGTGGTGTGAATGGCATTGTGTAGCTATATTTATGTGTGCTGTCACGCCATATACCAGAGAGTTCTTTCATTGTAGAATCAAAAAGTTTTCTGTAGCTCAAGCCTGTATATTTTTTCAGGGCAATGTTCATAGCATTAGGCAGAAAACCTATTTGTGTGGAATAGTGGAGGATGTAATACCATTGCTGTGGCCCATAATGCCGGTTTATATAAGATACCAGGTAGTATCCGAGATAATAATGATTTGGATAGAAATTTTTATAAGAACGGTAGAAAAATTTGTAGTAGTTGAGGTCTTTTTCAGGATATTCCAGGGCAATGGCTTTTACAGGCATGGCAAAATTGCCCAGACGTCCGCGTCCGCTTTTGGATAAGATAGTTTCCTGGAATACTGCATCACCCTCGTAAAACCACATGGGCACGGACCAGTTTATAGCGCCTGCCAGACCATATTGTCCGCCAAGGATATGCATTATTTTGTTGAAGTTATGGTCAAGAGCCTGATACTGAATGTTATGGCGCATCTCATGAAGTGCCAGTAGCTGGCTCCATTCCGTTATGCCAAGAGATGTTTGAGAGAATGGCGTGAGATACCATAAGCTGTAACGTGGCCCCAACGCAGTATAACCATTGGAAATGATACTCTGATTGTTTAATACGATTTTCAGACGCCGCGGATGGGCTTTTAGCACTGCGGTATTAGCCGGATATGTCTTATCAAGGAATTCCGCTATTGCAGGCGCCTTGTCCTTTATGCTTTCTGGAAAAATCAGCTCATAATGTGCACTGCGTATATGAAACAGCTTCAGGTTACCTGGTAATTGTGAGAACAGGTGTATTTGTGTAAATGTAAAAATAACCGCAAAAATTATCCTTTTCATCTGATTATACTCTGTTTCTTACTGCTAAAATAATTATTTTTTTGCTAAAATCTTAATTTTTGAACCACCAGCGGGCTCCAAAACGATAATAAAATGTGGGATAATGATAATGCAGGGCTGTGGTGTAAAAGCCAGTGCTGTTTAAAACTGGATTGACAAAGTCAAATTTGAAAAACAGGGACATGCGTTTTACATGAATGTTAACGAAAAGGTTAACAATAGGGAAATTGCCAGTATATTTATCCGCAGTCTGGTAAAATGCCACTATAGCTGGATTATAGAAATATTGCCGGTAAGCTGTTGTATAGTAAATATCAGCTCCGGTGTTCAGATGCATAGCTCTTTTAAAGAGATAAAAATCCAACCATATTGAGCTTTGAGCCATTACCAGCGGCAGGTCAACAATAGAATTTTGGTCAGAATACTGGATGTTTAGCCAGTTATCAAAATGAATAAACTTTAGATGCAGATTTTTTTGAATTTTTAGCTGATAGACATTAAAACTGTCACGGTATTGTATTGGCACGGCATTACTGAATGTGATGTAATTACTTATATTCCATAACGAGGCCGAAATTTTGAAAGACACCGAAGGTATAGTCAGCCATAAGTTTAAACGGGCAATATTTTGATTATCAAATTGATTATTTTCCCACCTGTTGGTATTGCCTCGGTATCTTACTATAAAATAGGACGGCACAAGGCTCATATATTCTCCCTGGAGGCCACTTTCAACAATTTTTCCTTTATAGGATAATTGAGATTTTACGGTGGTATTTGTAGCTTTCCGGCCGAGCAAGTAATATTGCCCATAAAGGCCAAAATGTATATTGTGGCTTATAGGAAATTTTTCTAATCCGCCTTTGATATATAAATTGTTGTACCACAAACTTTTAGGTTTATAAATGTATCCGCGGAAATAATAAAAATTCTGTCCTTCATACCCTGCACTGAATAGGTAATTTCCGTATTTGCTAATAGCTTTCAGGCGCAGCTCATCATTAATCAAATCGTAGGATACCGAGTCGTAGCTAAAGCTTGAATCTACATAGATATGCTGATATATTTCTGGAGAGTGGATTGGATTTTCGTCATAGTAGCTGTGGTAATGCCTGGAGGCTTCCCCGTAATTTTGTATAGTTAGTTTGAAATTCTTTTTTCTCAGTATGATATATTCTGGATTGAAATTAACACCCATATATCCTATGCGTGTTTTAGCTTTAGTAAGGTAATATTGTTCATATTCAGGGTTATATTCGCCTGTGTCAATTATTCCGCCATTGTCCAGGAGTTTTACATTATTGAGATAAAAGTTTATCTGATAGCGATATTTTTGTTTTTCTTTTGAAAACCACAGGATTAATGAGCTTACGCTGGAATTGCTCTGACGGACAAATTCTTTGGCACTGTATGCCTGATAAGCAAAGCCTATATTGGTGAAGTAGTCTATATTTTGTGTATGGATGGCTCGTACTATGGGCTGCTCGGTTTCCTTGGAGGAAGAAGCATAATATAAGTCGGTATAAGGCCTGTTAGTCCGGAAAAAGGAAAAATTTTTGTGATTGAAAAAACGGTCCAGAAACGGATTTAAAAAATAAAAATCTTGATATTGATATTTCATTCTTTGCTCAAAATCATTGGGATACCAGGCATAAGCATTATTGCCAAGCCATACATCATTGAATTTTTCGCGTGGAGGAATAATCTCAAAGTGGTGCACAGTAGTGTCAACAGGGGATGAAGAATAAAAATCCAGTATGGATTCCTGAAATCTTGTTATCCTCAGAGGTACGGAATCGGGTATCCAATTTTCTGGTGCAGTGAAGTTTGTGTTTTGCCCACCTCCTCCGCCTCCGAAATTTCCCAGGTTGGCCAGTCCGCCCAAGCCTCCCTGTAATCCCGGAAAACCTCCAGGAAATTGTGCTTGCATGAACAATACGGAAAATATAAATGTTGTTATGATGCCTAATCGTTTCATTTACTATGATTTAGAACTGGAAATAGATAAATGGTTGTACTTGTTGATCGGAAAACTGAATGGCTATCTGCACCACAAGGATAAAGATAAGCAATTTTATTATCCACGGCAATTTTACGTAATGTTCTATCATTTTTTCGTATTTATCCAGCGGAATAGTATGAGCCAGGAACCCAATTATCATAAGTATAACCCATGTATGACGAGCTTCATAAAATGGTTTGGCAAAACGTATGTCAAAATCTGTAAATATTTTTTTGACCATTATCCATGAGGCCTGGTAAGCATTGATTTTTACTGGTTCTACAACTTCGGTTTTAGTGCCGTCAGGATTTACCACTGTTTTGGTTTGATTAACAGTGATAGGTGCCATACGGAAAAATATCCACAGGAATATTACAAAGTGGAATGTGATGAACCAGGAAAGGAATTTTTTAGGGAATACATCCGGTATTTTGTCCAGCTTGGGTTTAAGGATTTTGTGCACTATCAGACCTATTCCGTGGAGGCCTCCCCAGAAAACAAATTTCCAGTCGGCCCCGTGCCACAGTCCGCCCACTAACATTGTTATCATCAGGTTGCGGTACTGTTTTATTTTTCCTTTGCGGTTGCCCCCCAGAGGAATGTAAATATAATCGCGTAGCCATGTGGAAAGAGATATGTGCCACCTGCGCCAGAAATCCGTGATATTACGTGCCTGATATGGCAAGCGGAAGTTGATACCAAGGTCAAAGCCCATTATACGTCCCAGACCAATAGCCATATCAGAGTATCCAGAAAAGTCCATATAAATTTGCAGGGTATATCCGTATATTGCCATTAAATTTTCAAATCCGTTGTAGCTCTGTGGAGCGGCAAATATCAAATCATTGTACTGCGAGATATAGTCAGATATAACAGCTTTTTTTAATAGTCCTATCATAATCAGCCATAGTCCGCTATAAACATCATATTTACTGACAGATGGGGTGCGTTGTAGCTGAGGTAAAAAATGATGTGCTTTTACGATGGGACCTGCCACCAGTTGCGGAAAGAAAGACAGGAAAAAGGCATAATCCATCAGACTTTTAGTAGGCTCCAGTTTTTTACTGTAAACATCCACTATATAGCTGACCGACTGGAATGTGTAAAAAGATATACCTACTGGCAGGAAAATATCAAGTGGCTGGAAATTGCGGCCTATGATTTCGTACCAGTTAGCCAACAAAAAGTTTGTGTATTTGAAATATGCCAGAAGTCCCATACTGGGCACCACTCCAAGGATGAGCCAGAATACACGCCAGGATTTTTTTTTAGCTTTATGCAGGAATAAAGCAAAAGAATAGTCCGTGATAGATGTTAACACAAGTATGAACAGATACCATCCACTGGTTTTGTAGTAAAAGAAAAAGCTGAAAAGAATGACCCATGCCGACATCCACCATTTTTTACGGTAGATGCCTGTATAGACAATTATAAAAATTACATAAAACAGAAAAAATTCGCCGCTGTTAAAAAGCATTGGCCGGGCTGGATCGTACTTGAGAATTTCCAAAAAGTTAGTCAAAAAAGCCATGTCCTTTTCTCTTTATTCCGTGCGATACAAACTTTTGCAATGTTAACTTTTTTATTTAATTCATACAAGGTTTTATTTTCAGGTCTTTGACGTTGCTATTATTTAACTGTTAAAAATTTATTTCTGTCATAAATTATAATCCATTCGCCAGTGGGCAGATGACGCACAAAATCTATGGTGTAGCATCTTTGCTGTAATTTTATCAGTTTGTTTTTTAAAGTCGGAGGCAATCTGTATCCAAGGATACCTTTATGCCCAAAAAGAATGATAAAGGAATTTCCATAAATTTCCACGTCTTTAATTTTCTTTCCACGGGAGAGTAATTTGTTCAAACTTTTATAAAGATTTTTGCTAATCCCCATTGCCACAAAACGGGTGTTATTGAAAAATATTACAAATTTGTCCGGCGCCCATATCCTGAGGAAATTAATTTTACCGTTTTTTCTGTGAATTTTTTGTAAGGCTTCTTTTTGCTGTATAGACAGATTACGGAAAAATACTTTGTCTCCATCGCAGACTACTATCCATGCGGAGTCCTGCATTAGCTCAGCTCCGGTTATGGCTGCATTGGATTTATTTATTTTATCCAGACGTTTGCGCAGATCCGCTGGTACATCAAAATATGAAAAACTATTTTGTCCGTAAGTTATAAGCCACGAGAAATTATCTGTTACCGACAGGGCCGTAATATCCAGATCAAGGCTGTCGCGGACGTATGCTAATTCGTCCGTAAGAAAATTACGTCTTATTTCAAGGCTTTGTCCGTAAGTTAGTGCAAAGCCTAATATAATTGCTGTGGTTATGATAAGTTTTTTCATGGCATTTATTTTTTACAGATTTTGTCAAGTTGCTGTTTGGCCAGAGGGTCGTGGAACATTTCATAGCTGCGTTGCCAGTACAGACAGGCTTCCTGTTTGTGCCCTATAAAATAAGCAGATTGCCCTATGAGGTAATATAGCTGTGGCTGTATGGGATTTATATCCAGCGACATTGTCAGGTCATAATAAGCACGGTCAAAATTATTTGTCCGGAAATAAGCTTTTCCTCTGAGTGTCATGTACTTGTAGTTGTTGGGATCGCGTTTTAGTAGATTGTTAACGTGCCTTATGGCTGATAAATAATCCTTTTTGTGATAATAAGTGTTGGCCAGTAAATATTCTGCATCCATGGAATATGTATAGCTGAGGTACTTGTTAAGCCACATAACAGCCCTGTCGTAGTTCTGGCTGCGGTCATACAGGCCTGCAATTTGCGGAAGCAAATCTATATTATACGGATTTATTTTGTATGCCTGCTCCAGTGTGCGGGCAGCCGCATCAAACTCCCTGTTTTTTTTCTGTAATTGACTGATTTGTATTAATATTTCGGCTTTGTCATTTGATAATCCATAAGCTTTTTGCAAGGTTTGTATTGCAGCATTATTATTGCCCATCCGTTCGTAGCATTTTGCCAACAACTGGTAAATCCGAGGATTGTCAGGATATTTTTTCTTTAATTCTGAGAGCTGTTGCATGGCATTGATATAATCTCCATATTTTGCCTGGATTTCCAGACGGTCAAGTTCTATTGATACAGAGTCATACCAGTTTTTTTGCCATAGCTGTTTCCACTGTGGATAGTCCGAAAGTTTTTTCAAAATACTATCGTTAATAATACGGTATTGTGGTAATTTGTCTTTTGTCGTCAGATATTTTTTTAGGGCAGCAAAAGCACTGTCCGTGAGGCCTTCTGCCGCGTAGATACGGGCTAAGTAAAGATATTTTTCATTTCCGCTTATGTGATCAGCCAGCGGTAGGGCATTATGGGCATTTCCACTTTTGATGGCAGCATCTATAGCCTTTTTCTTGAGGAAATCATTATTCTCTTTTTGGCACAAACCGGATAGTATTTTACTGGCGCGGTTAGCTTGTCCAGCTTTGAGCAAGCTGTCTGCCATGGCATATTGCCGTAGAGGATTTTGGCCCAAAACACTCAGGCTTATTATGGCAAAGAAAATTATTATTAGCAGTTTTTTCATTATCAAGGACTTTGGTTTTTAACATTTCTGTAGAGATTAATAAATCCGGAGATGTTACGCACGACAATGCCGCTGAGGCGACGTTCGTACACGTCGCAGATGTAGTAATACACACCATCGGGCACGGGTTGGCCAGTGCGCTGGTCTTTGCCTGTCCAGTTGATATCCGGATCATTGGTTTGATATACCAGGTCGCCCCAACGGTTGTATATTTTCATATTCACTTTTTCCACAAAACGGTAAGGATAAGGATGAAATACGTCGTTGATACCATCTCCGTTTGGTGTGAAAGTGTTAGGCAGTTTGTAGTATTCGCATACGTCTATGCACACCTCATTACATTGGGATTCATTACCTGCCGAATCCACAGCAGTGACAATATAACAGCCGGCCAGCGTTTGTTGTGGGCTGTGTACCAGCATTGTATCGCTGCGTCTGGCTGTGGCCAGTAAGGTATAATTTGAATCCAGATTGTATTTGTAATAGATTTTGTAATTAGCCACATCAATGAGACAGCTATCTGATGGCAGATGCCAGGTGATAATATTTTTTCCGTTGTCGCAGTCACTTCTGATATTGACAACCGGGCAGCACGGAGCAACTGTATCAATGGCCGTGGCAGTGGCTATCTGCGACCAGTTGATAAGCGGACGCGGAAGGCTGTCGGAAGTATAATATCCCACTGATTTTACTTTGTAGGTGTATGAATGACCGTTTTGTACATGGCGGTCAGAGTAGAGATTACTGGTTGTTTGTCCAATAGAATCAAATTGATTAGTCTGGGGATTGAGCCGGTATATCACATGACGGTCAATGAGCCATGGCACGTTTTCTTTTATCCGTATGTCTATACGCCGATCAGTGCCATAAAGCTCTATGAAAGGTGATGAAGCAATGGCTGCGTGTCCCACTGCTTGCCAGTCATGGGTGACAGGGTCAAGATTAACCAATTCCAGCTTGTAGATGCTTGGGTTATCCGCTGTGTTGATATTTGTATCAATGAATGAAGTATCATTCAAGCCGTTGAATGTGTATGGCCCTTGATACAGATTTCCATATAAATCCCGCGAGTAGTAGAGGAAATATTTGTATGGCGGAGGAATAGCCACAGTATCCAGATTAATAGGCGGATGCCAGCGCAAATGAATAGCCCCATGCGTTTTATCCGTATTGCTTACCGAAACATTGAGCATAATAGGCATACCTTCAATAAGTTCTGTGCATAGTGGATTGGAAGCATATCCATCAATATCGTGGAAGTATGGTACTACACGGTAACAATAGGAATATCCCAGCTGCAGGCCATCTCCGTTGTTATCGTCAATAAATGTGGTATCGTCCGGGCTATTAGTTTGATCAATAAGGGTATAATTCCAGGCTGGGTTCATGCCTGTTTCACATCTGGTAGTATCGTAATTGTCAAAGCTGCGTGTGCGGTAAATTTTATATCCCAGACAGTTTGGACACCGGCTTTTTGTCCATTTCAGCAAAATTGTAGCATTGGAGGGCTCTATATCCGTAAGTTTTACTCCCGGAGGCACAACGCGTATCCTTACGGTTTCATAGTCAATGAGTTTTACAAATGGGTTGTCGTCTGTGACTTTAAAGGTCAGGATATAAGGCTGGGAACGGACATGGTTGCATGTTGTAATCCATTTGAAATGGCCAATAAGCGTATCACGTCCTGAAATGGTGTCATTGCTGACACTATTGTAGAACTGTGCCGGCGAATCGCTCAGAAGCATAGGCAAACCTGTAACCCACATTTTTAGAGAATCTCTGTCCTGGTCTGTGGCAATCACATCAAATTGTACCGTATCCCCTGCTTCCACACAATAGTCAGGAATATCTTGAATTTTAGGTGCGTGATTGTCCGTCTCCACAACTTCTATTTGCATATCTTGCAGCACAAAACCAATTTTTACACCCTTACGCCATTCCTCTATCCTGATGGCTACGTTATATTTTCCGATTTTGGTAGGCGTTTTCCAGACAAAATCGCCCGTAACGGGGTTGACATATAGAGAATCTGAATAATCCGGCTGACGGAACCACGGAATTTTTTTTCCTTTGGTATAACGGCATGTATCAAGTTTGAATACCAGTGAGTCTCCGTCTATGTCATAGGCTCCAGGGTTATGGATAAATGTTTGTCCTACAGCAGCTTTATCCAGAGGGTAGTTATTGAGCTTAATAGAATTATTATTTCCCAGGAAAGGATCAATCCTTAGGATTGTTTTAATGGCAAAGACCGTATTAACGGAGTTAGGAATATTAACTACGCCCTGATTACGGTTGGGGTCCTCCATTACAATTTCGTAAGTGCCTGGCCCTGGAAAAGTATGATAGCCAATATAAAGATTTTTTTTGTAGTAATCAGGTAAGTACCAGTATTTTACTCTATGAACATAATTCATAGTACTGTCGCCCCACCATACTGGTAAAGAATCGCGGTCGGCCGGAGAGAGCGTGTAAGTGAAAGTCCAGATATAAAATTTGTATTTATATCCTTCAACATGTTCATAAACTATGTATCCAGCACGGTTATGTGTGGCATAGGCATAAGATAAGCTCGTTAATACGAATATAATTGTCAGAAAACGTTTCATCTAATCCTGCATTGATGTTTATCAGCAGGAAAGTTAAATTTTTTTTCAAAACAATTCAACAAATATTGTGATAAACCCTCATTCTTTTATCCATTTCAGCGCGTTGGTCTGGTTGTAAAAAGTCCTGTAACTGAAATTACCAATCATTTGTATTCTATCAATGGCCTGATCAATGGATATTTTTATCATATTGTTGGAGGGAGGTAATATTGCCAGCTTGTTAATTTTAAGACTGCTTATTTGATCAGAAAAATCTTCAAGATATTTATTTACATCAGTAGGACTGATGAAAAAATCAAAATTACGAAAATTGAGAATGACTTTATTTGCTTTTTTGCTTTTAATCCTTTGTAAAAGTAATTCAAGCTCTATAATAAACTCTTCGTTACTCATAAGAGCGCTATGAGAATACCATGTAGATATAATTATCTGGAAGTCAGGAAAATAGCTTATCTTCTGGTATAAAGTTTCAATATTGGTTTTGTTATTATAGATGATATTGGGAACCACGGCGTCAATTTTTTTGTCTTTTGTTATATACGTATTTTACCAGGATAAGTTGCGCTGAGGCTCTTATAATAGTTTAATTTTGTCCAGAACAAATAGTCGTTGTTCGTAAGCCACTTTGTGGAATAATATCCATTTTGTGTCTCCCTGGAATACTGCCCTTAATTTGGGAAAGTGCCGGAAACGTTGGAATTTAAAGCATTGGTGTAGCCAGGCTTCGGCATCGTAGTTTAGTTTTATTTGTGGAAAATACAGGCGCAATGGGGCAAAGATATTTTTGCTGCTGCGCTGAATGTTGAAAACGTTTCTGAGTTTTTCTTCTATTTCCAGCCAGGAACGATTACAATTTTTTATATTACAGAGTATTTTAAAAATTTCCTCAGTAGCTTTCAGGAAAATAGCTGTATTGTCTCTGATAATCAACTCTTTATCTCTGTCTCTGACATAACGCCATTTAAGGAATGGCAGGTCGGGAAAATCATAAGCTTCGGCATGACCTATGTCAGGAAAAAAATTGTAAAACAGTTGCTTATATGGTTTGATTTTTACCCAGTGGTTATCTTTCCATATTTCAATATGTTCAATGTCGTTATCAAAGTGATTATGCGTGCCAGAAAAATTTTGATGAGCCCAGGTATCAGCAAAGGTATGCAGGGCAATCCCTAAACGGATAAGATTTTCGGTATTCCATTGAGCTTTAAGCTTTGCACCTGCCCAAAAAATTAGTATTTGAGCCATTTCGCTACCCGGACGTACACGGTATGAGTAATTTTTTTGATTTCTCCATGGCTCAGGTGGAAGGAAATGGAACGACAGATATACTTTTTCCTGCACTGCACGCCTAAAATCGCTAAGAAATTGCAGTCCTTTGTGAGCAGTACAGATAGGGTCAAATTTTTTGTTGCTAAAACGACTATAAAAAACAGGTATATTACCCTCTACACTGAAAGGCCGATAAAGAGTGGCATCGTCAACATATTGGCTGGCATAAGCAATTATCTCGCTTTCTTCTTCACTAAACCCCGTATATAAACTTAAGATTTTTATTACTCCGTAATGAAAATCTTTTTGCATCTGTATTATCCTTCAAAATGCAAGGAGAACATAAAATAATACGAGGTTAATCCTTGCAAGTATTTGGTATATACGGTATTATCAGGTTCCAGCACATTAAACAGTCCACGTCCGAATTTTATTTCTGTGGAGAATTTGAAATACTGCAAATACCAGTCAATGCCCATACCAGATTCTATGTATGTATCAAAACTGGATAAGAACACGTGCGGGGTGTTGGTCTGCGGTTTTTTGAACGAGGAAATATCCAGTGTTGGAGCAGCGCCTGCAATAACATAAGGACGGGTATTGCCATAACGGTGTCCATGGAATTTAATTAACAATGGGCTCTGAACAAAAGTAGATGGAATATTGATTTTTAGAGGTGCTGTGCCCTGGTTGAAATAATAGACAAGAGAACGTTGCTGGAATGTCAGGGTAATCAGAGTGCGGAAAGTGAAATAGCGGGATAAACGCAGTTCAAATATAGGCCCCAGATGCGCCCCTGGCATCCATTGATGGGCTATTCCGTATAGATTATCTTCCGACGGGGCATTGTAAAAGGATTGGGTCTTTACAACAATGAAATCCAATTTATTGACACCAAAGGTAAAACCCCAGTGAATCAGCTTACTATCGTAATTAGGCAAGTTTTTGGATTTCGTGAATTGTCCGAATGCATTACCCAGAGAAAGCAGAAATATAATAAAAAGCAAACTTGATTTTTTCATATCCTCAGGATTAGGGTTCTGTTTTTAGTAAACGCAGTTTATTAAAAAACGTTTTTTTCGTTTAAATATTTTTTTCAAATAAATAAATTGTGGCAATCCCAAAAGTTAGGGGTTTTATTTTTAAGGTTTTGAAACCAAAATTTTCCACAAAGTTAGCAAATTCTTTTCCCGAAGGAAAATTTTTTACTGATTCTGGCAAATAATAATAGGCTTTGTCTCCGGTAATAATTTTTCCTGCAAACGGAAGTAATTTGTTAAAATACAGATTGAAACATGTCCGTATGACAGGATTTTTTATCTGAGAAAATTCCAGAATAGCCAGTATGCCATGTTTTTTAAGCAGGCGGAAGGATTCTGTTATCCATTTATCCGGATTTTCACTATTGCGTATGCCAAAAACACTGGTTATAGCATCAAAACTATTATCTTCCAGGCAGTATAGATCTTCGGCATCGCATACTTCAAGGAAAATTTTGTCTTTGTATTCAGGAAGTTTATTGTCTATTTTTTGTCTGCCTATTTCCAGCATATTGCTTGAAATATCTGTGCCTACTATTTTTTCAGGCTTAAGGCTGGTCAGATAAAAAATCATATCGCCAGTGCCTGTGGCAATATCCAGTATTGTCCGTGGATGATAATGATGCAGATATTTTATTACCTTCCGGCGCCAGCGACGGTCTATGCCCATTGAAAAAATATGGTTGAGAATATCATAAGTGCGGGCTATACGGTCAAACATCTCTCTCACCTGTTCCTTTTTGCTGGCGTCTTTTTTTTCTTTATACGGTACAATTTCTTTTAATTTCTCCATCTAAAATTTTTATTTTAACTTCATAACGATTTCTTGCAAATGTAAAATTTTTTATCAATGGAAACATATAAAATTTATTTTGCTGGTGAATTTCAATCTACCGATCGCACTCTGGAGGTGCGCAGCCCATTCAGCCGGGAGTTGATAGCCCGCACCTATCTTGCATCTGAAGATGATCTGAACAAAGCGATTGAAGCGGCTCTGTCCGTGGAAAAGGAGATGGCTCAGCTTCCTACTTATGTCAGGTATGAAGCACTGATGTTTATTGCTTCTTCGCTGAGGGAACAAAAGGAGAAATTTGCGCATATCATTGCCAGTGAGGCTGCTAAACCTTACCGTTATGCTGTGGGTGAGGTGGAAAGGGCCATACAGACTTTTACCGTAGCTGCTGAGGAAGCCAAACGTCCGCCTTACGAATACATTACTCTGGACTGGACCAGGCCTGGCTACGGCAAGGAAGGACTGGTCAAATATTTTCCCATAGGCCTGGTGGCCGGTATATCTCCGTTTAATTTTCCACTTAACCTGGCTGTACACAAAATAGCACCAGCTATTGCAGCAGGCAATCCTATTATCCTCAAGCCTTCGCGTCATACACCACTGTCCACTCTGGAACTGGCAAAGATTATTGACCAAACGCCTTTGCCCAAAGGTGCTGTTTCTATTGTGCCTACCGATCGTGAGGCTGGTAATATCCTTGTCACGGACGAACGGATAAAGATGTTATCCTTTACCGGATCCCCTGCTGTGGGCTGGAAAATGAAACAGATGGCACCTCCTAAAAAGAAAGTTTTACTGGAGCTCGGTGGTAATGCAGGCGTAATTGTATCCAAAACCGCTGATTTAGACCTTGCCCTGAAAAAGGTCATTGTCGGGGCTTATGCATATTCTGGGCAGGTATGCATACATGCCCAGAGGGTTTTTGTCCACAAGGATATTTTTGATGAATTTATCCAACGGCTTATTGATGAGACGCAAAAGCTGAAAAAAGGAGATCCTACACACCCCGATACTGATATTTCGGCTATGATTGAGGAAAAAGAAGCTCAGAGAGTAGAGCAGTGGGTCAATGAGGCTGTGCAGGATGGTGCAAAAGTGCTTTTTGGCGGAAAGCGTGAGTTTAACTTCTTCCAGCCCACAGTGCTTACTGGTACAAAAAGTAATATGAAGGTGTGGGCTCTGGAAATATTCGGACCAGTGGTGCTGGTTGAGCCTTTTGAAACCTTTGATCAAGCCGTGGACATGATTAACGATTCAGAGTATGGCTTGCAGGCCGGAGTGTTTACCGATAGCTTTAAGGAAATGAGTTATGCGCTGAATAACATTGAGGTAGGCGGAGTTATTATTAACGACGTGCCTACTTTCCGTGTTGACCATATGCCTTATGGAGGTGTGAAAAACTCTGGCTATGGCCGCGAAGGGCTGAAATATTCCATCCGTGAGCAGATGGAACCGCGGCTGATGGTTATGCCTAATTATCACAAGCTGTCTTAGTCTGCCCGGATAAAAGAAACAGGCTGTCCCGCACGGTAGAGGGTTTTGTAACGGCAAGCCGTGATATGCGGGACAGCCTGTTTGGCTTATTTTGATATGGCTTGATGATTGATTTTTAGACTATTCGTTGATTTCCTTGTGCAGGTCTTTATTATCCTTTCCGGGTTCGTGTTTTTCTACAAGTTGGTCAGCGTAAGCAAACAGGGCAGGATGTCCGCCTGTGTGCCAGAATAGGATATTACTTCCTTTTGGAAAATAGTCTTTTTCCATCATATCAATCAGGGCACCAAAAGCCCGTCCGGTATAGACTGGGTCAAGGAAAATGCCTTCTGTCTGTGCCATAATGTTTATTGCGTTTAGTTCCCGCTGGGTCATTACACCGTATCCAGCCTCGTTATATCCGTGTATCAGATTGATTTCCAGGTCTGAAACATCTATTTTCAGTCCGAAGTCATTGACAGCCATTTGCATAATTGTCTGGATATGTTGCTTTACGGTTTTGTCAGGATACATATTTTTGGCAATCTCAATACCAATTATTTGGGCTTTTAGTCCGAACAGAGCTTTTCCCAGAATCATTCCGGCCTGGGTTCCGCCCGAGGACGAAGCAAAGACGATGTAGTCAAATTCCTGTCCGAGTTTGTGGCATTGGGTTTTGAGTTCATCAATGGCATCAATATATCCCCACAATCCTATTTCGTTGGATCCTCCCATTGGGATGAAATAAGGATCCGCACCGTGGCAGTCGCGCAGCACTCCGATTTTTTTCAGGCGTTCCTCATAGAGTTTTTCACGGTCTATCCAGTGTATTTTAGCGCCAAGGATATTGTCCAGCAGCAGGTTTCCCTGTATTTCACCGGGTTGTGGTTTGAACAGAAGCAGATGCGGGATAAGTCCATATTTTATTGCAGCAGCGGCTGTCTGGCGGGCGTGGTTGGATTGGGCAGCGCCTTCGGTCAGAACAGCTTTTGCTCCTTTATCCAGTGCATCGGCTATGAGATATTCCAGCTTGCGGGTTTTGTTCCCTCCAAAAGCCAGACCGGTCAGGTCATCACGTTTTATAAAAAGGTTATAGTTAAATTTTTTGCTCAGTTTTTCCAGGTATTGCAGAGGCGTAGGAAAATTACCAAGGGATACTTTGTCAATTTGTAGCATAGGTTTATGTTTTTCTTTTTTTGAAGCGTTAGGACAAATTTTAAACCAAAATATATTTTTCCAAGGGATTTTTTGATTGCTTTAGAATTTAGAAGAATTTTTTTCTTCCTGGAAAAAACCTTTTTGGAAATTTGTTAAAAAAATTATATTTGACATAAATCTTAAAATCTTTTTGCTATGGAAGACAAATACGGAATTAAACAATCTCTTGAACGTCTTGGAATAAAACCTGAAAATCTGGGTGCTTCCACAGGTCAGGAATGGATTGAGACCAGTGGAGATTGGCTGGAATCTTATTCTCCTGCCGACGGACAGCTCATTGCCAAGGTTAAGGAAACAACATGGGATGATTATGAGAAAGTTATTGCCAAAGCTCAGGAGGCTTTCAAATACTGGCGTATGGTGCCAGCTCCCAAGCGTGGAGAAATTGTCCGTCAGATAGCTCTCAAACTTCGTGAATACAAGGAAGATCTCGGCAAGCTCGTTTCTTACGAAATGGGTAAGATTTATCAGGAAGGACTGGGTGAAGTGCAGGAGATGATTGATATTGCCGATTTTGCCGTTGGTCTGTCGCGTCAGCTTTATGGACTGACCATGCATTCGGAACGTCCGCGCCACCGTATGTACGAACAATGGCATCCGCTTGGACCAATCGGAGTTATTACTGCCTTTAACTTTCCGGTTGCAGTGTGGGCATGGAACGCAATGATTGCCCTGGTAGCTGGTGATACTGTTATCTGGGCGCCATCGTCCAAGGTGCCTCTGTGCGGAATAGCCGTTCAGAACATTATGGCAGAAGTGCTGCGCGATAACGGCTTGCCCGAAGGTATTATCAATCTGGTTATTGCACGTTCCCGTAATCTGGGCGATAACTTTGTGGCTGACAAACGTTTGCCGCTTATTTCCTTCACAGGGTCTATTCCGGTAGGACGCCGTATTTCCCAGATTGTTGCCAAGCGTCTGGGACGTAGCCTTCTGGAGCTGGGCGGAAACAACGCAATCATCATCTCACGTCATGCTAATCTGGATCTGGCTCTGCGTGCTGTTATCTTTGGTGCCGTTGGCACAACCGGACAGCGTTGTACAACTACCCGTCGTCTGATTATTGACGAACAGATTTACGACCAGTTTGTTGACAAGCTGGTTAAGGTGTATAAACAGCTGGAAGACCGCGTAGGACATCCGCTTGACCCGCACACTCTCGTTGGTCCCATGATTGACCGTCAGGCTGTGGAAACCTATCAGTGGGCTATTGGTGAAGCCTTAAAGGAAGGTGGAAACCTCGTCTATGGTAATTATGTTTATACGCCAGATGATGGTCAAGAAATCTTTGCCACAGGTACATACGTTCGTCCAACATTAATAGAAGCTAAAAACGAATTCAAAATTGTACAGGAGGAAACATTTGCACCTATCCTGTATCTGCTCAAATACAAGACCATTGAGGAGGCTATTGCAATAAATAATGGCGTAAGTCAGGGATTGTCCTCTGCTATTTTCTCAGAGAATCTCATTGAGGTTGAGACATTCCTCTCGCATGAAGGTTCGGACTGCGGTATTGCTAATGTTAATATCGGTACTTCTGGCGCAGAAATCGGCGGAGCCTTCGGTGGTGAAAAAGACACTGGCGGCGGACGTGAAGCCGGATCCGACGCATGGAAAAATTATATGCGCCGTCAGACCAATACCATCAACTGGAGCTTTGACATGCCTCTGGCTCAGGGTATTGAGTTTGATATTTAAGCAATAATTGTTTCTGAAAAGCTTAGCGGGACATTCTCTTTAACAGAGAGTGTCCCGCTTTTTTCCTTAGAGTTTTATAAAGCCTTCTTTATCAAATCTTTAAAAATTTCAGGTTAATAGCCTGTCCCGAAGCAGTGCGTATCTGAATGAAGTAAATTCCGGGTTTTAATGCAGAAACATTTATAGTCTGGATATCAGCAAAAGGAGTAAATTTAATGTTTTGTTTTTGTCCTAATAAGTTTGTGATATACAGTGATTTAATTGTTGTCTCTGCAGGGATTGAGAGTATCAGGATGTCTTTTGCCGGGTTGGGATAAATTTGTATATCCGGCAATGAGGTTTGGTTAACCGAGGCAATTATTTTTTTGAAGTTAGCAGTAAGATTAATGTCTGAATTAACAGTTAAAGAGTAAATTGTATCTGTGCTTATTTGCTGTCCATCCTTAGTCCAGTCAATGAATTGATAACCGTATCTGGGCACTGCAATTAGTTTTGCCGTATCACCGTAATAATACAATCCTGTTCCATAGACAACACCAGCATCCGCAGGATTAATATTTACAGCTATCTCATAACGTGCTTTGTCAAACAGAGCGGTCAGCCCGGTATTTTCGGTAATTGCGAGGTTATATGGGTTATCTGTTGAGACGAGCTGTCCGTTTTGCAGCCAGCCTGTGAAAACATATCCTTGGGACGGAGTAGCTGTTAAGGTGGCAGTATCTCCTTCGGCATAGTTTCCGTTTCCGCTGACTTGTCCGGCTTGTGCTGGTTCCACAGTCAAAGTCAAATCATACATTGGAGGCTGTACCCCAACGTAAATGTTATAACTTTGCAAAGTCAATCCTATTACCAATGAATTTTTTACTTCACAATAATAAATTCCAGAATCGGTAGCGGGATTGTAATTATCAATCACCAGCGAATCGGCATTAGCTCCGTCAATAGGAACATGATTTTTATACCATTGATAAGAGTTATTTTTGCCCGGAGTAGAGATTTTCAAAACAACCTTAGCTTTTGCAGGATTAATATGCTGTACTTGTCCTATTTTAGCTTGCGGACTGTAATTATCTAATACCGCTAAATTAGGCTCTAAATCTCCGAAATCAAGATAATTATTGCTAACATCTACGTAGGTGGAAGTTAAACCAGAAAGGTCAGGTAGGGAAGTAAGTTTATTATAGCTCAGTATTAAATTTGTCAAAGAAGTCATATTGTTAATTTCTGGCGGAATGGAATTAAAAAGGTTATGGGATAAATCTATATAAGTTAATTTGTGCAGGTTAGCAATTTGTGAAGGAATACCGGTAAAACCGTTTCCTGAAAGGTTTAAATACTGGAGACTATCTAAATTACCTATTTCTGCGGGCAAGTTTCCGTATAAATGGTTATTTCTTAGGTCCAGATATTTGAGGCTTGTAAGATTTCCGATTTCTGCTGGGAGTTCACCAGTAATTTTATTATTAGGCATAAACAACTGTTCCAGTGCGTCTAATAATCCGATGTCCTTTGGTAGTTGTCCGTTAAGATTATTATTGTCCAGGATGAGTTGCTTAACGCGGTAATTGCTTACTACCACGCCATACCACTGGGAGACAGGCTTATCCGAGAGCCAGTTTGTATTTTGTTTCCAGTTTTTTCCGTCAGAGGACTGATACAAACTCAGCAGAGCCTGATAATCCTGCAAAAATACTCCGTGCGTCGTGTCCAGTTGAGTATTAACAGGTACAAAGTCAGAATAAAGTGTCAGAGCCGTATAAGTAGGATCTGTAATTTCACAATGATAAATTCCCTTGTCCGAGGGGGAAACTGTTATGAAGTTAGTATCTGCATTTTCAATAAGCTGTCCGTTTTTGAACCATTTGTATTGATTATGTGGTCCTTGCACCTCAACGGAAATAATTTTTTCTCCATTAATGGTTGTATCAGTAGTTGGTACATTGTGCTGAGGGGCATAAATGTATGTAAAATTAGTTAAGAAAGAACCACGGTTGGTAATATTGGCAGTGTATAAATCTCCAAAATCAAAGTTATTGTAAGAAAAATCAATATGATAGAGTGGAACATTATGCAAGTCAGGCAGTGAGTTAAGATTATTGTTAGAAATATTCAGAAAATAAAGTTTTGTCAAATTGCTGAAACCAGAAGGTAAAGCCCCTTGCAAGCTGTTAAATGCCACATTGAAGTAAGTTAAATTAGTACAAGCCGAAAAGTCTGGAATTGTGCCAGATAAATTATTGTAAGACAGGTTGATAGTTGTTAAATTGGTTAAATTAGTCAAATTCTGAGGAATAGAGCCAGATAATTTATTATGGCTCAAATCCAAATATTCTAAATTGGCTAAATCTCCAAGTGTAGCAGGGATTTCATTTTCCAGAGAATTATGAGACAAGTCCAGGACTAAAAGTGAACTTAAAGCTCCGAGTGTATCAGGTATTCTGCCTGATAAATTATTGTAAGACAGATATAAACGTGTGAGTTTTTGCAAATTTCCAATAGAAGCAGGTATTTCGCCCGACAGATTATTATATGCCAAATTCAGCTGTCCAACGTTGCTTAAATTACCGATTTCCGCTGGTATAACGCCTTCAAGCGAGTTAATGGATAAATCCAGGTTTGTCAGATTGGTTAAGTTTCCTATGCTGGCTGGGATTTGTCCCGACAGATGGTTGGAACTTAAATTCAATTCCGTTAATGCAGAGAGATTGCCTATTGTCTGAGGAATTTGACCTTCCAATTGATTAGAATTCAGGTATAAAGTCTGAAGACTTGTTAAATTTCCTATTTCCGCAGGAATATTTCCTGATAGTTTATTATCTGACAAATCAAGGGAGATCAGATTGGTTAAATTACCGATAGAGGAAGGTATTTCCCCTGTTATTTGATTGTGTGCTATAAATAGATTCTGGAGATTAGTCAAATTTCCTATTTCTGTCGGTATAGAACCAGTAAGTCGATTCTGGGATAAAGTCACTGTTTGTAGCTTGGTCAGATTACCAATTTCCTTAGGGATTTCGCCAGTCAATTTATTGTTGGACAAAGCTAAACTTTGTAAGTTTGTTAGATTACCTATCTCTGTTGGGATAGTGCCAGCTAATTGATTAAAGCTCAAGTCCAAGCCCAAAAGATTAGACAAATTACCGATTTCTGGCGGTATAGTTCCGGATAATTGATTTCCGCTTAACAACAAATATTGCAAGGCAGTCAGATTGCCTATTTCTGGCGGAATACTGCCAGACAAACTGTTATCCATTAAATTTAAATACTGCAGGGCTGTAAGATTACCTATCTCCGGTGGAATTTGTCCTTGTAGATTATTGCTCACTAAACTTAATCCTGTCACTCTGCCATTTGCGTCCAGAGAAACTCCGAACCATGTAGAAACTGGTTTAGTAAGATCCCATTTCTGGGACCAGTTAGATCCACCAGTAGCGTTGTAAAAAGCCACCAGAGCCAGAGAATCGTTTTCATCAGCCGCAATCTTTGCAGAGGAATTTTTCAATTGCTGTGCAAAAGCCTCTGCTTTCAGTTGCCAGGGCTGATCATAAACTTCAGGTTGATGTACCCTGGTCATAGGAGAATAAACACCTGTTAAAGCTTTGGTGAAATTCTGATCCGGAGTTTGTGCAGAAGATAAAATTACCAGAGCAAAAACCATAAAAAAGGATAGTACTTCCCCCTTCATGGCGTTTTTTTTTCATACAAAAATATGAGAGAAACTTGAAATTGTCAAGCTGGAAAGGGATTGAAAAAAGATTATGTCTTTATACAGGATGGATAAAAAAAATCCGGACTACCATCGGGCAGTCCGGATAAAGTTCAATTATCTGTTATTTTATTCCTCCTCCATGTATGGATAACGGTAATCGCGCACCGGAGCGAATGTTTCCTTGATATTGCGCGGAGTTACCCAGCGGATAAGGTTCAGATACGAGCCAGCCTTGTCGTTGGTACCCGAAGCACGGGAACCGCCAAATGGCTGCTGGTTAACCACAGCGCCAGTAGGTTTGTCGTTGATGTAGAAGTTTCCAGCAGACCAGCGCAGGATTTCTTCGGCTTTCTGGATAGCCAGACGGTCGGTAGCAAATACAGCACCAGTCAGTCCGTAAGGCGAGGTCTGGTCGCACAGATGGAGTGTTTCCTCGTATTTGTCGTCGTCATAAACATAAACCGTCAGCACAGGACCAAAGATTTCCTCCTCCATTGTGACAAAGTGCGGATCCTTTGCCAGGATGAGCGTAGGCTCAATAAAGTAGCCCTTGCTCTTGTCGCCATTGCCGCCTATAAGCACTTCTGCCTTGTCGGAGTTCTTTGCCTCGTTGATGTAGCCCATGATACTGTCAAAGGCATTTTCGTCAATAACGGCACTCATAAAGACGGAGAAGTCCATTACATCGCCCATCTTAATGGTCTTGACCTCGGCTTCAAACTTGGAGATAAACTCGTTCCACATGCTCTTTGGAATATAAGCACGTGAGGCGGCAGAACATTTCTGTCCCTGGTATTCGTAAGCACCACGGACAAGGTTAGCCACAACAGCATCCAGGTCAGCAGAAGGATGAACAAAGACAAAGTCTTTTCCACCTGTTTCGCCCACGATACGTGGATAAGCCTTGTATTTACGGATATTTTTACCAACAATGCTCCACATAGTCTGGAAAGTGTTGGTGGATCCAGTGAAGTGGATACCAGCCAGCTCGGGATGCGGAAGGATAATATTTCCTACTGTAGCACCGCTGCCCGGAACAAAGTTAATAACTCCCGGAGGCATTCCTGCTGCTTCGTAGAGTTTCATCAAGTAGTATCCAGAGAGGATGGCTGTAGAAGCAGGTTTCCACAGCACGGTATTGCCCATCATAGCCGGAGCAGTAGCCAGGTTGGCTGCGATAGAAGTAAAGTTAAACGGCGATACAGCAAAGATAAATCCTTCCAGCGGGCGGTAATCCATACGGTTGAGCTGTCCTTGCGGAGAGTCTGGCTGGGCAGCAAAAATTTCACTCATGTATTTGGAATTAAAACGCCAGAAATCAATCACCTCGCATGCCGAGTCTATTTCCGCCTGGAAAGGAGTTTTACTCTGGTTAAGCATTGTAGCGGCGTTGAGCGTAGCACGCCAGGAGGTAGAGAGCAATTCAGCAGCTTTGAGGAATACCGAAGCACGATGTTCCCATGGCAGGGATGCCCAGTATTTTTTAGCCTCACGGGCAGCTTCAATGGCCATTTCTATTTCCTTGGGGCCGGCTTTGTGATAAGTAGCCAGAACGTGCTGGTGGTTGTGTGGTTCAACAACTTTGCCTGTATTGCCAGTGTAAATTTCTTTTCCACCGATAATAAGCGGAATTTCAATCTGCTCATTGTGGATTTTTTCCAGCATTTTTTTGAGCTCGGCACGTTCGGGAGATCCCGGTGCATAGCTCTTTACTGGCTCATTCTTGATGTTCTTGAGATTGATAACGTAGTTGTTCATAGCAAATTATTTTTTTTGTTTTTTTCTAAAATTGAATGAATTTTGTATTATTATCACGTATCCAAATATAAAAAAATCACTTTAATAAAATTTTGTGGCTCTATAAAAAAAATTAAAAATGAAGAAATTAATTTTTTTGATATTGATATTAGGTTTGTCTCTGGCTATATATGCCCAAAGTAAGGATTCTCTGGAAATAGCAGAGGACTTGATTAACAATGAGAATTTTGATCAGGCAATAGGCTTTTATAAACAGTTCTTGCGTTTTGATCCACAGAATCCAGATTTGCATTTCAAGCTGGGCTTTTGTTATCTCAATACTGATGGCAAGAGGGATAGCTCAATAAGGGAATTTAAGCAGGCTCTGGAGTATTATCATATTTATAGAAAAAAGCGTAAAAGGGTTGAAATATCTCCACAGGAAATAAAATTTTATCTTGCCCGTGCATACCGCGTGAATTATGAGTTTGACAGCGCAATTGTTTTATTATCACAGTTGCGTGCTGAGGTGCGGAATAAAAAGTTCCGGGAAATAATCAAGGATGAGCTGACCAAGGCAGAGACAGGTTATCAATTGATGCAACATCCACTGGATATCCAGGTGGAAAATCTTGGGCAACCAGTTAACTCACCTTATACCGAGCATACTCCAGTAGTGACGGCTGACGAGAGTGAGATGTTTTTTACCTCCCGCCGCAAGCTCAATAGTAAGAGTAAATTGTTATATGATGGCGAGTATGACGAGAATATTTACGTGGCTTACCGTGATTCGCTTGGTAACTGGTCAAAGGTAGAACCTCTGAACGAAATTAACACCCCCGGGCACGAAGCCACCATTAGCATCTCTCACGATGGCACAAAGCTTTTTATCTACAAGGACGAGGATAATGGCTCTATTTATGTGTCAGATTATAAAAACGGCCATTGGACACCCCCAAGAAAATTAGGTCCTAACATTAATACTCCTTACCGTGAGACACATGCTTCACTCTCGGTGGATGGTAAGACATTGTTCTTTACCAGCGACCGTCCTGGTGGATATGGAGGATTGGATATTTATATGTCCAAACTGCAGCCTGACGGCACCTGGGGTCCGGCTAAAAACCTTGGACCTACAATTAATACGGATAAGGACGAGGAAGGTCCTTTTATTTTCTATGATGGAAAAACATTGTATTTCAGCTCCAAAGGACATAATACCATGGGCGGTTATGATATTTTCCGTAGTGTCCTTACTGATTTTGGAACCTGGACACCGCCTGAAAACCTTGGCTATCCTATAAATTCCATTGACGACGATGTATATTACTTCCCTACGGCTGATAACAAACGCGCTTATTTTGCTTCGCGCAAGCGTAAAGGCTATGGGCGTAGTGATATTTATATGATGAGGATCATGGAGGCAGCTCGTTCGCCCATTACCATTTTTACAGCAAAGTTAGTTTCTTGTTCCGGAAAGATACCTCCTGTTGACATTATGTATGAGGATATTGCCACAGGTGATTATTTTGTTGCTACGCCAAAGAACAATAAATTTATTATGGTTGCCTATAAAGGGCATTTGTATCATCTGAAAGTGGAGGCCGACGGCCAGGTGATATACGAGGACCGTTTTTATGTGCCTAAGGATGCACCGGATTATAAAATGTATAAACCTATCCGGGTGGATGGTAATACGCCCTGTCCGCAAAAACAATTTGCCTGGACACAGAGCGAACAGCAGGAAGCAGATTCTTTGATTGCCGACAAATACGGAAATGTTTATGATGCTTTTCTCCAGATAGAAAATATTTTGTTCCCTTATAATGCTGTGGGACAAATTCCGGATAATCCTACTTTGAATAAATTGGCTAAATACCTTAAAGATAATCCTGAAGCTGTTATTGAGGTCATTGGATATGCAGATGCCAGTGGTAGAGCTTCTTATAACTACTTACTGGGCCTCAAGCGTGCCAAAGCTGTTAAGGATTATCTGGTGAAAAAAGGTGTTAACCCCAAACAGATTATTGCAGTAAGCTTTGGCGAGGAAAATCCTATTGCTATTAACCGTAATCCCGACGGTAGCTGGAACAAGGAAGGACAGCGTCTGAACCGTCGCGTGGAATTCCGTATACTAAAACAAGGACATCAGACATTATTAATTAAAGGAATGGAAGTGCCGAAAAAATTACGTAACCCTCACTATAAGATTAATTATCAGAAAGATCCAAAAGTGCATCTTGAGGTAAATTATTAAAAAATGAGAGATAAAAAGGCTATATACAATAGTAAATTTCTCTCTATTTTCCTTTTAGCACCTAATGCATACGAAATTGCATGGACTAAGGATACCAGATCTATCACACTGGAGGCGTATAATGTAGAGATTGACAATATTGTGGACTTTTGCAAGAATAATGAGGTGCATAGAATTTTGTTTAATTTTCAGGATTTAATACTTGATATGATACTTTTTGAGAATGTCAGACCTTTTGTCTATTTAAAAGAAATTTGTAAAAATCAGTTTTTGGAAAGAGGAGTTATGATTTTGCCAAAGGATTTGTTAACACATATTGTTTTGAAAAGATTTTTAATGGAAGGAGGTTTGAAAAAAGTAAAAATATTTGTAAATTATAATGATGCGCTTAATTGGATTGTGAATGAATGAAAATGATAAATATGAACTACTGCAAGATAACAACTTGATTACCATTAGGTTCTTCCCTGGCGTTAAATTACTTTCATTAGTATGGCATAAGGATATTAAAACCTGTGCTTTGGATATTCTGGAAAATTTGCTTGACAGTATCAAAAGCATTGTTAAAAATAAAATGCCTGGTAGGTTATTTAATGATATGTCGGATTTTGCTATGTGCCGGAAAAATTTTTCATCAGCAATGGCTTTGTTAGAGAAATTTTTGAATGCAATGCCGTTTTTTTCTAAAGAAGCTTACCTCCTTCCTGTTACAGATGTTATTACCCATATGTCTATTACTCACATATTGGACGATCGCTTCTCTGATACCCAGATTTTTCTTGACAGTGGTGATGCTATGGATTGGCTATTGCAATAATTTCTTCTTTATTAATGCAACTTTTTTATCCTAAAAGATGTTTTTAACCAAAAAATTAATTTTTTAGTTATGAAAAGGTATATCATTTTTCTATTCATTTTGCTTCCGTTAATATCTTTTTCCCAAACAACTGGTGATTACCGTTCTGCCCAGAGCGGTGATTGGAGCAATGCCTCTACGTGGCAAGTGTTTGACGGCACTAATTGGGTTGCAGCCACCCAGCCACCTGACCGCAATGCAAATACTACAACCATCAGGGCTAATCATACTGTCAATATAGATGCTGACGCTGAGTGTAATAACCTTATAGTGGATGCAAACGGACGCCTGCAAACAGCCTCGGGCGTGACCGCTACGCTTACAGTTTACGGCAATTTCACCAACAACGGAAATGTGGATTTTTATACCAGCTCCTCGGAAAATGTGCAGCTGGTCTTTGCTGGCACCTCTAATGCCAGCTTTATTACTGGTTCGGCAAATACAGATATTTACCAAATCACTGTGGATAAGGCGGATATTAACGACACTGTGGTGCTTTCGGCAGACAATAATTTCCTTATCCAGGGGCAGAATTCCAATGCTCCCGGATTTTTGAACCTCAACCGGGGAACGTTTAAAATCTCTGGTAATGTTAGCCTTTCCGCTTATATTTTTGCTTCGTCCACAACATCTGTGACCATACACGATGATGAACGGCTCTGGCTGGATAACCCTAATTTTACAGTGCGTCCGCTATCCGGAAATCTTACTGTTTACGGAGAGTTGAGGGTGTCTCAAGGAACTTTTAATGTGACAAATACTCAGAACAGACGGCTTATCATTGATAACCACGGATCTTACCGCCAGGACGGTGGAACAGTGAACATTGAAGGCGCTTTTTGGTCTGGTAGTCAGGATACTGTAAACGTTACTATCACGGGTGGAGTTTTGAACGTGGCTCTCAGTCAGCCTACAACATCCTGGTATTACTGTTTCCGTATAGGCAATGCTGCCTCACAGTTTACTATGTCCGGCGGAACTATCAATATCGTTAATACCAATGCTAATGGAATAGAGTATCACGTGGCTTCTGCTGCGGAAAATACTAATATTACTGGCGGAACCTTGAATATCGGCACGGATGCAACTGCCGGGGATTTTGACTTTGAAATAAGCGGACAAATGCCTAACCTCGTCGTGGATAATACCAATAACATTAAAACTGCACATATCAGAGGTGCTACTTATGTCCACGGAAATATTACGCTTAACGGTAATCTGGAATTTAATGATTTAAACACTCATTTATATGTTTATGGCAATTTGACAATCAACTCGGGCGCACATTTCTCTGTTTCCTCTAACGTTTCTACCACAAGAACTGATTATGTGCATATCTACGGAAGTATTGTCGCTGACGGAGATTTGGACGGATATATTGACAATGGCGGTAATGTGGCAAGGATGTATTTGTATTTTGAAGGTAATAGTGATGCTACGGTCTCTGGATCAGGTAATACCTTTGAGGTATATCTGATTAGTGTCCGCAAAACTGGCGGAATGTCCCCTACTGTGGAAATTTTGCGTAATGTGGACCTTGTGCCAGCTATTGCTTCCAGCGGAACAGATCATCTATCCATAATTGGCGGAACTCTTAAAATATCTGCTGATTGTCAGTGGACTGCTTATTCCGGAGGTGTTACGGTTTGTTCGGATACTGGCCGTCTATGGCTTAATAGTACTAACGCCATTGTGCAGGGTGTTTCAGGGGCTTCAGGCACCAATACTGTCAATGGTGAGCTGATTATTGATGCCGGTACATTCCACGCAGTTGGCACCCTGCTTATTAATGAATTAGCTACGCAAAATTCTATGATTAATGGGGGGGCTCTGATTGTTGATAATAATTTGCAAATGCAGCAACGTTTTACCATTAATGGTGGTAGTGTTTCTGTTGCCTCCAACTGTTATGTAGATGGAAATAATGCCGGTGAAAAGGGTGATCTTATTGTAAATTCCGGTACATTAAATATTGGCGATGGAGATGACATCCTGCGGGTAATGGGTGATAACAATGGTACAGATGGTTTTGGTGGCAAGCTGACTATCCACGGAGGACAGGTGAATTTATACGGACATTTCCGCGTGGATAACGGTTCGGCACAGGAGCAATGTTATTTTACTATGGATGGTGGTACTTTTCGTATTGACCCTCAAGCTACTAATAACTATGTTAACGGAGATGTGGTATATTTTTATACAAATGCTATTGTCAATTTCACTGGTGGCACAATGATAATTGTTGACCCCCAAGCACAAAAAGATGGTGGAGGTGATGATGAGCTGGATATACGCGGAGATGGTACAAAGAAAAATTTTGAAGGATCTACTATCCGTTTTGGCGATGGTTCGTCTGATGCTGAGGGCAGTTCTGACTACCCCGGTTTCAGAATTTATACCTCTACTGGCATACGTCTTGGAAATTTAGTTTTTGACAATCCTTCCACGTCCAAATACCGTAGTGGCTTCCTGCGTAGCAATATTGCTTGTGATACCTTGATTATTACACAGTCCTCAGATACTTTGCTAATTAACGGTAGGACGCTTAGCGTGGCAGGGGATTTCACTAATAACGGACTGGTGGATGGCACAGCCTCTGGATCGCATCTGATTTTTAATGGTTCGGTTAAGCAAACCTTCTCTGGATCAGGAACAGTTAAGGATAACCTTCAAGAGCTGACCTTTGACAATTCCTCTGCCGACGGCGTATTTTTACAGGCAGACCTGGGAGCTGTCAAAGTTAATCTGACAAATGGTAAGGTGCATACTGCTGCCTCGCCTGATGGATTGCTAACAGTTTACGGAACAGCTACCACGGATTTAACTGTGTCCTCCGGGCAGGTTATCTCTTATCTGCGGAGGGCTGTGCCGTCCTCTGCCTCAGGGGATAATTACGTGTTCCCTGTGGCAAGTGCCACAGATCTGCGTCAGCTGGAATTTATGGACCTGACCACTGGCGGAACCGGGAGCGGATTTATAACCGTTATGGTGTCCGAACCGCAAAATCCTGCGGTAAACGGCACTGCCGGAAATGGGCTGGCTTCCCCGCTCAATGCCAAGGATATTTACTGGA
>CAZYSM010000019.1:19755-46931 GCA_964649975.1 uncultured Bacteroidales bacterium | reverse complement strand
GGTAGACGCGCATGGTTGAGGGCCATGTGGCCGCAAAGCCGTGCAGGTTCGACTCCTGTCCTGGGCACTATTGTTCCTTGAAATAATTGTTTGATTTTTTCGCCCGGGTGGCGGAACTGGTAGACGCGCATGGTTCAGGACCATGTGGCCGCAAGGCCGTGCAGGTTCGACTCCTGTCCCGGGCACTTCAAAAAAGGCGGAAAGCACAGCTTTCCGCCTTTTTTTATAATTTTTTCTGATATATCCTGAAACGCTTATAAACTTTTCCGCCCATACGTTCCATCTCGGCACGGACGCGGCGGTTATGCTCCAGTTCCAGATGAGAGTCCACAGTTTTAAACCCTCTGCGGATAGCTGACTGTAAAATATGATAGCCCAGTATTACGTCCAGCCCTTTTCCGCGGTATTTTTCCTTTATTCCGCCCAGCAGCAAGGTAAGCATATCCGTTTTTTTCTGTGCAGCAAGGATTTTGAAAATACCTGTAGGAAGCACACGTCCACGTGCGCGGCGTATGCCTTCGCTGATCTCCGGCATAGCAATAATAAAGGCTATTAACTGTCCGTTTTCGTCTTCTACAGCTTTGATAAATTCAGGGTCAAGCACAGGTAAATAACGCTTGGCAAAGTCTTCCATTTCGTATTCCTCAAACGGTGAAAAAGCGTATATATCCTTGAATGTCTCGTTCAGCAGGGTGAGTACAGGCTTAATATAAGGTTTAAGTTCCTTTTTGCTCTGGAACTCAAGCACTTTCCATTGTGGGTGCCTGCTCAGAACGCGGTGATAAATAGCTTTGTAGAAAGCAGGGATAGTCTCTGGTACAGGTATTTGATACACTACCAGGTCATATTTTTTACGATATCCGTTTTGTTCAAGGAACTCTGGCATAAAAGGAAAATTCAGATTGGCCGAGATAATTGGAGGCTCGTCAAAGCCCATAATCATAAATCCTTGCGGATCTTTATCCGAAAAACCAAGTGGCCCTACCATATTTTCAGCACCTTTGTCCCGTGCCCATTGTTCTACAGCCGAAATCAGTGCCTTGAACACTGCCGGATCTTTATAGGTCTCCATAAAAGCAAAACGGGCATCATTTTCGTTATGCAGTTGATTATAACGATGTTGGATTATGCCCATAATCCTTCCTACTGCTACTCCGTCCTGGTAGGCCAGTAGCATAATTGTATCGCTGTAAGCAAAGGACTTGTTCTTTTTAGGATTAAAAAATGCAAACTCATCCATATATATCGGAGGTACCCAATTTTTGTGATTTTTATGGATTTTCTCCGGAAGGTAAATGAAAGTTTTTAAATCTTTCTTTGTTTTTACTTCTTTGACCTGGATAGACATTTTATAAAAATTTTATTAATTTGTTTTAAATCCGAAATTAGAAATTTATCTGTGGATATAAAAATTATTTTGGTCTGCGGAAATGGAACTTATTGAAATTTAATGTTATACCAAAGCTATTTGCGCCAAAACGCATAATTTTCCGGTAGGAATAAACAAAGTTGACTTTGGAGGTAAGCAGAGCCATTCCGAAGGAAAAGCCATTTAGAGTGCGGACAGTTGGCAGGGATAGTTCCTTGCCCTGACGGTAATTATATCCAAGGATGATTAAAAAGTGTGGAGAGAGGATTATCTCTGCGCCCAGGTGTGTATGGCGCATAAATTCATCCACAGCAGAGGTTATTTTATAAACTGTGGATACTGTGTCGGCAAATGGTGGTAGATATAGCTGATTTACAGGTGATTTATACCGTAAGTTCCATTTGTTAAGATAATCCAGCGTGATATTTAGGCGGAAAGGTGCGTATCGGGGTTTAATCGTTGTGCCCAAAGATATATTAAAAGGCAGAGGCTCGTAAGTAGTAAAATACGGTTTGATTTGTTTTCCCATATTTCTGGCAACCAGAGCTAAGTATAGGTAATCATTAGCACGGAAAAACAGCCCTAAATCTATGGCGTATCCATAGGAAGTATAATTTTCCAGGCGGGAATAAATTGTTTTGAGGTTGATGCCTACAGTCAGCTGAGAATCAGGTTGCAGGGAATAGGAAATAAAAGGTAAATATTCGGCAGCAGTGAATTTTCCGTAATAATTGGCAAACTCATCGTATTTTTCAAATTGTCCGTAATTTATATAATGCATACCAAAAGCAAAATTACCTATTTTGTGGTTAGTTGTTGCAAAAATCATTTCGCCCAGATTAATGCCTGCCAGATAGGACTGGTAATTAATTGATAGCAAATTGGCGTCCGTGGAGTCGAGTAGTGCAGGATTAAAAAAAATCAAATCAGGACTATTGACCGAGGAAATAGTTTTTCCTCCCAGAGCCCCGGCATAAGGCGAGGCCGAAATTTCCATAAAAGAGTAAACAGCCTCTCCGCCTGTCTGGGGATAGCATATAATGGGCAAAAAGGAAAATATAAGTATGAAAAATGTTTTATTCATTGTTGAGAAATATTGATTTATAGATGAATTCTGCCACTTCGGCGGGTTTATCTTCTTTGATATTAAAGATATAAGCAGTATTGATCATAAATTTCCGCAGTATTTGCCTGGTATATCTATCTCTTACTGTCCACAGTTGGGGTTTATGTATATCCAGTAATACATCAAGCATTTTTGCCCACCCATAGTTTTGTAGTTCCAATTTACCTACTTCGTCAATTATTATCAATGGTTTGTTAATTGCATTTTCAATGGCCTGTATTCCAAAATCCACCCCATATTCAGAAAAATAGAAGCGCATTGTCTTGTAATAGTATTTATCCATTTTTTTCTCAGAGCACAAAAGAGCTTTTTGCCCGTCAAGTATATTGACAACATAATAGTTCCATACCTGCTTTTTCTCTTTTTCCGTATAAATGCCCCCGAGGTCAAGTCCAAAATTTTTGAGCTGTTCAATAACAGTTTTAATGAAAGTGGTTTTGCCGGAGTTAAGTCCGCCTTCAATAACGAAAACATTTCTGTAAGTAATATTTTGCTGATAGATTTCCACGAGGGAAAAGCTGAAAATTATCATACGCTGTATGATACGTAGGTCAATTTTTTCGGATATATATTCCAGGAATTTAGGCAGGGTCAGGAATGCCAGTTCCAGCGTTATATATACATTCTGGAACCCATATCTCAGGAGATATGATTTAATACGAGGATTATTAAGCTGTATGCTTATCACTCCAAACATAACAACGATAATCACGGCACGGTATATCATCAGGCCACTCTGCTCAAACCCCTGAGGATTGAACATCAGTTTTGATGGTGTATCATAGTAAAATAGGGCGCCGAGAATAAATAATACTACCAGCTGTAGCCAGAACAACGGCTTTTTAAATATCCGGAAGGCCTGTGGATAAAATTTATAATATCCCCCCAGGATTACTATCGCAAGGAAAGAGGCATAGGCAAAGCGGATGCGGCCTATTGTCCATAGCAATAACACGAGTAAAATAATATTGATAGCCAGAATGAGGAATGCATTTTGTCCGGGCCTGTCAGCCTTAAAAGGTCTTGGATTAATCTTAGCTGGTTTAACAAAATATTCCTGGATAGGTTCGTTGTGCCGGTTTTCAATTTTTGGGATAGTACGACGGGCTGCCAGATATCCCAGGAGACTTGCCACTATTCCGAGTGTCCCGTATATTAGGAAAAAATACAGTAAAGCCTGCTGAGGAGGTACTTCTATATAAATACGCCGTGCCACAAAATAATATAAGTTATCCACAATGCGTATGAAATCATTTCCATAGACTATGAGTAGTCCTGCTATTTTATGTATAATAACACTCATCTGGGTAAAAAAACCTCCAACAGCAAATCCTACGATATTACGGCCAAAAGCCAGGATAGCAATCTCAAAGAGCAGCCCTTCCAGTATTATGGCTGTCATAGGTCCGATCAATACTGCCGAAGGAGAGAGAGATTTGAGCAGAGCAGTAATAACAGCACCTTTGAGTATAACCAGCCTGTCCTTCCAGATATAAGCAAAGATGGTCATATAGATAATTGCAATAAAGGTCAATAGAGACCCGGCCATAGGCAATTTGATATTATGCAGGAAGGAACCCAGAATGATTTCCGTACTTCCCCATAACGACCCTATGGCAGCAGCTTTAAGCCAGGAACTATCTATAGGTCGTTTGTAGTATCGCATACGAACATTACTTTTTTACCTCTGTGAAGGAAATATCGGGTGCCGTAATTTTGTGCAATAGTACCAAGCACTCTGCTATCGTATAGTCTGAACAGGGACCCAAAACTGGCTTTTATTCCCCATTCTTTTAGATCAGGGATTAATAATGAGCTGGGACCAAGCAAGTATTTATCAGCTTTATGGGCAGTTTCAATAATGTTGTTGAGAGTATTGTTAGGGATAGCTGTAGCAGTGATAATAACACAGTCGGCACGCGAAAGATATTCCTTTTGCCTGGAAAGTTTATTCTCAGGGTCATCAGTAATCCGCATATCCGAGTATGTAAACTGTATTCCGCTGGCTTGTAATTTCTCAAATATCGGGGTGAATTTACCGACAAAATGAATGTTTCTGTATTTTTTCAGATTAATGTCTGTGATATCTTTATCCTGTTCAATATTCTGTGACCGGTAGTTAAGCAGAGCATTGTAATAAGCCGTAAGGATAATACGATGATGGTAGAATGCAGGCTCAATTTGTTCTGGTACCTGTGGAGGCAGCTTTTCTCCCAGAGTGGCGCATACGCCTATATTTCCATTAACAAGTTCCACGGCAAAATAACGTTCGCCGCTGGCTACCTGGCGGATAAATTTGCGGTCAAAACCATACAGGTCCAGGAGATATTCAAGGATGTTTTCCATTAGCTTACCACTTGCAATTTAGCAAATTTAAGTAGAATTTTCTTTACACCCAAGCCCTCAAATTCTATTTCTGCTTTGGTATTGGGATATTCGCCGGTCATACTTAAAATTTTCCCACGGCCAAATTTATTGTGTATCACTTCCATTCCTACTCTTAATCCGGTTGTGGGATCGTAATCAATGCTTTTCTCCCCTCCGGAGGCTGGCTTGACACTTACTTTTTTCATTTTTGATACATCTGGCTTAGGATTAAAACGTCTGGGTTGTGTCTGTGGTTGTGGATTGGTAAAATTTCGTTCCCGCTTGAATTCCTGATATGAGCTTCCGGACAAAGAGACTTTTTGTTCGCTGTAGTCGCTGTGCAACTTAAATGACAGCAAAGCAGGGTCAATTTCATCAATGAATGGACTTGGCGACTGCACCTCTATACGTCCCCAGAACTTACGGCTATTAGCATAGGAGATATAGACCTGTTTTTTGGCGCGGGTAATGGCCACGTAAAATAAACGGCGTTCTTCTTCCAGTTCTTTCATATCTGATTTGGACATCTCGGAAGGAAAAATCCCCATTTCTGTGCCTACCAGGAATACTGTATGGAATTCCAACCCCTTGGCCGAATGAATGGTCATAACATTTACTTTGTCCTGATCACCGTTGTTTTCGGTATCTTCGGCTGTAAGTAGGGCTACTTGCTGAAGGAAAGCATCCACGGTGATGGGATCGTCTTCTGCACCATTGCCAGCAAATTCCTTGATAGCACTTAACAGCTCCATTATGTTCTCAATACGGTTTTTGGCTTCCTGCGATCCCTCGGCTTCCAGATCCTGGATTATACCTATGGAGGAGACCAGTGTCCGTGCAAATTCATATAAATCAGCCTGTTCGGATTTCTTTCTGAGAGATTCTATTAGTGTGCGGAATTTGATCACAGCATTGATGGAACGTGATGCCAGAGGCAGAGACAGATTTTCCAGGTTTTCTATAATTTTCCATACAGGTAGCCCCCGACGGGCAGCTTCTTCAAAAATGACCTTTTGCGTTGTGGAACCAATGCCACGTGTGGGATAGTTGATGATCCTCCTGAGAGCCTCATCATCCTGTGGATTAACAACAACGCGGAAATAGGCCAGTATGTCTTTAACTTCTTTCCGCTGGTAAAAAGATATTCCACCATAGATACGGTATGGAATGTTTCTTTTGCGCAGGAAATCCTCCATAATACGCGACTGGAAATTCATCCGATAGAGAATTGCTATTTCCGAAAGAGGGATGCCCCTGCGTTTGAGGCGTGAAATTTCTTCGGCCACCCAGCGTCCTTCTTCATAATCCGTGGCGTGACTTACCACAAGGATGTCTTCGCCTTCTTCTGCCGTAGAGAAAACCTGCTTGGGAATTTGCATCTTGTTCTTGGCAATAACGCTATTGGCAGCATTAACAATCTTTTTAGTTGAGCGGTAATTTTGCTCCAATTTGAATAATTTAGCCTGTGGAAAATCCCTCTGAAAGTTAAGTATGTTTTCTATCCTGGCTCCACGGAAAGCATAAATACTCTGGGCATCATCGCCCACAACGCAAATATGTCCGTGGTCTTGTGCCAATTTTTTTATAATGATGTATTGTGCATAATTTGTATCCTGATACTCATCTACGAGTATGAAACGGAAGATATTGCGGTATTTTTCCAGGACATCTGGTTTCTCGTGAAATAAAATATTGATATTCAGAAGTAAATCGTCAAAATCCATTGCTCCGGCCTTGCGCAGTTTATTCTGGTACACGGTGAAAATCCGTAAGAATTCCGGAATACCCTTCATTGAGTCCTGCTGGATAAGTTTATCCTGCTGGCTGTAATATTCTGCTGTGATGAGATTGTTCTTTGCCCTGGAGATACGGGAATGAATAAGGTTTACTGGATAGTCCTTGGGGTTTAACTCCAGTTCGCGTATAACCTGTTTGATAACATTACGGCTGTCAATGGTATCGTAGATGGTGTAATTAGCCGGGTAACCTATGTGATGGGCTTCCCTCCGCAAAATTTTTGCAAATATAGAGTGAAAAGTGCCCATCCAGAGTAATCCAGCCTGGCCTGCACCAATCATTTTTTCTATTCTCTGGCGCATTTCATTTGCAGCCTTATTAGTAAAGGTGAGGACTAATATTTCTGTGGGGTGATAGCCCTTGTTTATCAGATGTACGACTTTGTATGTTAGTACGCGAGTTTTTCCGGAACCGGCGCCTGCAATTACAAGCGAAGGCCCTTCAATATATTCTACTGCCTGGCGTTGTGCGGGGTTGAGTTGTTCAAGATAATTTTCTATCATCGCTATTTTTTTTGTTAGAGATGCAAATCTAATAAACTAATTACTGAACCAGAAATTTTATTATCTACGAGGTATTGGTTTGAATATCACGCCTATACGTTTTTTTCCGTCAATTTTTACTACAAAAGGTTGATCTGAATAAATGTGTTTAATAAAATGGTCTTCGTAAACAGCCGGGAGTTTTTTTAGATAATTTACGTTGTAATATCCATCACCGCGAAAGTCGTTAACAGTAAAATAGCCAACTTTGAAAGCCGTAATATTGTGGAAAAAGTGCGTGCCCTGGCTGGGTTCTATTTGATAGTTTGACAATCCGGCTTCTACAATGACACGTGCAGCTGATATATCTGCCCATTTTACAGGTATGCCCAGCCAGGGATCACGGGAACCCCAGCGTCCGGGACCAATGAGGATATAATTGCGTTTTTCCTGCAGAAGTTTTTGGTTTAATTCGCTTATTTTCTGTGCTATTTCTGGATTGTGTGCCGGGTCAAAATTTTGTGGCTTTATATATATTAAATTGTGTAAGTTGGTGATTATTCCGTGGCCCAGGGCAGATGTGGAAAAGATGATTGTATCTTCCATATTTATTTTGGTCAGGTCTTCATCCAAAGATTGGGAAGGATCAACTGTAGGCCGGATTTGTAATAATGAGAAAATCAATTTTTTCCTGTCATCGCTCAAATCCGCTGCAAATTCTATTTCCACGGGCATACTCATTTCCTTAACGCCCACTTCCAGTACTCGGCTTATTACCTGCGCAAGCGGGAATGACTTGTATTTAAGGAAATTTGCAAAGGTTATTATTTTTTTACCTTCATAGTGCTTTCCATCCCTTATCATATCATTTTCAAAATCATACACAGACGAGACATAATCCAGACTTCCGTGTTTTTCGGCCTGGCGGATGCGGAGTTTTTTCAGAGTGACAGCATCATCTGCCGAGGGCTCAAAACATTTTATGCTCATATCCAGGGCATAAAAAGTTTTTTGTGTATTACGCAGAGCAGATTTAGGGTCATTCAGTTGCAGGATTTTTTCCGGATGGGCCGGAGAAAAACGCAAATTCATTTCTCCTTCCACAATTTGCTTACCCAGACCAAAAGCCAGGTTAACAATGCCTTCCTCTGGTTTTTCATCTCCTACTGGATAATAATTGATTGACCGTGCCACCCCGGACATCAATGGATAATAGAAATTTTCATACTTACGTCCTATAATTTCTTGTAAGACAATACCCATTTGCTCTTCGTCTATAACATTTTGCGTGGCCTGCATATAGGCTTTGCTTTCCCGGAAATATACCGAAGCATATACACATTTTATAGCTTTAATGATGCTCTCTACAGTATTTTGTTTTTGCGGATAATTGGGAACCATATAAGTGGAATAAACACCTGCAAAAGGCTGGTAATAAGAGTCTTCAAGCAGACTTGATGATCGCACGGCAATGGGACGGTCCACAGTACTTACAAATTTTTCAATGTAGGGAATAAATTCCTTGGGGAAAGCTGCCTGTCCAAAAGCCTTTAAAATTTCCTCGTTGCTCAGGTCCGACAGAGCAATCTCGTATAAATTATTATCTTCCATAAACTTTACAAATGCTTCGGTGGTAAGCACTACGGTACGCGGAACATTTACCTCAATATTTTCAAATTCATTAAGCTGTGGATTACGTTTTACCAGCAGGTTGAGGAATGCCAGTCCACGGGCTTTACCTCCCATTGATCCGTTGCCAATACGGGCAAAGGGAACATATTTGTCATATTTATCAAGGTCAAATTTGGCGATAATACCTTTGCTTTTAGCCATACGGAATTCGTCAATAGCCTGATAGATAAAATCCCTTATTTCTTTGAGGCTGGTGAATTCCTCCAGGGTGTACTGGCGGAGGTATTCTCCGAGTTTGAATAAGGCTCTGGCTTTTAGCCATTTGGAGAAACCGTGGCGCCGCAGATGATTTTGCAGGGCTGCATCGGGAATGTCATAAATTTTTTCCTGAAGGGTCTTCAGGTCAGGAATACGCATAACCTCCTTGCCGGTGGTGGGATCGTAAAATACAAAATCGCCAAAAGCAAATTCCTTTTTTACAAAGCTTTTCAATTCGTGTAGAAGTTTATTGGACTGTTTGTTAATAAACCCGACATTAAGCTGACGGGCCTGATCACGGAATTTTTCGTTTGAGGATTGGAGCAAGATTGGTATCACCGGGTTTTGTTCACGGATATAACGCGTTAGTTTTATTCCTGCCAGTAAATCGTGTGTTCCCTTGTGCGGAAAGGATACATCACTGATAACCCCCAGAATATTTTTGCGGTATTTATTGAAATATTCAATTGCCTCTTCGTAGCTACGTGCCAGGAGGATTTTTGGGCGTGCTCTTTTAGTGATAGTGCGTTGATGTTCGTTAAGTGCCTCGGATGAAAATTTAAGTGCCTGTTCAAAGATAAGCCGGTATAATACTGGAAGATAGCTGGAGTAAAAACGCACAGAATCCTCCACAAGCAGAATTACCTGAACGCCATAACGTGTGTCATATTCAACGTTAATTTTATCTTCCAGGATTTTTATAATTGCCATAAGTAGCTCACTATTACCAAGCCACGAAAACATATAATCAAAATAATGGTCTTTTTCCTGTTCCAGACGGATATTGACTTCGCGGGAGAATGGTGTCAGTAGAACAATAGGAATGCCAGGGAAAAGTTTTTTTATTTTTTTATTAAGATAGTAAGGGTCCATATCAATGATACTCAGCATATTGATTACCAGGTCTATTTCCTGTTCTGCCAGGGTTTCCAGGGCTTCCTGGCCAGAGGAAACCTGAATGAAATGCGGAGGATAACGCAGGTTTAGTTCTATATATTCATTGAATATTTGTTCGTCAATACGTCCGTCTTCTTCCAGGATAAAAGCGTCGTATGTACTGCATATCAGAAGGATTTTGTAAATGCGGTTCATCATCAGGTTTTCAAAACCCTCGTCCTGAAAAATATTTTTGTCAATAGCCTGCATTGAGATTGTTTTTTAAAGTTTAAGACAAATACTTTTTGAGAAAAATATAAAAAATTCTATTTTTGCTTGCCGTTGTTGTAAAAAAAAGAAATAAAAAACCATAAAAATATAAGAAAATGAAGAGAACATATCAACCATCCACAACACGACGTCGTAGAACACACGGTTTCAGGGCGAGAATGAGTTCCAAGAACGGACGTAAAGTATTGTCTCGTCGTCGCAAAAAAGGACGCAAAAAGTTAACCGTATCCGACGAGCCGCGCTACAATCACTAATTTATTTTTTGAATGAAATTCTTAAATTGTTAAAAAATGGCTACATTACAGAAACTACGCGATAGAGGAAAGTTAGTTGCCATAATAATCGGTTTGGCCTTATTCCTTTTTATAGTAGGAGATATGCTCCGTTCTGGTAGGGCTATCTGGGGCAAGAAACGTTTTTATATTGCCGAGGTTAACGGACAACCTATTATGTATCAGGATTATGAAAAAGCTATTGAGGAAACTACCGATTATTACAAGCAGATGAGGGGAGTCCGTTCCATTGACGACCAGACAATGATTAGCATCAGGACCCAGGTATGGGAACAGCTTATCTTGCAAAAAATCCTGGACCAGTTAGCTCAGGAAGATGGTCTTGTTGTGACCCCTGAGGAGTTATCTGATATGGTTTTCGGATCTAATCCTGACCCACTGGTTCGTCAGATTTTTATTAATCCACAGACAGGACAATTTGACCCTAATTTTGCGCGTCAGGTATTGAGTAATCTGGATCGTGCACCTCAGTTCAAAAAGTTGTGGCTTTATGTTGAGAAAAATCTTAAACTCCAGCGTCTAAGCCAGAAATATGTTAGCCTCCTGGCTAAGGCAATGTTTGCTACCTCTTTTGACGCTAAAAACAACTTTATTGAGCGTTCTAAAATGCTGGATATGAATATAGGGTATTATCCCTATACAAAAATTCCGGATAGTCTTATTGAAGTGACCAATTCGGAGATAAAAGATTATTATGACGAGTATAAAGATCATTTTTATCAGTCGGTAGAGACACGTCAGATTTTATATGTTGTTTTCAAAGTATTACCCAGTCACGACGACAGTCTTAAGATACTTGACCGTATAGAAAGCTTGAAAAAAGATTTTGAGCAGACAGATGATGTGAAAAGTTTTGTGGATATTAATTCTGATGATCCTTATGTTGACAGATATTACACACGTTCGGATCTAACGCCACCGCTGGATAGTTTGTTTTTTGTTGCGCCAATAGGTACTGTTTATGGACCATACATTGATAAAAATTCTTATGTTCTGGCACGTTTGCTTGACCGCCAGACTCGTCCTGATACAGTTAGTTTCCGGCATATATTGATTTCTCCTGCAAATCCTAAGGTGGGAAGTTTGGACCGTGCTAAGGAAATTGCTGACAGCCTGTTGCAGAAAATCAAAGAAGGTGTTAAGTTTGAAGCTCTTGTCAAAGCTTATTCTGATGACAGGGCATCCATACCTAACGGCGGTCTGTATGAGAACGTGACCGAGGGACAGATGGTTCCAGAAATTAATGATTTCATTTTCACACATAAGGTAGGATACATTGATACGGTTACTTCACAGTATGGTGTTCATATCGTTGAAATTACCGACCAGAGGGGCTTTGAACCCAAGGTTAAGGTTGCTTTCCTGACACAGAACATTTTGCCGTCTCAGAAAACTTATGATAAAGTTTACCGCGAGGCTGCACTTTTCCGTTCCAGCATAAAGGAACCATCTGATTTTGATAAAGTTGTTCGTGAAAAAGGATATCTTCCACGTGTAGCAAGTAACCTGACCAAAGGTACTTACACAATACCAGGCCTGCCTTCTCCACGTGATATTGTTCACTGGGCTTTTAATGCCAAAGTTGGGGAGGTTTCCAATGTATTTGACCTGGGTGATGTGTATGTTGTTGCCAAGCTTACAAAGATACGTCCTCGTGGCTATGCTCCACTGGAAGATGTAGAGCCTTATATTCGTCAGGTACTGGTTAACGAGAAAAAAGGAGATTATATACTTAATCTTATCAAGCAGGGTAAAGTGCCTACTTCAACTATTGATGATTTTGTTCAGGTAGCTGGTACTCAGCCTGTTCAGGCTACAAACGTTCCTTTCAGTGCTTATGCTATTACGGGCATTGGTTATGAGCCCGCTATTTTCGGAGCTTTTGACTTTATGAAAAAAGGTCAGATATTCGGTCCGGTCAAAGGTAAAGGAGCTGTTTATTTGATATTGCCCACTTCCATTACTGTACCACCTGAGCCCACTCAATCGCAACTATTACCTACTCAGATGAATCTGACGCAGGGATACAGGGCACGTATTTATAACGAAATCTTTACTACAATTAAACGTGATTATGACGTCCAGGACTACAGAACACGTTTCTTCTAAGATTTAATTAGATAATAAAAAGCGGGGCGTCTGAAAAAGGCGCCCCGCTTTTTTTTTGCTCTTATGCGGGATACTATTCCTTGTTGAGAACTATGGCTGTGTTGCGCAAGGAAGCATATCCTTCAAATAGTTCATACAGTCTTTGAAATTCCGATACATCAAAATAGTAACGGTTAATATCAAATTGCAGCTTAACAAGTAGTTTTTTTCCGCCATATATGTGGACTGTGAGCTTATATCCCGCACCATTGACTTTTTTATTTATTTCCGGAAGTTTTTTAGTCTTTATGCTATCCTCAAAGTTTAAAATTACAGTGAAAGAGTAAGTTTTCCTGTGGCCCAGATATATTGGCAAGGAACGTGAATACAATGGAAAAATGTTTTTTATATCCTTGAAAATACGTAAAGGATAAACGGTTAATGTTGAGTCAGTCTCTTTGATTATGTCCGGGATAGTTATTTCAAATCTCTGATCTATCTGAGTTTCATTTTGCTGGGAGAAAATTTTTTTGTTGATAGATACCTCTTCCAGCTTTTTATAAGGATTATACAAAGAAGTATCCAGGCGGGACGACCCTGTAAGCTTGTAATCAATAAAACCACCGGCATTAGTACCATTCTGATTAAGTGTCAGGATAAATTCCTGTTTATCTTTGATTGGGTTAAATAGCCCGACAAAGTATGAAGTATCTCGTGCGATTAAATAACCAATCTGGTTCATATCATTGTGGCTAAGCACAAACCAGGGTTTGTCCTTTTCTATGGCATCCAGGAGGATAGTATGTCCGTTTACTTTTACTGCGGCTATTGTGTGATTGAACTGATAAAAAGCAGCCAGGTCAATGATTAGATGACCACGGTCCACCGTGCGTATAATAACCGGATTGGCCTCAATGCCCATACCCCGTAGTAATGCAATTAACAGCATATTAATATCAGCACTGTTGCCCTGTTTGGTTTTAAGAATATTTTTCAGGCGGTCGGAAATCAGAAAATTATATTTACCATTCCATTTAATATTGTCTCTTATCCAGTTGTAAGCAGCAATTACCATTTTCAGGCTATCCTGCGTTTGCTTTTTTATCTGGTAAGCTATAGGCAGGATTTCCGGTGTTTTCCTGAGTTCCAGTCCAAACTGCGGATCTTTTCGTAAATTTTTTGCAAGGGAATTCCAGTTTTCTGCACTAAAAATTATATATCCTGGCGGATATGGATTGTCTGCCGACCTTTCTTTTGTCATTGGCCTATAGCCTATTTCCGTGGTCTGATACATACGCCGGCTGAACATTTCCCACAGGAAACGGGCTGTGGGCGAGCTGTAGCCAATCTCCCGGTCTAATCTGTAAAGCAGCATATCCACGTGATAGTAATATTGTGCAGGATTATCCAGAAAAGGCTCTTTGTAAAAAGGTGGAACATCTTTCATTGCCAGATGATAATAAGTACTATGGAAGTTAAAAGTTGGATTAGCCCGGAAGTCATAACCGTGGTAATATAATCCTGAAGGGATAGGGTCACGGTAGCGGGCTGACCATTCAAGTGTGGCATAAGCGTCTTCGGCTTTTTTCTCATCCAACACGTCTGCACCATAAACGTCAAAATAATACTTCATAAAATACGGAATATTGGCATTGAACTCACTGTATCTGACAGGTATGTCTTCCTGAAAATACCACCGCCGTGGCTGCATAAAACGGAAAGTAGCCAGAGTATAACGTATTTCAACAATGTCTCCAGGCTGAGCCTGAGGAAATTCCATAGTCATTACATAAAGGTAAGGCGAAATTTGTTTTCGTTGTATATATTTGTTTCTCAGTCGTTTCCTGGTTATCCGTCCATTGGATAAATGATAAATATATCCTCGCAAATCGGCAAAATCTTCAAAATAATCATAGCCAATATACGGAATTTCCACCCGTGCATATTTTAATCCTTGAGGTTTAAAAATTTTAATCCTTTTGCGCACCCTGTACATCAGCCGTAATTCGTCGCGCCACTGGTCAAAATAAATATCAGCGTGTTTTTCCAGCACCATAGCTGGCACTGATGTATCTTCGGAATATTCCTTCATTTGTAAATCCTTCAGCGTTGGAGGTTTCCAGAATAATTTTTGAGGCTGAGAATAGCTTTTCCCAAAAAGGAACAAAATAATTAAGCAAGCCAATGATTTTTTTAAAAACATTTTATCTTAGTTTAAAATTTTATCTGAGAACTATGATAGAACAATTGAAAAAACTCTTTGAACAGACTTTTAATCATAAAGTTGTAGAAATACGTCCATTGCCACGGTCTGCATCTTACCGTCAATACTATCGTATTATTGGAGAAAACGGTTTTTCCAGCATAGGCACTTATAACCCTGATCCCCGCGAGAATGAAGCTTTTATTTATATGAGTGAATATTTTGCAAAAAAGCAATTGCCTGTCCCGATTATTTATGCAAAAGATATGGAAAAAAATATTTACTTACAACAGGATTTAGGAAGGCAGACCTTGCTTAATCACATTTTGGAACTCAAACAACAAAAGCAGGATTTTATTCCACTGCTGAAACAGGCGTTGGATTATCTTTTTAAATTTCAAACCTCTCCAGATAAGGATTTTGACTGGGATAAATGCTATCCTGTAAAGGAATATGATGCCACTGCTTATGCCTTTGACCTTAATTATTTCAAATATATGGTTTTGAAAGTTCTGAAAGCCAGTATAAACGAAGCTGCGCTGCAAAAAGAATTTGACGCTATTACGGATTTTCTATTACAAACAGATCATAATTTTTTCGTGTATCGTGATTTTCAGACACGGAATATTATGTTTTTTAATGATCAGATGTATTTTATTGATTATCAGGGTGGACGTAGAGGTAGTCTTTTTTACGACCTGGCTTCCCTTCTATATGATACCAAACTAATGCTTACGCCACAGCAGCGCCAGGAGCTGAAAAATTATTATTACACCCAGACACGCAGTTTACACGGATTATCCCCGGAGGAATTCAATCATTTTTTTATGGTTTTTGCACTTGTGCGTAAGCTACAAGCACTTGCTGCTTACAGTTTCCGTGGACTGGTAGAAAACAAACTTATCTTTATCCTTGGGCTGGACAGAGCATTTGCTGATGTGTTTGAAATTCTGAAGCAAGACCAATTCCCGCTTGATTTAACTGAGTTGAACAGGGCACTAAAACAAGCTTATGACAATATACCTTATAAAAGACGCAAATTGAACGTAAAACTGGAAATAAACAGCTTTTCATATATCCTTCAGGGCTATCCGCCGGATGATGGTGGAAACGGAGGTGGATTTGTTTTTGATTGCAGAGCTTTACCCAATCCTGGCAGGGTAGAGGAATTGTCTTCTCTTACGGGACTGGATGAACCTGTGCAACAATGGCTTGATGCTAATGCGGAATTTGAGGATTTTATCGTGCGTGTCTTTGATCTTGTCTATGATGCATTGGTGAAATATCACAATAAAGGATATACGCGTTTGCAGGTTAATTTTGGCTGTACCGGAGGAAGGCACCGTTCAGTCTATTGTGCAGAAAAATTAGCAGAGATACTGCGCAATTTCCTTGATATAGAGATTGAGGTTAGGCATCTGATGGCTGATAAATGGCCAAAGATATAAAAATCGGGGACGGAGTATTACGCCCCGTCCCCAATAATTTTAATATTGAGTTTTTAGCTGTTGTTCCAGCTTAATTGCTTCGTTAATATCAGACAGGGGTTCACCGTTGTAAAAGCCCACAACAAACGGATTGGTCTTTTTCATATATACTTTTATTTGAGCTTTTGCCTGGCTGGCTTCATTATATGAATGATATTCTCCTACATAGTATTTGTAATAGCCATCTTTGCGGACGTGATAAGTAGGCAGACCATCCAGTCCATAACGTGTGTAAGTTTTTCTTCTTATCTGTGCTGGTGTAAGTGGCTTACGGGATGCTGCAACCTGAATCCTGTATATCAAATCTATTCCGGAGTTCTGGTAAAGATAAGTGCTGTCAGTTGTTGCAGGTTGCGATTGCAGCTGTTCAATTTTAGAACGTGCCTCTGATACGTGACGTCCCTCAGGAAATTTATCCAGATAACTTTGGTAAGCATCAATGGTATTCTGTGCAAGAGCCTCTTGCCAGGCTTTATCATCTTCTTTTTTCAAAGTTTCAAGTTGTTTTATCTCACCGTTATAGATGTTAATGGCCTGAATTAACTTTTTGACCGCATCCAGTTCTTTTTCTTTGCCTGTTTCAACTGTCTTCATAAATGATTTGAAATGAACTTTCTTTTTGAGTTCTTTTTCTTGATAATTTCTTACGCTTTTAAGCAGTTTCTGTCCCTGGTTGAATTCTGCTTCGGCCTGGTCGCGTAGCTCCAGAGCTTTAGTTTGATTCTCAGGGAATTGGAACTTTAAGTTGCCGATGTAATTGTAGTAAACTTCAAAGAGTTGCTGGTAGCCTTTGTCATAATATACAGCAGCGTTTTGCAGATTTTTCTTACCACTGACAGTTTTCTTTTCGCCTTTCCTGCGTTTTCCTTTTCTTTTGTTTTCCAGAAGGTCACGATATTGATTGTAATTGCGTTTGGCATATTGCATAAATCTATCTGCTCGCTGAATATCCCTTTTGGCTTTGGCGATAAGCGTCCTGTCCTCGGTAGAAAAGCCATCAGACAGGTAAATATCATTTTGGGCAAAGCTCAGGACAGACGTCAGTAAGATAAATAAAACAAAACTTAATCTTTTCATACCTGTGATGTTTTTTATTTTCAGATACAATGTTCAAAATTCACTCCAAAATATCACTTTTACAAAACTACTTGATTATTTAAAGCAAAAAAAATTGTATTTACAAAAATTATGATTAAATTAGACCGATAAATTTTCTTAATAAAAATTTAATAAAATGAAAGAAGCAAAAGGTGTACGCATACTCTTTGCCTGGTTATACAGGTTGGCTTTGCCTGTATATCTGTATTTGGTCTTTAAAAATGACCTGGCTGATGGAATAGTTTTTACTGATGCCAATGATCTCATTATGCTTTTGTCATTACTTTTTGCAGTGCTATTGATAATAGGTGATTTTTTCAAAAAGGACACACTGACAAAAATTTCAGGATTGATCTTAATCATAATTGCAGTTATTGCCGTACTAAAAGGGATGAGCTTGATATTATGGTTTTTCCCATTTTTTGTAGCTTTGTACTTCTTGATATACGGAAATCAAGCTTAAGCGAAATTGTAAATTAAAATACTATGATCAAAGGAAAAGTTGCTGTTATCACTGGTGCCGGGCGCGGTATTGGTAAGGCTATTGCATTGAAATTTGCAGAAAATGGAGCATCTTTGGCTTTGATTAGCCGTTCTGATAGGGCTATTGATCTGGCAAAGGAATTGGCTGAGAAAGGTATTGATGCAATAGGATATAGTCTGGATGTGAGTGATTTTGCCAGGGTTCAGGAGGTTGCTGCTGAAATTATTAACCATTTCTCCCGGGTGGATATTCTGGTAAACAATGCAGGAATTACCAGGGATATGTTGTTGTTACGTATGACAGAACAGGACTGGGACCAGGTAATTAATGTCAATCTCAAGTCCGTTTTTAATATGACCAAGGCTTTTGTGCCTCAAATGATTAAGCAAAGGGAAGGAAATATTATTAATATGAGCTCCGTGGTAGGAGTGAGCGGTAATGCCGGACAAGCTAATTATTCTGCATCCAAGGCTGGTATTATCGGCTTTACCAAGTCGGTAGCAAAGGAGCTCGGAGCACGCAATATACGCTGTAATGCCCTGGCGCCTGGATTTATTGAGACAGATATGACCCAGACCCTGCCGGAAAATATGCGTAAACAATGGATTAATTCAATTCCGCTGCGCCGTAGCGGTACTCCTGAGGATGTGGCTAATGCTGCATTGTTCCTGGCTTCGGATATGTCTTCCTACATTACAGGACAGGTGATTAATGTATGCGGAGGATTAAATATCTAATGATATTTTTTTAGTATAATAAAACCGGGGCATCCGTGAGGATGCCCCGGTTTATTATTATCTTAGCAGGTATTTTTTGAAAAATTCTGTCTTGAGACGGTAAAGATGATGATATGTACCGGGTAATCCATGGTTTTTATTCGGATAAATTTGCATACGGAATTGTTTGTTATACTTTACAAGCTGCGTTACAAATTGGAAAGTGTTTTCCGGATGTACGTTATCATCCGCAAGTCCGTGGATAATAAGCAAATGGTCCTGCAAGTTTTTGGCATAAGTAATAGGTGAGTTGTTATCATATCCTTCCGGATTTTCCTGCGGTGTGCGCATATAACGCTCAGTGTAGATATTATCATAGTAGCGCCAGTTGGTTACCGGAGCTACGGCTACACCAGTATTATATACTCCGGGATAGCGTGTGAGGGTTGACAGTACCATAAATCCTCCATAGCTCCATCCCCATAATCCAAGACGTTTTCCGTCAATATAAGGCAGGGATGCAAAATATTTTCCAGCTTCAGCCATATCCCTGGATTCGTAATTACCCAGCTGTAGATAAGTAATCTTACGGAAAGCTTCTCCACGGGCACCTGTACCGCGCGGATCAACTCCGAAAATTACAAAACCCTGTGAGGCCAGGTAATTAGCCCAACCAAAACTCCAGCTGTTGAGAACCGTCTGGGAGTTTGGGCCACTATATTGCATAACTATAGCTGGATATTTTTTCTTTGGGTCAAAACCGGGCGGAACAATCCTGTAAGCATATAGCTTGATACCCTCTGAGGTCTTGAATGTGAAAAATGTTTTGTTGATACCTCCATAATGGTTTATTTTATCCAACAGAGCCTTGTTATCATATATTTCCCGCACCAGTTTGTTTTTTTCGTTATAGATGGCAAAATAGGGCGGAGTAGTAGCACTGGAATATGTCAGCAGATAATATTGGTAAGTCTTGCTAAATTCCACATTATTAGTTCCTTCCCGGGGTGTGATGAGACGGTCTTTACCACTGCGGATATTTAATGCATATACCTCCCTGTTAATAGGCGAGGTCTTGGCAGCCTGATAATACAAAATTTTCTTTTTGGGATTATATCCGACAAAGTCAATTACATCCCAGTTCCCTTTATTTAATGCTTTGATAAAGTTTCCGTCCCAGTCGTATAGATAGAAGTGTCTCCATCCGTCGCGTTCGCTTAATACCAGGATGTGATGGTCAGGCAGAAAACGTAGATTGTCATAAAATTCATCGCCTATGTAGTATTTATTTGTCTCCTGCAGGGCAACAAAGCTTTTTCCACTTTCTGGGTCAGCATAAAGTAATTGCAAGGTATCCTGATGACGGTTCATTATTTCAATGGCCAGATATTTGCCGTCAGGACGCCATTTTATCCGTGGGATATATTCGTATGGCTGGTCAATTTGTACTTTTAGTGTTTTACCAGTGCCGAGGTTATAAATGTGCACTGTAACTTTTGAATTAGCTTCACCAGCTTTGGGATATTTATAAGTGTAAATTTCAGGATAAGGCTTTTTGTAGTCATCAGGATAAAATTTCAGAGTATAAGTTTTAACCTTGCTTTCGTCAAATTTCATATAAGCAAGATATTTTCCATCAGGTGACCATTCATAGGCACGGTTAAAAGAAAATTCTTCTTCGTAAACCCAGTCGGGCGCTCCATTTATAATAGCGTTAATTTTTCCGTCATAGGTGATTTGTTTTTCTTCTCCTGAGGTCAAGTCCTTGATAAACAAATTATTATCGCGCATAAAAGCTACTTTCTGTCCGTCAGGAGAAAATGTAGCGATACGTTGAGGAGAGTCCGAAACAGGTATTAGTTTCTTGTTCCGAAAATCATATACATAGTAATTAGCAGTGAAAGAACGCCGGTAAATAGGTTTTACGTTTGTGTAAAACAAAATTTTGTTCTCATCAGCGCTAAATTCATAGTTAAAAGAAACTCGCTTAAATCCGAGTTTTGAGAAATTAATAATAGTATCCACGGCCTGACCTGTACGATATGAATATTTCACCAGTGCCTGGCCATTGGAAAAATCCATTGCTGTGTAATGCTCGCCATCATTCATAGACTCCAGACCCCACACATATTGCGGGTAAAACGATCCATTGAGAATGTCGTCCAGACTTAAAGTATCATTCTGGGCAAATACATAACTCATTGAAAATAATAGTAGAAAAATCAAACTTAGCCGTTTCATAGACAGGAAAGATTTTAGTTTTTTCGTAAATTTATTGTTTTAGACCATAGCACAAAAATTTTTTTAAGGATTTTGTTTTTTTAAATTTGATAAAAAAATCCTTGCCATGGCAAAATTCATTATAGAAGGTGGATATAAACTCAAAGGTACCCTGGTTCCACAAGGTGCAAAAAATGAAGCTTTACAGGTAATATCAGCCACGCTACTCACCGATGAGGAGGTAATTATTCATAATGTCCCGGAAATTCTTGATATTCTGCGTCTAATAGATATTCTCAAGTCTATGGGCGTGGAAGTAAAAAAAATTAAAAAAGGTTCATATTCTTTTCGTGCACGGAATGTTAACATAGATTATCTGGATAGTGATGAGTTTTACGATAAAGTGAAAAAGCTGCGGGGGTCTGTTTTGCTTTTAGGACCACTGCTGGCACGCTACGGAAAAGTCAAACTGGCCAAGCCCGGAGGAGACAAAATAGGACGCCGCAGGATTGATACACATATTTATGGCTTAACCCGGCTGGGTGCGGAGTTTGAATTCCACAAGGATAAAAATATTTTTTCTCTGCATGCCCCTGTCCTTAGGGGTAATTACATGCTTCTGGATGAGGCTTCTGTCACCGGCACGGCCAATGTTATTATGGCTGCCAGTCTGGCTAAGGGTACAACCACTATTTATAATGCTGCCTGTGAACCTTATGTGCAGCAGCTCTCACGGATGCTCCAACGTATGGGCGCAAAAATTTCCGGAGTTGGTTCTAATCTGATTACCATAGAAGGAGTGGATAGCCTCGCGGGCACGGAACATACCCTGCTGCCAGATATGATAGAAATAGGCAGTTTTATAGGCCTGGCTGCTATTACCGCATCAGAAATACGTATCAAAAACGTGGCTTATGACCATCTGGGTATGATTCCTCGCACCTTCAAGAGGCTTGGTATTAGTGTTATACGCGATGGGGATGATATTATAGTCCCTGAGCACGACCATTATGAAATTGAGACATTTATTGACGGATCTATTATGACTATTGCGGATGCTCCATGGCCAGGTGTTTCGCCCGACCTGTTGAGTATCCTTCTGGTAGTGGCTACACAGGCTCGCGGTAGTGTACTCATTCATCAGAAAATGTTTGAGAGCCGTCTGTTTTTCGTGGATAAGCTCATTGACATGGGAGCCCAGATAATCTTGTGCGACCCGCATAGGGCAACAGTTATTGGCCTGGACAGAAAATACAATCTGCGCGGAACACGGATGACTTCACCAGATATCCGTGCTGGTGTGGCCATGCTACTTGCTGCTCTCTCAGCCGATGGTACCAGCGAAATTGATAATATTGACCAGATAGACCGTGGATATGAAAATCTTGAAAAACGGCTTCGTTCTATTGGAGCCCGTATAGAAAGGAAAGAATGAAATTTTAAACAATAATCCCCCTCTGCTTATGATAAAAAGAGGGGGAGAATATCTTTTGGTTAGATGTATATTTTTATAAACGGTGGAAATTATTCATCAATATCCAGACCAGTTTCCAGGTCTTCAATGTCCTCAATATCGTCAAGTGAAATTTCTTCAATATCGGAATCTATCTCCAGTTCTTCGTCAAAAGCTTCCAGTAGCTCCTGTATTTCTTCCTCGCTGAGTTCTTCCAGGTCTTCAAAATCGTCAAAAGCTTCAAAATCTTCCAGGTCAATGTCTTCCAGATCGGTATCAATGTAATCTTCTTCGTCCAGTTCTTCCAGCAAGGAATCTAAGAATTCCGGGTCATCCAACAAATCTGCATCAAAATCTTCGTCATCAAAGGGTATATCATCTTCGTCTATATTGTCCAGATAATCGTCAATATCATCAGAATACATAAAAAAGTTGGATTTTCCACCATTAAATAAAAAATACTGATAAGTTGTCATATTAAAAAGTTTAAATTTTTTATGTGAAAGTTAACAACTATATTTGTTTAATGCAAGTTATAGAGCTAAAATTTTAATTCGTCTTTAACTTTTTCCACAATAGAATCATCAACAAGGATTCTACCGCAGAACTCACAGTTGAGGATTTTTTTATGTATGGATACTTCCAGCTGGCGCTGTGGCGGAATCATATTATAACACCCTCCACAAGCTCCATTTTCTGTAATAGGCACAACAGCCAGGCCGTTACGCACACCACGGCGGATACGGTTGTAAGCCCTGAGAATACGTTCTTCAATCTGTTCCTCTACTTTTTTGCGCATCTCCAGCAATTCCTGTTCTTCTTTTTCCGTATCTTTCATAACTTCTTCCAGTTCTTTTTTGGCTTCTTCCAGCTCTTGCTGCTTTTCTTCCAATTCTTTCCTGGCTTCCTCAAGTTCCTGTTCGCGCAGCTGCAGCTGTTCCTTAAACTCCTTAATGCGTTTTTCACGCAAGCTAATATCTGTCTTTTGATATTCTATCTCACGTGTGAGAGCATCATACTCACGGTTATTCCTTACATTCTCACGCTGTTCTTCATATTTTTTTATCAAATCAGTGGCCTCGGAAATGGAAATCTCGTTGTCCTTAATGGAATTCTTGATGGTTTCAATGGAGTTCTCAAGGTTTTTAATCCTGGTGTTCAAGCCCACAATCTCGTCTTCCAGTTCCCTGACTTTCTGCGGAACATCGCCGCGAAGCCGTCTTATCTCATCAATCTTGGAGTCTATGGATTGCAGCTTGTAAAGTAATACCAGCTTTTCCTCAACTGTCTGTTTTGTAGTATCTTGCATGGCTTAGAAATTTTTTATGTAATAGTTGATTAAGTTATAATCGCCTTTTATTTTACGAATTGCAAAATTATTAAATTTTTCTTTAAGTAAATCATAAAAAACGTCAATTGCAAATTTTTCGGTTTCATAATGTCCTGCTGTGACCAGAAGTAAGTTTCCTCTAACATCAAAGAATTTATGATAATCAGTCTCTCCAATAATTAAGGCATCAGATCCTGCTGCAATTGCATCATTAATAATCATTCCGCATCCGCCAGAACAAATTGCAACTTTTTTTATAGTTTCCTTCACTGGTTTGCTGTATTGCAAAACTGCACTGTCAAAGACCTTAGCTACTTTTTCCAGAAAATCTTTATAAGAAATTTCATCAATATCTCCTATCATCCCCAGGCCAAAACGTGGATTTTCATTTTCCAGGGGATAGATGTCATAAGCCACTTCTTCGTATGGGTGAGCCTCCAGCATTGCCGAAATAACCCGCGATGTCAGATGGGCAGGTAAAATTGTTTCTATCCTGACCTCTGGTTCAAAATGTATCTTTCCAACTTCCCCTACAAAAGGATTAGCTCCATCAAGAGCACGGAAACTGCCCTGACCATGTATATTGTAACTACACGAATCATAATTACCGATATGACCAGCTCCGGCAGAAAATATTGCCTCTCTGACTTTCTCTGCATGAGATTCAGGAACAAAGGTGACTAATTTTTTTAAATATCCTTTCAATGGCTTTAAAATCTTACAGTCCGCAAGGCCAAGCGCCTGGCAAATCCTGTAATTAATCCCCTTTTCCCAGAAATCCAGATTGGTATGCATTGAATATAAGGCCAGATCGTGCTTGATGGCTTTGATAATGATTTTCTCGTAATTATTTGATCCTGTGAGATTTTTGATAAATCTTGCAAATAATATGGGATGATGTGATATGATCAAATTACAATTGTTGTCAATGGCTTGGTCCAGCACTTCTTCTGTTAAGTCAACGGTAAGCATAACGCCTGAGACCTCACTATCAGGATTGCCGGTGTGTAATCCGCTGTTATCCCAGCTTTCCTGATATGTGCGGGGCATAAAGCTTTCAAGATATGAAATGACTTCTCTGATGGTAGCCATAACGACAGGGTTTTATCGCTACAAACATAATAAAAAACTTATTGATTTAAAATTTTATGTGCCAGATTTACTACTTTTTTGATACTTTCAGCAGAGATTGTCTCAGCTTCGTTATTAAGGGTCAGATACGCCAGAAACTCTATGTTCCCACTTCCTCCTTTTATTGGAGAAAATGTTAAATCTGTGCAATAAAGACCGTTACTGGCCAGTTCTGTTAATACCGTTGATATGGCTTTTATGTGCAGCGGTGGCGATTTGACTATACCACGCTTGACCTCCTGGGGAGATAGCTCAAACTGCGGCTTAATAAGTAAAACTCCTGTGGCGGAGTTTTTTAATAAAGTTTTTACACGAGGAAGAACTTTTGTAGAAGATATAAAAGAGAGGTCCGCTGCAAAAAAATCAATAGTGTCAGGGATAATTTCTTTTGTCAAACTGCGGGCATCTGTCTTTTCCAGGCTAATAACGCGCTGGTCCTGTGCAATTGCTGGATGCAATTGAGAAGTGCCAACGTCCACAGCATAAACCTTACTTGCGCCATATACCAGCATACACTCGGTAAATCCTCCTGTGGATGCGCCAATGTCCAGGCACACTTTTCCGCTTAAATTAATGGAAAAATCCTTAATTGCTTTTTCTAACTTATAGCCCGAACGTGCGACAAATTTGTTCTTTTCCAGAATTTCTATCACATCATCAGGAGTGACATTGTATCCTGGTTTTGTGATTATTTTACCATTGACTTTGACCTTTGAGTTAATAATCAGATGCTTAGCTTTTGTTCTTGTTTCTATCAGGCCTCGGTTTACTATTTCTTTGTCTAATCTTTCCATAAAAATACAGGTATAAATTGACGAAGTTTTTATAATTTAGTAATCGGAATGTACAAATTTGCAAAATAAAAAATTAAAAAAAGATGACAAAAGAAGAATTTCAAAAGCTTATCCGTCAGGGTATTCCTGACAGCTTGCCCGAACCCAAGCCTTATGACCCAAATGTGAACCACGCCCCAAAACGTCCGGTGCCTCTTAACAAGGAGGAGAAAAAGCTGGCCGTAAAAAACGCTCTACGTTATTTCCCTAAGGAGTGGCATCCTGTCCTGGCTAAGGAATTTGCCGAGGAACTGGAAAAATACGGACATATTTACATGTACCGCTTCCGTCCGGATTACCCTATGTATGCACGTCCTATTGATTGGTATCCAGCTAAGACCAGACAGGCTGCTGCTATTATGCTAATGATACAGAATAACCTGGACCCGGCTGTGGCTCAACATCCACATGAGCTCATTACTTATGGAGGCAATGGTGCGGTATTCTCTAACTGGGCACAGTACCTGCTTACAATGAAGTATTTGTCGGAAATGACAGAGGAACAAACCCTGGTCATGTATTCCGGACATCCTTTGGGGCTGTTTCCTTCGCATCCTGATGCTCCGCGCGTTGTTGTAACCAACGGAATGATGATTCCGAATTACTCCAAAATTGAAGACTGGGAAAAATACTATGCCTTGGGTGTTACGCAATACGGACAGATGACAGCTGGTTCGTATATGTATATCGGCCCACAAGGAATTGTCCATGGTACAACTATTACAGTGCTCAATGCCGGACGTAAGGTTAATCCTTCGGTGGGTAGTGATTTGCGCGGAATGCTGTTTGTTTCCTCTGGCCTGGGAGGTATGTCTGGTGCACAGCCCAAAGCTGCTTATATCACCGGTGCAGTGTCTATTGTTGCAGAAGTCAATCCAAAGGCTGCTAAAAAACGTCTGGATCAGGGATGGCTCCATGAGCTTTACGAAGATGTGGATAAAGCCATTGATAGAGCCCTTGAAGCCCGTAAAAATAAAGAACCTCTATCAATAGGTTATCTGGGCAATGTGGTTACCCTATGGGAGCGACTGGTAGAACGCGGAGTAAAAGTGGATCTGGGTTCCGACCAGACATCTCTGCATAATCCTTATAACGGTGGATATTATCCTGTGGGCTTGAGCTTTGAAGAGGCTAACCGTATGATGGCTGATGATCCGGAACAGTTCAAGGAATATGTTCACGAATCTTTGCGCCGTCACGTGAAAGCCATTAATGCTATGGCCGAGAGAGGAATGTATTTCTGGGACTATGGTAATGCTTTCCTTTTGCAGGCAAGCCGTGCCGGTGCAGATGTTATGAATCCAGACGGCACATTCCGCTATCCTTCTTATGTTGAGGATATTATGGGACCATTGTTCTTTGATTATGGTTTCGGACCTTTCCGCTGGGTATGTACTTCGGGTGACCCGCAGGATCTGGAGAAAACAGACCAGATTGCTTTGCGCGTGATGCGTGAACTGGCCAAGGATGCCCCCGAGAGAATACGTAATCAAATGCAGGATAATATCAAATGGATTGAGGAAGCTGGAAAGAACAAACTCGTCGTTGGTTCCCAGGCACGTATATTATACAGCAATGCCGAAGGACGTATCCGTATTGCCGAGGAATTTAACAAAGCCATTGCCCGTGGCGAAATATCCGC
>CAZYSM010000019.1:0-19655 GCA_964649975.1 uncultured Bacteroidales bacterium | reverse complement strand
ACGGACAGCCCATATTTTAAATTTTATTAATTTTGTCTGCAACTATATAGGGTTTTGCACCATCTTTGAGTAGTATAAATAAACATTTGCATTAACAGACATTTATGCCATATAAAGTACTCATAGCAGATAGTGATAAAATTGCACAAAGGCTTATAAAACAGTATCTTGCAGATTGTTCTGAATTTTCCATTATAGAAGCTTACGATGGCGAACAAGCTTTAGAAACGGCTATTAAGCTTAAGCCTGACGTTATTATTGCCTATATTGATTTGCCGCTTATTGACGGATCAACTTTAATTCACAAAATACGAAACAGTTTAAAAGTCAAACTGCCTTATATTCTTTCCTATACTGATAATAATACGGAACTGGTGCGGCGTGCCTTAGAAAATGGCATCACAGATATAATCAAAAAACCTTTTGATCCACTGGAACTCAGGGCACGGCTTAATGCCGCTGTTAGATATAAAGATCTTTTGCAGGAAACACAATTGCAGCGCCTGCAGATAGATAGCCATGCCGACGAGTTGAATAAACTTTCCCTTATTGTCAAGCAAACGGCTAATTCTGTTATTTTGCTAAATACCAATGGTGATATAGAATGGGTCAATGAGGGATTTGTAAAACTTTATGGATATACTCTGGAAGAATTTTTACAGAAAATAGGTAAAAACATAAAACAATTAGCTGATAATTCGGATTTTATACTGGACAAGTTCCGTCAAGTAATAGAGACAAAACAGAGTGTTAGATATGTAAATACCTTTGTCACGCCTGATGGACGTAAGAAATGGATACAGACCACTCTTACCCCTATCTTTGATGGGCACAATATAGATAAGATTGTTGCGATAGAGACTGATATTACCAAAGAGAAAGAAGCGGAGCAGCGTTTAGAGCGCCAGAAAGAGGAGTTCCGAATTATGGCCGAAAAATTGCAGGAAGCTAATGCTAAACTGAGGCGTCAGCAGAAATTACTGGATGAAGAGAGAGAAAAAATAGAGCTTTTATTAAAAAATATCCTGCCTCCATATATTATCAGAGAGCTTTCTAATTCGGGAGAAACCAAACCCCGTAGTTATAAAAGAACTACTGTGATGTTTGCGGATTTCAAGAATTTTACGATGGCCTGTAAGAACCTCACCCCTGAGCAAATAGTAAATTATTTGAACTTTTATTTTTTGAAATTTGACGATATTGTGGAAAAGCATCATATTGAAAAAATCAAGACCATTGGTGATGCGTATATGTGTGTAGGTGGTGTGCCCATCCGTAACCGCAGTAACCCTTTTGATGTTGTGCTGGCAGCACTTGAATTTCAGAATTTTATAAAAAATCTGGATGCAGTTGACCCACAGAAAATATATCCGCGTTGGGAGCTGCGTATAGGAATACACACTGGTCCGCTGGTTGCTGGTGTGGTAGGCAAAATAAAATTTGCTTACGATGTGTGGGGAGATACCGTTAATACTGCACAGAGATTACAAACTGCTTGCGATCCCGGAAAAATAAATATTTCTGCCACTACTTACGAATATATCAAAGACTATTTTGTATGCGAACCTCGGGGAAAAATTGAAGTCAAACACGGAGGAAAAATTGAGATGTTCTATGTTCATGGCATTAAGCCTGAATATTCTGACGATGGCATTACTCCAAACAAGGAATTCCACAAGTTTCTTGTTAGTCTTTAATTTTGTTAATAGGTTTATTTTTCCTGCCTTTTTCATTATCATTGCATACCTTTTTGAAAATAAAAAATTATCCTTATGCCCAAGCTCAGTGTGATTATTCCGGCTTATAACGAGGAAAAAACCATTGAAGCCATATTGAATAAAGTCATAGATGTATATCTTATTAACGGTCTGGAAAAAGAAATTATAGTGGTAAATGATGCTTCAAAGGATAATACTGCCCAGCTGGTGGAAAAATTCATACAAGAACATCCTGCTGAGGATATAAAGCTTTTCAACCAGCCCAGGAACATGGGTAAAGGTGCAGCTATCCATCGCGGAATAGACGAGGCTACTGGTGATTACATCATTATACAGGATGCTGACCTGGAATATGACCCACAGGAATACAATCTTTTGCTTAAACCTATGCTTGACGGATATGCTGATGTGGTCTATGGATCCCGTTTTATGGGAGGACATCCGCACAGAATACTTTTTTTCTGGCATAGCATAGGAAATAAATTCCTTACCTTTCTCTCTAATATGTTTACGGACCTGAACCTCACTGATATGGAAACTTGTTATAAACTCTTCAAAGCCGAATATCTAAAAAAAATATTACTCAAGGAAAAACGTTTTGGCTTTGAACCAGAGGTAACTGCTAAAATTGCGCGTTTTCCGGGCATACGTATTTATGAAGTGGGAATTTCTTATTATGGCCGCACTTATGCCGAGGGTAAGAAAATTAACTGGAAAGACGGCTTCCGGGCTATTTATGCAATACTCAGATATAATCTTTTTGACCGCAAATATCTTAAATCAGATAAAGATAATAAGTAAAAAACTTTTTCCTTGCCTGAGTAGAAAAATCTGATTCTCAGATAATCACAATTTTTCCAAAAAAAATATAAATAAAATTGTCTTTTGTAATAAAATACTACCTTTGCACCTTGGAAATTTTTGCAAACATCTAAAAATTAAAATAAAACTATGCCAATCACCAAATTAAGAAACATTGGTATTGCCGCTCATATTGATGCGGGGAAAACTACTCTTACCGAACGAATTTTGTTTTTCACCGGTGTAAAACGCAAAGTGGGTGAAGTACACGACGGTGAAGCTACAATGGACTTTATGAAGCAGGAGCAGGAAAGAGGTATCACAATTGCCGCTGCTGCTATCACCTGTCAGTGGAACGGACATCAGATTAACATCATAGATACTCCGGGCCACGTGGACTTTACCATTGAAGTAGAACGGTCTATGCGTGTTGTGGACGGACTTATTGCACTTTTTAGTGCCGTGGAAGGAGTTGAACCACAGAGCGAAACAGTTTGGCATCAGGCCGACCGTTATAAAGTTCCACGTATTGCTTTTATTAATAAAATGGACCGTACGGGTGCTGACTTTTTTGAGGTAGTTCGTCAGCTCAATGATATGTTGGATGCTAATGCTGTACCTTTCCAGATACCTATTGGATCTGAGGATAATTTTGAGGGTGTAATTGACTTGCTCACCCGTAAAGCTTATACTTTTACGGAAAAGGAACGCCTGGAAATTGAAATCCCCGACGAATATAAAGATAAAGTAGAGGAATATCGCGAACAACTCGTGGAAAAACTTGTGGAATTTGACGAGGAATTAATGGAAAAATATTTCAACGAGGAAGAAATATCCGTGGACAAACTCAAAGAAGTTGCCCGTAAGGCCACTATTAATATGCTCCTGACACCTGTATTTTGTGGTGCTGCATATAAGAACAAAGGTGTACAGCTGCTTCTGGATGCTGTTATTGATTATCTGCCTTCGCCTGTTGACCGTGGCGCTGTTGTTGGTACTGACCCCGATGACGAGGAGAAAACTCATACACGTGCTCCTTCTACCAAGGAACCTTTTGCTGCGCTGGCATTTAAAATTATCAATGACCCATACGTGGGACAGCAGACTTTTATCAGGATATTCTCCGGCGTTATCCGTAAAGGTGACCTGGTGGCTAATACCACCAAAGGTAAAAACGAACGTATTGGACGTATCCTTCGTATCCACGCTAAGGAAAGATTTGAAATCAACGAGGCTGGCCCTGGTGATATTGTAGCACTTATTGGTCTGAAATTTACCAAAACCGGTGATACTTTGTGCGATATAAACAATAAGATACTTTTGGAACCAATACATGTGCCTACACCTGTTATTGAGCTCAAGATACAGGCCAAGTCGCAGAAAGACCAGGATAAACTCGGCGAAGCGCTGGCCAAGCTGGCTAACGAAGACCCATCATTCCAGGTTCGTTTTGACCCTGAGACAGAGGAGACTATCATAGCTGGTATGGGTGAACTGCATCTGGAAATTATTGTTGACCGCCTCAAGGAAGAATTTAAAGTGGACGTTGAGGTTGGAGAACCTGCCGTTGCCTTCCGTGAGACTATCACCAAGGAAGTTGTTGCAGAATACAAGCACGTTAAGCAGACAGGTGGTCGCGGACAATATGCCCATACTATTATGCGTCTGGAACCAAATCCGGGCAAAGGATACGAATTTGTTGACCATATCAAGGGCGGTGTTATTCCAAACGAATACATCCCGTCAGTGGACAAAGGTGTGCGTAAGACTATGGAAGAAGGCGTACTGGCTGGTTTCCCTGTTATTGACGTGAGAGTTGTCCTGTTTGATGGTAGCTTCCACCCGGTTGACTCCTCGGACTTTGCTTTCCAGACCTGTGCTTCCATTGCTTTCAAAAAAGGCTTTATGGACGCTGACCCAATCCTGCTGGAGCCTGTTATGAAAATTGAGATTAATACTCCGGATGAATTCATTGGTGATATCATCAGTGATATACAGCGCCGTAGAGGTAAGATTACCAATATGCGCCGTTTCCGCAAGGGATCGCAGAAACTCTCTGGCTTTGTGCCACTTATGGAGATGTTTGGATATGCTACAAACTTGCGTAATATCTCCCGCGGACGCGCTAACTATGCTATGGAATTCCATAACTATGAGCCACTTCCACCAGAAATTCAGGCAAAAGTACTGAAAAAGCTGGCTGAGAAAAAAGAAGCTGAAAAGAAAAAGTAAGCTTTTATCCAGCAGAAAAAAACGGACTGTCTCTTTTTAAGGCAGTCCGTTTTTTTATTAATCCTTTCATATATAAAAATCAGGACTTCATAAACATTTTTTTGTCTCTCAAAGGTTAATAACGATTATCAGTCAAAATTAATATTCTTTTACAACCAAATTGTAGTAACTTTTGCATACAAACAAAATATTGCCTCTGTTGCGGTTTGGAATACCTCCTCCTTTTTATTTCCTATCGTTAGCATGCAGTATTTTAAAATTCTGTTTTTATGGTGAAAAATTTATTCTTGACAGTACTTATTGTACTGTTTGCCTTTATGGGAGTCACAGCCCAGACAGATGACATGTTGTTAAAGTTTGTGACAACAGCTGACAATCAGGAGATTGGTTTACCTCTTAATGGAACTGTAAATGTTACAGTGGATTGGGGTGATGGCAGTGCCACCCAAACAGTTACCAGTGCTGGCACAGTAAAGCATAGTTACGCCAGTGCCGGCACCTATACTGTGACTATATCCGGAAATGATGGTACAAACAGTCTTACACATTTTGGATATTCCCTTTATGGAGGGTCGGATTTGGCAGCCCTGACCGAGATAATCCAATGGGGTAATCTGGGTATAACCGACTTGTCTAATGCCTGTTATGGGGCGTCCAGTTTGACAAGCGTGCCAAATAGTCTGCCTCCGGGCGTTACTAATTTGCAAGCTATGTTCAGCGGTGCTTCCTCTTTTAATCAAGACATCAGCGGATGGGATGTGAGCAGTGTTACAAATATGATGGATATGTTTGATGGTGCGTCTTCTTTTAATCAGGATATTAGCACCTGGGAAGTTAGTAATGTAACCAACATGGCATCTATGTTTTCAAATGCAAGGGTATTTAATCAGGATTTAAATACCTGGGATGTTAGCAAAGTTACGGATATGAACCACATGTTTTATTTTGCTATGGCTTTTAATGGAAATATATCCAGTTGGAATGTCAGTAATGTAACTAATATGGCAGATATGTTCCGGGTGGATGATGCTTTTAATCAGGATATTAGTGGCTGGAATGTTGGCAATGTTACAAATATGAGCGAGATGTTCTTTGCTGATACTCATTTTAATCAAGATATTGGATCCTGGGACGTTAGCAATGTTACAAATATGAGCAAGATGTTTGCTTATTCTTCTTTTAATCAAAATATTGGTAGCTGGGATGTCAGCAAAGTTACCGATATGAGTGAAATGTTTGAGCAAGATCCTTTTAATCAGGATATTAGTAGCTGGAATGTTAGCAATGTCACGAATATGAGTAAAATGTTTGCTAATACTTACTTTAACCAGGATATAAGCGGCTGGAATGTTAGTAAAGTTACCGACATGAGCAGTATGTTTTATAATTGTCCTTTTAACCAGGATATTAGTGGATGGGATGTTAGTCAGGTTACCAATATGGATAAAATGTTTTATGAGGCAACAGATTTTGACCAAAATTTAGGTTCATGGAATTTTGGGAATGTTACCACTATGGTGGACATGTTCTACCATGTAACCCTGTCGGTAAAAAACTATGACGGTCTGCTGACCGGGCTGGCAGGCCAAACATTGAAAAATAATGTGACGTTTTCGGCTGGGGATAGCAAATGCAGCTGCGTTGGTTATAATGCCAAGGTATATCTTTTTAATACCTATAATTGGTCTATTTCGGATGGAGGGATGCTTACGGGTTATTTATCCACACCAGTTATCACAACACAGCCTGTGGCACAGACCGTTTCCCCAGGAAGTGATGCCAGCTTCTATGTTGAGGTAAGCGATGACTACGGCGTTTCTTATCAGTGGCAAAAGGATGGGGTGGATTTATCAGACGGTGGCAATATCAGTGGTGCTACTTCCAATCAATTGGTGCTATCAAATGTTTCTGCCTCGGACCAGGGAACATACCAATGTATTGTTAGCAATTGTCAGGGAGATACAGTTATCTCTGATGCCGTGGCCTTATCTGTCAGCGGGACCACTGTTATTAATGAGGTACAATCCAGAAAAATAAGAATTTACCCTAATCCTGCTAAGAGTTTGATTTATATTGACATAGCAGGATCTCAGAACCAGCCAGAGGTAATTAAGATAACCGATATATCCGGAAGGGTAATTAAAAAGTTTGATGGAAAAATCCATCAGATAGACCTGTCCGCTTTCCCGGCAGGTACATATTTTATCCTTGTACAGAGTTCGGAGAAAATTAGCACTTTGAGAATAATAAAAGAGTAGAATGTGCGGTATAAAAAACGGAGGCCCAATTCCAGAGCCTCCGCTTTTTTGTTTTATCATTAATCCAGTTTGTGGATGACCAGGCCGCTACGCAGCTTGGGTTCAAACCAGGTAGTCTTTGGTGGCATGATGTTATTTGTGTCGGCAATACGCATGAGCTCTTCCATGGATACAGGATAGAGGGCAAAAGCGATAGCCATTTCTCCGCTGTCCACACGGCGCTGCAGCTCACCCAGCCCACGGATACCTCCCACAAAGTCTATCCGCTTGGAACGGCGCAGGTCTTCTATTCCGAAAATTGGTTCAAGCACAAATTTAGTCAGCACAGTGACATCCAGGCTATCAATGGGGTCATCGTCATTGTATGTGTGGGGCTTGGCTGTGAGCTTATACCATTTGCCCTGCAAGTACATAGCAAAATTACGTTTTGCTTCCGGACGGTAGGGATCTGTGCCTTTTTCTTCAATATCAAAGTGTTCGGATAGGAGCTTGATAACTTCCTCAGGAGAGTGTCCGTTAAGGTCTTTTACCACTCGGTTATAGTCCATAATATGCAGCTGGTCGTGCGGAAAATGCACTGCCATAATGTAATTGTATTCTTCCTCGCCAGTGTGATTAGGATTTTGTTCGCGTTTTTCCTTGCCTACCAGGGCAGCAGCTGCTGTACGGTGGTGGCCATCAGCAATGTATGTATAAGGAATTTTGTTTGCAAAGATTTCTTCAATTTTCTTAACTGTGTCCGGGTCGTCAACTACCCAGAAATGATGTCCAATGCCGTCCTCTGCAACAAAGTCATATTCCGGATCGTGTGTCTTTACCCATTCGGCCACAAGGTTATCCAGATCAGGCAGAGCGCGGTAAGCAAGGAACACAGGCTCTATCTGCGCATTATTAACCAGGATGTTTTTCATCCGGTCGCGTTCCTTGTCCGGACGGGTAAGCTCGTGTTTTTTTATCACACCGTTGAAGTAGTCATCAATATGTGCACCGCCAACAATGCCGTACTGTGTGCGGCCGTTCATGGTTTGTGCATAAATGTAAAAATACGGCGCGGGGTCCTGACGTAGCCAGCCTTTTTCAATAAATTTCTGGAAATTTTCGCGGGATTTCTGGTAAACTTGCTCGGAGTGCTCGTCCGTGCCTGGCGGAAAATCAATTTCCGCACGAGTGATGTGCAGCAAGGATTTTTCCTTGCCTTCTGCCATTTTTCTGGCTTCCTCGCTGTTCATAACATCATAGGGCAGAGAAGCTACTTCGGCAACTATCTCTTTGGGCGGACGCAGGCCGCGGAAAGGTTTTACTATAGCCATAGTTCTAATTTTTTACAGGTTTCTTGGCCAAAAATAAAAAAAATTACTTATTTTCAAGGCAAAGAAAAAATGTTCTAAAATTTTAAGAGATGAGAAAGCTCATTTTGCTTGCAGTTACCCTGTTATGGCTTACCAGCTGCGGTGTGTACCATGATGCTAACCTGGAAAATATTTCACTTACTTCCAAGGAAAAAAGTTTTATTGCTGCCTTTGAGGATGCAGCTGTAAAGCACAAAGTGCGAGCCCTCAAATCAATGCTCCATCCAATATATATTGACCAGGAACTCAACGAAATGTACGGTGGTAATGCCCGGCTGCTGTTTAATGAATTTTTCTGCGGTAAGGATGTGAATACTAAAAAATTTTATTGCTTGAAACTCAGAAATGTCCGGGAAATACATCTGGTTAAAGTATCCAAGGGTGAGGAAAAAGGAGAAAAACGTTTGTTGTTCAAAGTAGTGGGATATGACCATACTATCCTTGTGGAATTATATATGAAAACATACAGCAAGAACGGACAGGCACGGATCGGTATCATTGGCGCTTTCGGATAAAATATAACAATATTTTTGACTGTATTGTTCAAAAATTCGGATAGGAACGTATAATTTTGCCAGAAAAAACAATGGCCAGAATATCATTAATTTTAACTTTGCTGTTTATGCCTTTATCAATTTTTTCACAAATACATCTTAAAAACATAGCACGTTGCGGATTGCCCAAGGTGGATGACTACAAATGTTTTGGATATTACGAAATAGATAGTTCTTCCTCACCAGTGGATATACCCAAAGCCAGTATTTACAACAAACTTGAGCCCAACCGTCTGCTCTTGCAAACTGCCAAAGGACTGGGCACTGTCTCTTTCCTGGTTATCAAGGATGACAGCCTGGTCTATGAGAACTATTTTTCCGGCTTTTCGCGTGCCTCCAAAGTCAACTCCTTTTCCATGGCTAAAACCATTACGAGTCTGCTGGTAGGTATAGCCATTGACAAAGGATTTATTGGCAGCCTGGACGATAAGGTATATAAATACCTTCCGCAGTTTAGTAATGGAATGGATACGCTTTTGACTATCAGGCATCTGGCTACTATGGCCTCTGGGCTCAACTGGTCTGAGCAGTTTGAAAACCCTAATTCCGACGTGGCAAAAGCTTATTACGGCTATCCTCTTGATGCACTGATGAGAAAAATTCACGTTGTACGACAACCCGGAAAAAAATGGAAATACCAGTGTGGAAATTTTATCCTTCTGGGAATGATTATTGAAAAAGCCACTGGCATGCCTCTGACGGAATTTGCGCAAAAATACTTGTGGCAGCCGATCGGTGCTACTTATTCCGCTTATTGGGGTGCTGATACTGCCAGCCATATTGTCCGGGCTTTTTGTTGTTTTTATGCCTCGCCATATGACTTCGCCAAACTGGGCCTGCTGGTCCTGCACAAAGGATATTACAACGGAAAACAAATCGTGCCTGCCTGGTATGTGGAACAAATGATGCAACCCGCTACATATCTGCGTTATAAGTTTATGAAAAAGAATGACTTTTATAATCTGGGACTGTGGACTTATCCCAAGAAAAAGTATGATGCTCATTATTTTGCAGGCACTTACGGACAGTATATTTTCATCTTACCCAAGGAAAATGCCGTTATTGTCCGCAACGGACGCATACCTAACCAGCTGGATGTTTACCGGATAACGCCCGACGTGGAACTTTATCTGGCTCTGGGACATAGTATTTTGGAACAGGTGAAATAAAAAACGGGAGTGGCTTTTTCTGCCACTCCCGTTTTTCTATCCTCTTGGCTTCCACCAGGTATGGGCCGTAACACACACCTTGTTTGTTGTCATATCAAAGACAGTGTGCAGGTATTCCTCGTTCATTTTGACAATTTTGGTATAAATGAGCAGCTGGTCCCCGTAATTGGCTTCATTAAGGAATTTACCCTGTATCTGATACAAAAAGTTCTCTTTCCATACATTATCCGGAATGACCTCTATCAACCACTGAAAATAACGCAAATTATTCACGTGTTTATTTGCATCAATATCAAATTTCTTGACCTTAATCACGTCCATTATTTCACCGTCATTGATCGTTGGTATTGGCTGGCTAATATCAAAGTCCACAGATGTTTCGGTTTTCAAGCCCCAGCCCTGTTTAAATTTATCCGGGATAGGCGTGGGACGGCGTTTTTCCACATCAAAGAATAGCCACAGTCCTTTGGCTCGGCCTATAAGATTACCATCTCCGTCCATCACCAGATTTTCCCTTATGCCACGGATAGTCTTGTACTGGCTCAGCCAGGTTTGTATGGCTATTTCTTCCTTGTATTTAGGATAACGGTCAAATTGCATAACCCCGGCCAACAGCACCCAGCCAAGATTTTTCCGGTAGAGGTCTATGACATTCTCTCCAATGGCAAAATGATGGTCTCCGGCTGTTTCCTGCAACAGACGCAGCATCGTCATAGGTGTGGCTTCTTCATACTGCGAAAGGTCATAATAATTAATGGTGAACTTGCTCTCAAAAATTTCTTGCATAAGTTAGTGATTTACAATAATTTTTCTGGTAGAAAGAATTTTGTTTTTATCTTTTATGGTCAAGATGTACATGCCAGAAGGCAGTTGTTCTATATCTAAAATCATTGTTCCAGACAAAGAGTTTTGCCGGATTAATATTTGACCTGATAAATTGCTTAATTCAGCAGTCCACAGCCAATTAACATTGTTATTCTTGATGATTATAAAGTCAGATGCAGGATTAGGAAATGTTTTTATCCCAGAACTGATTTCTTGTACAGGGGAAGCTGATTTAATATCAAAAGCTACATAAACCACAGATGTGTCTGTACTCCCGTCTGCAAAAAAGGCAAAACGGAACAGCGAATAACCTGGATAGCCCTGGGGATCGTAATCTACAACAAATACTTTGGAGGTATCACCTGCAGGGATAGTTAAAGGACCACTGACAGTGCCAGAACGGGGCGTGCCAAGACATTGATCCCAGCAAAAAGCATAACCTACACCTTTTGCCAGTTCTATTATATCAAATTTGACTTTGACATCCATAGAGGTACTTGCAGAATTATATACCCATAAATGTTCTGAGTATGAATTGCTTGCATTTCCAGTATATGTAACAGTATCGTTTAAGATATTTCCTTCAGTATCAAGTAATTTTAATTGTTGTGGCCATAATGTAGTGATTGTCATAATGAAAAATAATAAGATGATAAATTTTTTCATAATAGCAGATTTTTTTTCCAAATATCATTTTTTCTAACAAGTAAAAAAAATACTTTTACAAAAATTTTTAAAATATGATTTTATGAAATCTAAAATTTTGACAATTTTTCTTAATCTATTCATTCTGGCTGCCTCAGCTCAGGTAGGTAATATAATTTACAAACAGGATTTTGAAAATTATCAGGACGGGGATATGATTATGGTTGATAATGACCATCTAACCCCTCATATCTCTGGCTATCAGACATGGATTGTGAAAGATGGTGTGGCTTCCAGCTCTTCGTGGTATGATGATGGAAACAAAACCGCTGATGACTGGATGATTACACCTGTAATTCATCTTGGTAATAATTCCGCACTTTTATGGAAAGCCATGACGCCTGATAAAGATTATCGTGATGGTTATCAAGTATTAATAACGACTGATGTTAATAATCCTACTAACTTGTCTTCATATACCAAACTTCTGGATATTCCTGCAGAAAATACTTCCTGGACAATGAGGGATCTGGACCTGTCTCAATATGCCAATCAGGACGTACGTCTGGCCTGGCGTAATAACAGTACTGATAAATACCTACTTTTTGTGGATGATATTATTGTATATGAAAGAGTTAATAATGATCTGGCTTTGTTAAATGATAATGTACAAAATTTCATAAAAAAGGGAGATAGTATTTATTTCAGTATTACTGTTTTCAATTCTGGTATTAATTCTGTTTCATCTTTTGATATTAATTATCAGGTTGATACAAATGCTGCTATTAACGAAAATATCAATCAGACAATTAATTTTGGAGAAGCAGCTCAGATAAAGTTTTCTTCACCTTATGTAGCTTCCCGGGAAGGACTTCATAATGTAAAAATATGGTTGTCCAATCCTAACAATGTACAGGATGATTACATGCATAATGATAGTATTTATGAAGCTTTTTCTGTATGGATCCATGGAGTCCAAAACCGCGTTTTAATTGAGCATTTTACCCAGGCTTCTTGTAATCCCTGTGCACAACAAAACCCACATCTTAATCAGTTGATAGAAAAAAATCAATGGAAAGTCTCGCACATAGCTTATCACCCATGGTGGCCCGGGCAGGATCCTATGTATGACTTCAATCCAGATCAGGTGAAAACAAGAGTGCGTTTTTACGGAGTTACTGGAGTGCCAACGGTTATTATCAATGGTACAAATAATGTTGGCAGTCCTACAAATGTTACACAACAGTTGATAGACCAGCTTTTCCAGGAAAACGGATTGATAAAAGTTAATGTATGGCATAATAGAGTAGGGGATACAGTAAAATTCCACATCCGTCTTATACCTATGACAGATTTTCCTATGCCTGTAAATATGTACACTGTTTGGGTTGAGGACAAAAAATATTCAACTCCTCCAGGAACTAATGGTGAAACCGAATTCCCTGATGTTATGCGCCAGATGTTACCAGATGCTAACGGATACCGCCTGGACAGTCTCAGGATGTACGACACTGTTTTCATTGACCTTCAGTGGGTTTACGACAATAACGAGATTAATTATAATAAATCTTCTGTGGTAGTATTTTTCCAGGACAATACTACTAAACAGGTCTATATGACTTATGAAAAAGACTTGACCAATACCACTGCTGTGGATGATATCTCTGATAATAATACACTGGTAGTTTATCCTAATCCAGTGGTAGACAGGCTATATTTCCGTCTGTTGGACAAGCCGGGGGGTGCAAAAATACAGATAATTGACAATAACGGTAAAATTTTAATACAAAAACAAACTGTTATGAGTGAGAACGCACTGGACGTAAGAGGTTTACCTCAAGGAATTTATACCCTGCGCCTCATTAGCGGAAACAAAACTTATATCTCAAAATTTGTCAAACAATAAAATTTTTAGACAATGAAAAGGGCATATTTTATTGTAATGTTGATATTTTTTGCTTCAATTTCTTTTGGCCAAAAAAATACTCTGCCTTCTGTATATCTCAAAACAATAGATGGTAAAACCATTAATACTGCAGATTTGCTTAAAGACAGTGTGCCGGTGTTCATTGATTTTTGGGCTACATGGTGTAAACCATGCATCATTGAATTAAATACTCTCAATGACCTTTACCCTGATTGGCAGGAGGAAACAGGCCTTAAAATCATTGCTGTGTCTGTGGATGATCCAAAAACTACCAACCGTGTAGCTCCTTTTGTTGCCGGACGTGGATGGGAATTCCAGATACTTCTTGACCCTAATGGAGAATTCAAACGTGCTATGAATGTTGTGGACATTCCGCACTCATTCCTAATAGCGCCTGATGGACGTATTGTCTGGCAGCATGCTGGTTTTGCCCCAGGTGACGAACAGGAACTCTACGAACAGGTGATTAAACTTGTTAATAAAAAATAAGCCGGGAAATGACTGTTAAAAAACTGTTTCTTTTACTGTTAGCTTTTGCCTGGGGTTTGTGGTCTTTTGCTCAGCAGCAGATTGCTGTGCACGGAGATTTCCAGATTAATTCCCAGACTTATGCTCCGGACAGTATCATTGATGCTCAGGCGCCACCGGAAAAATTATTGGCAAATATATACGGAAATATTGTTTTTAGATACAGGAATTTTTCCGCAGGCCTCAGGTACGAAGCTTACCAAAATGCTTTGCTCGGATACGACCGGCGCTACAATGGACAAGGTATAGCTCACAGATACATTGATTATACTGATACTTTTATTTCCATTACACTGGGTAATTTCTACGAACAATTTGGTAATGGCCTTGTCCTGCGCACTTTTGAGGATAGATCATTGGGCTATGATAATGCTTTTGATGGAATGCGTTTGAGATTACATCCTGTCTCCGGATTATATATCAAAACACTCATCGGACGACAGCGTTATTTCTGGGAAAAAAGCTCTGGTATTGTCCGGGCCGCAGATGCTGAGATAAATGTCAATGACCTTTTGCATAAACAATGGAAAACAGATATTTCTATTGGTGGAAGTTTTGTTTCAAAATATCAGCCTGATGATAACCCTGTTTACAAATTACCGCAGAATGTTGCTGCTTTTGCTACACGTGTGAATATCAACCGTGGATATTTTGCCCTGAATGCCGAACATGCTTATAAAATCAACGACCCCTCGGCTGATAACGGATATATATATAAGCCAGGTAATGCTACTTATCTGACAATGAGTTATGCCCGTACCGGATTTGGTTTCATTATTTCCGCCGATAGATATGATAATTTTAGTTTCCGCTCTGACCGTAATGCTACGCTTAATAGTTTGTATATTAATTCATTACCTACAATCGTCCCTACGCATAGTTACGGACTGGAAACTATCTATCCATACGTGGTACAACCTTTGAACGAAATGGGGATAAGTGCACAATTGTTTATCCGCTTCAAACGTAAATCCTTCCTCGGTGGTAAGTATGGGACTTTTGTTAGCCTTGATATGATACGTATTAACAATATTGATAAATCGCCAGTATTTGATGGAACAGGATATGTTTCCCGTTTTTTTGTCCCCGGAAAGGATATTTTCTATCAGGAAATTGCTGCAAAAGTGGAGAAAAAGTTTTCACGGTCTTTCAAACTCAAAGCCAAGTATATGAACTTGGTCTATAATAAGGATTTTGTCCAGGGAATGGTCGGATACGGAACAGTATATGCTAATATTGCCGTGTTGGATATGCTTTACAAATTTTCTTTGCGTAAAGCTCTGAGAACCGAACTGCAAGTATTGCAATCCCATCAGGACCTGGGCAATTGGGTTATGGCTTTTGCTGAATATTCCTTTTCGCCTCATTGGTATTTCTCGGTTTTTGACCAGTATAATTTCGGAAACACGCATCTTGACCGTCCAGTTAATTATTACACCATTGCTATTACATACGTTCGCCAGGCCTCCAGAATATCAATAGGTTATGGGCGCCAGCGCGAAGGTATAGTCTGCGTAGGCGGTGTATGCCGTAATGTACCAGCTTCCAATGGGTTCACTTTTTCAATTTCCACTTCATTCTAAAAAATTAAACGCATGAAAAGGTTTTTCATTTTTCTAATGGCTTTTTTGCTGATATTCTTTTATGCTTGTGATATTGTGGATAAGCCTTATACTGAACAAGCTGACCAATGTGGGCATGACAACCTTTCCGTGCCTATAAAAAAAGTGCTTATTGAGGATTACACCGGGCATCTATGCGGAAATTGCCCGCAGGCACACGCCATATTGCAGGACCTCAAAAACCGCTATTGCGACCATATTGTGCCTGTGAGCATACATGTTGGCTTCTTTGCCCGTCCGGTCAGCGGCGATTATTCCACTGATTTCCGTACCCCGGCTGGGAATACTTATAATGAATACTTTGGCAATGATGCCGCAGGATTGCCTAATGGACTGGTTAACCGCGCACAATATAATGGCACGCTTATACTTTCGCCACAGGCCTGGGGGGCCGCCTTGCAAGCCCAGCTGGATAAACCGCTTCTCCTTGACGTCCAGGTGGATAATCAATACGATGTAGCTAAGCGACAGGTCACAGCAACGGTTAACATAAATTTTATTCAAAAGGTGCAGGGCCCCTTGACCCTTACCCTGTGGGTCGTGGAGGATAGCATTGTGGACTACCAGAAGGATTATTATTCCACGCCTCAGGATATCCCCGATTATGTCCATCGTCATGTATTGCGCTATTGTGTCACTGACCCCTGGGGCGACGAAATCATTTCATCCCAGGCAGCGCCTAATCAGACAATAACAAAGAAATACGTCTTTAATCTGGATACAGCCTGGGTTGACAGACATTGCCACGTGGTAGCTTTTGTTTCATACAAAGATTCCAGGGAGGTCTTGCAGGCAGAGGACGAAAAAATTTTTAAATAGTTTTTAGGTTGTTTTTTGGGGGCATGCCTCGCCTGCCAGAAGCATGGAAATTTACAAATGACCATAATTCTGCGTATGAGGATTATTCTTTCCCAGCAGCAATTTTTCCAGCAGGCGAGGCACCGGGCTATCCGCTGCGGCAGCGCTTGTGCCCGTCCGTGATTATTGGTGGCTGCGGTGGCTTCCGCTGGTCGCCTCCTCGCTCACATAATCACTGGCCGGCCACTGCGCCCTGTCTCCGCTCCTATCCCTTGCCCAAAGTTATGGAAACAAAAAAGGAGACCGCAAAAAATTACGGTCTCCTCCTTTTCTGATTATCTGTTAAATATTACTTATTTACCTGGAAGGTAGTGTCACCTTCTTCAAAATATTTGACAATCTGACGGATAGCGGCCAGGCCAGCGTTGATGTTTGCTTCCTTAGTCTGGGCTCCCATTTTCTTTGGTGTAAAGAAATAACGTCCTTCAAACTTTTCTTTGAACACGTCTTCCTTGTCTGGCTTAATGTCGGAAATGTATTTGAAGTCCTCGCGTTCCTCCATTATGCGGATGAGGTCGTCTTCATTGATGATTTCCTTGCGCGCAGTGTTAATCAAAGTGGCGTTTTTGGGCATGCGTTTTAGCAGGTCGTAATTGATAGAAGCGCGTGTTTCCTCGGTCAGCGGAATATGTAAGGATACATACTGGCATTTTTCAAACAGCTCCTGCGGAAAATCAACAGCTTTCACGCCAGAAGCGATAATTTTTTCCCTTGGGATAAAAGCATCATAAGCGTAAACATCCATTTCAAATCCTTTGGCTATACGTGCCACATTGCGGGCTACGTTTCCGAAAGCCAATAGGCCCATTGTCTTGCCTTTGATCTCTGTTCCGGGTTTACCATTGAACTGGTTACGAGCCATATAAACCATCATTCCAAGCACCAGCTCGGCAACTGCATTGGCATTCTGGCCCGGAGTGTTCATAACAACGATGCCCTTTTCCTTGGCATAGTTAATGTCAATATTATCATATCCGGCACCGGCACGGACAATGATTTCCAGATTATTAGCTGCATCAATAACTTCTTTTGTGACTTTGTCCGATCGGACAATCAAGGCGTTAACATCTTTAACAGCCTCAATCAGGGCTGCCTGGTCAGGATATTTTTCCAGCAGGCGGAATTCGTATCCGGTCTCTTCGGCTATCTTGCGGATACCTTCCACGGCCTCAGAGGCAAAGGGCTTTACTGTGGCTACAAGTACTATTTTTTTCATTTTGCAATCGTTTTAAATTTTTATCAAATATATTAATTTTTTCAAGTAAAAAAACTAATCTTTATCATTTGTTATGGCGGTGGATTTCATTTCTTTGAGTTTGTCCATTGCTTTTGCAATGGATTTTATGTCAGGGAATTTTACGTATAGCTTGCCGTGCTTTTCCTTGAATTCCAGGTTTTTATGCTGCCCGATGTATTGAATAATACCCTGGAAAACAGGAGAATCGTAAAAAGCGGAATTTTTGTCCGAGACAAAATAGCACAGCATAATCCCATTTTTAATGACAATTTTCTCAATGGCCAGATCCATTGCCAGCCAGCGCATACGCACTACATTGATAAGCTCATCAACCTCAGGTGGCACACGTCCAAAACGGTCTTCCAGCTCCTGGCGGAAGGTCTGTAATTCATCCTCGCTTGTGAGACTATTGAGCTTATGATACATTTTCAGTCGTTCCGAGCTGTCCGGAATATAATCCGGCGGAATTTGCAGGCCTAAGTCCGTGGAAATCTGGCAATCGGATACAAAACGGAAGTCTTTTTGCTGCACCTCTTCTTTGAAAACATCTTTAAACTCTTCGGTTTTCAGTTCTAGCACTGCTTCTTCCAGCACGCGGCGGAATGTTTCAAAACCCATCTCGGTGATAAATCCGCTTTGCTCGGCGCCGAGCAGGTTTCCTGCACCGCGGATGTCCAGGTCTTGCAGGGCAATATTAAATCCGCTGCCCAGTTCCACAAACTGCTCAATGGTCATCAGACGGCGGCGCGCCTGGTCGGTCAGAGCCGAGCGCGGAGGTGCCAGCAAGTAGCAGAAAGCCTGCCGGGACGAACGTCCCACACGTCCGCGCAATTGGTGCAAATCGCTCAATCCAAAACGGTGGGCATCGTTAATGATAATGGTATTGGCATTTGGTATGTCCAGTCCGTTCTCAATGATGGAAGTAGTGACCAGCACGTCATATTCATAGTCAATAAAACGGCTCATAATGTCTTCCAGCTCCGTGGGCTTCATACGTCCGTGGGCAATGGCAATGCGTGCCTCAGGGCAAAGCTCACGGATGTAATCCGCTATCTTGGCCAGAGTGTCAATGTGGTTATGAACGAAAAACACCTGTCCGTTGCGTTCCAGCTCATAGCATACAGCTTTTTGGATAATTTCCTTGCCAAAGGTATGCAGCTCGGTAATGACCGGACGGCGGTTGGGTGGAGGTGTTTTTATGATGGACAAATCGCGTGCGCCCATCAAGGAAAACTGCAAGGTGCGCGGAATAGGAGTTGCAGTGAGCGTGAGGGTGTCCACATTAACGCGCAGCTGACGCAGGCGTTCCTTGGCTGCTACGCCGAATTTCTGTTCCTCGTCAATGATTAACAGGCCTAAATCCTTGAATTTTACGTCTTTACTCAGAAGGCGATGCGTGCCGATTATGATGTCTATCTTTCCCTCAGCCAGAGCTTTGAGTGTTTCCTTTTGCTGTTTAGGCGTTTTCAGACGTGAGAGGAAATCCACTGTGGCCGGAAAATCCTTTAACCGTTCGGAAAAAGTCTTATAATGTTGCAGTGCCAGCACTGTGGTAGGGCACAGCACTGCTACCTGTTTGTTGTCAGCCACAGCTTTGAAGGCAGCACGCACAGCAATTTCGGTTTTACCAAAGCCCACATCACCGCAGATGAGCCTGTCCATTGGCACGGGCTTTTCCATATCCTCTTTAACAGCCTGTGTGGCAGCTGCCTGGTCCGGTGTATCCTCAAACATAAAGGAAGCTTCCAGCTCCTCCTGCAAATAGGTGTCCTTGCTGAAAGCAAATCCTTCTTGCTTCATTCGTTCGGCATAAATCTTAATCAGGTCTTTGGCAATGTCCTTGACTTTTTTCTTGGCCCGTGCTTTGAGCTTTTGCCAGGCACCTGTGCCCAGCTTGCTCAATGACGGAGGTTCACTGTCCTTGCCTTTGTA
>CAZYSM010000018.1:0-48650 GCA_964649975.1 uncultured Bacteroidales bacterium | reverse complement strand
CCACTCGCTTCATTTTTCCGCTTTTTTTTATTTTTTTAGTCAAATATATGATTGAATTATTTTTATCGTTTTTAACTAATGCCAAAGAAAATTAAAACCTGTTGTATGAAAAAATTTTTGTTTATCCTTGCTATAATACTGATAGGAAATATTCTCATAGGTCAGGAAGTTATAATTCCCCTAACCAGTCATTTGCAATATATCCGCAAAACCAAGGAAAAAAGTACCAAAAATGACACTCTATCCCTGCCTTTTTTTGATGACTTCTCCTCAGGAGAAATTAATCCGCAATTATGGGAAAATCATGGAGTAACAATTAATACCACCTCGTCGGTTTTACCACCTTCGTATGGCGTAGCACAATTTGATGCTACCGACAGCAGTGGAAATTTCTATTCCACCTATGAAACACCAGCCATCTCCGATAAATTAATTTCAAAACCGATTAATCTGAATTATAGCAGTAATCAAAATATTTTTCTGTCTTTTTTCTATCAAGCAGGTGGATTACAGGATATGCCTGACGGAAAAGACACTCTATTACTTCAATTTTTCTCGCCTTCCGACAGTAGCTGGACTACCGTATGGTATGCAATTGCAGATGAAAATATGAAAAACACGTTTCACCAGGTTATTATTCCAATAACCCAGACAAAATATTTGCAAAAAGGTTTTCGCTTCCGTTTTATGAACTACACCTCGCTTGGGACAGCCTCTTATCCTTCGCTGGTAAGCAATTGCGATTTCTGGTACATTGATTATATCTACCTTGACCGCAACCGTTATAATGGAGATACCACTTACCGCGATGTAGCCTTGCAATATCCCGCAGAAATAAAATTTGATAATTACTCCTGTATTCCATTTTCACATTACAAAGAAAATTACAATACACTCAAGCATAACATACTGGTACGTTTTCGCAATAACGATGGGGTTAGCCGTACCATTGACAGTCTTTATATAGTCTTCCGGGATAAAAACACTGCTGATATTATTGATACTTTATACTTGGGATCATACAGTTTTCCTCCCTATGGAAATTTCTTTGTGCAAAAGAACGACATAAATTATCATTTCCCTCTTAACTATTCCAGCCTGGATATGACAGCCAATCTAAAATTGATAACCGATAACTATGACCCTACGGATAACAACACCGTAAAAAGCACAGTAGCCCTTACAGATTTTTATGCTTATGATGACGCCACACCCGAAGCTGGCTACGGACTATACGGAGACGGCACTTTCCATGCTATGGTGGCTGCTAAATTCCACACTTTAAAAGCCGACCGCTTGCTGGGAGTCAAAATATACTTCAACAAAACATATCAAAACCGTCAGCCTCATTATTTTTATCTTATGATATGGAAAAGTGACCCACAAACAGGACTACCAGGAGAGCTAATATATCAAAAAGCAGGAGAAGAAGTTGATTTTGACAAACTCAACAGTTATCAAACCTATCTAATTGACACCCCTATAACCGTGAGAGATACTTTCTTTATAGGCTGGAAAAAAACAGACGAGCAACTGATGAATGTAGGACTTGATTTAAATAATCCCACAGATAATTACAAATATTTTAACATCACCGGCACCTGGCAACCTTCCTCTATAACAGGTAATCTAATGATTCGTCCAATCTTTGGACAGAGTTATGTTTCCGGTATTCACCAGTTAGAAAATCAAATAAAAGTTTATCCAAACCCTGCCACAGAATTTTTCACCATAAAGGTGGAAAAGCCCTCCACAGTAGAAATATACAGTCTCGCTGGCCACAAAATAGCCTTTTATCAAGTTTACTCCCAAAAACAAATTCCCTGTTCGGAATATCGTCCTGGAGTTTACATATTACGCATAATATCAGGCAGTCATAGCATAACCAGGAAGATTATCATAAAATAGCAGAAAAAAATTGCTATGTTTTTTGGAAGTTCAAAAAAAGCTATTATATTTGCAATCGCATTTGGGCGCGTAGCTCAGTTGGTCCAGAGCACCTGCCTTACAAGCAGGGGGTCAGAGGTTCGACTCCTCTCGCGCCCACAGAAACCGAGGCTGCTTAACAGCCTCGGTTTTTTATTATATTCCTTCCTATTTTTTTACCTGCTGAACATTTTTTATATTTTAGAAAAAAATAATTTCCAGCCATGAAAAAAACTGTTGTAATTATCGTAATCATACTGTTTGCAGCCTTAGCTGTTTATTTTGTTTCTGGCAGAAAAAAAACTAAAGAGCGAGTGGTTGTTGTATATGTATCTGAAGATCAGGTATTCTCAGAGCCAATACTAAAAGAATTTGAACAAAAGACAGGCATAAAAGTAAAAGCCATATACGACACTGAGGAATCCAAGAGCACTGGTGTTATGAACCGCCTGATAGCGGAAAAGAACAACCCTCAGGCAGATGTATACTGGGCAAACGAGCCTATCCGGGCCGAAGTTCTAAAACAAAAAGGTGTTTCTGCCCCGTATTTTCCGCCCAATGCCAGGGACATACCGGATATGTTTAAAGATTCTGCGGGCTATTGGACTGGTTTTTCGGCAAGAGCCAGGGTATTCATTATCAACAAAAAAGTTAAAGACACTCCGCAAAGTATCCTGGATTACATAAATCCAAAATGGAAAGGACGTGGAGTAATAGCTAACCCTCTCTTTGGAACAACTACAACAGAAATAGCAGCACTGTTTACAATATGGGGCGACGAAAAAGCAAAAAAATTTATGGATGATCTCAAACAAAATTCTATAGCTATATCCACCAGTAATGGCGAAAGTGCAGATTTAGTAGCTTCAGGGGAATTTGACTTTAGCCTGGTTGACAGCGATGATGGTATTAACCGCATAAAACAGGGCAAAAACGTTTACATCGTATATCCCGACCAAAAGCCAGGACAAATAGGATGTCTTATCGTTCCTAATGCTGCTGTTTTGATAAAAGGTGCACCACACCCGAAAGAAGCTAAAGAGCTGATTAACTTCTTAGTATCCAGAGAGACAGAACAACAACTGGCAAATGCCGACTGTGCTCAAATTCCTCTGCATCCTGGTCTAAAGCCACCACAAGGCATCAAAAGCCTTGACCAAATAAAAATAATGAAAGTCAATTATGGAGATGTAGCTCGCAAACTAATTGAGATACAACCTTATCTTAAAAATTGGGTAGGTTACTGATGACCAAACGTATCATAATTCTCACAATAATTATATTTCTGATAATCATTGGGCTTGGGCCTATTACTATAATGTTTCTCAAAAGTGCCACTATTAATGGGCATCTTAACCTGACATTTTACAAAACTCTACTGAATACACCCCATCAGTGGCACTTGCTTTACAATAGTTTATCTCTATCTTTTACGACTGCCTTACTAACGACCTTAATCGGCCTTCCTCTTGGCATATTAATAGGAAAGACCGATCTGCCTGCCAAAAACACTTTATTGACATTATTTACTATACCACTTCTTATTCCCCCATATATTACAGCGCTATCCTGGTTTGCTATCCTGGGACGTGACGGTCTGTTGTCTCAAATTTTTGGACAATCCATAGGCTATGCTACCTCATCATGGCTATTCGGTTTCCACGGATGCGTACTCGTACTATTCACAACTTACCTACCTGTAGTAATCCTTCTGACAATAACTTATATCAAAACAATAAATCCCGAACTGGAGCAAATAGCTCTTTTGTCAGCTTCTCCATTTTATGTCTTAAAAAAAATAACAATTCCGCTTATAATTCCAGGCACGTTATTAGCCAGCCTGTTGGTATTCTTACTTACACTTGGCGAATTTGGAGTTCCAACCTTCTTAAGATATGATGTTTTTCCTGTGGAAAGCTTTATCCGTTTCTCGGCTTTTTATGATTTTGGTTCAGCCACAGCAGCAGCAATTCCGTTAATACTAATAGCAGCCATATTACTCTTGGTAGAAAGAATTTTTCTACGCAACAAAACCTTCCGCTTTACTCCATACACAAACAATAAAAACATAAAAATCAACCTCGGCAAGTACAAAAAAATTGTAATAGTAATAACATGGTTTCTGGCAATAATTATAGTTATTTTGCCCTTAATGGTATTATTCACAAATTCATTGTCCATAAAAGCTTACCGCCAGGCTTTGTCTCAGGGCTGGATGCCTCTGGCGCGAAGCTTATGGTATGCAATAATTGGCGCCACTGTCATCAGTATAACAGGTTTTTTCCTGGGCTATATTATATACAACAAAGAAATAAAACTCTGGCGAGCTGTCGATTCCCTGACGATATTTCTATTTGCCTTGCCAGGCACTGTCATTGGAATAGGTATGATTAGCATGTGGAATAATCCTCTTACTAATTTCATATACTCTACGCCCATAATTATAATATTGGGTTATATAGCCCGTTATAGCGCCCTGACAAGCCGTATAACAGTTTCTACTTTGGCACGCATACCAGCATCAATGGAAGAAGCTGCCATGTCCTCTGGTGCTCCATGGCTATACAGAATTTTTCATATTACTATACCCCTATCCAGGGACGGATTAATTACTGCCTGGCTGGTTGCTTATATATTTTCTATGCGTGATATTGGCATAACTATGCTGGTTTATCCTCCTGGACACGATACCCTACCAGTAAGAATTTTTACTCTTATGGCAAACGGAAAACCTGATCTAATAGCAGCTCTATCCGTTATTATGATCATAGCTGCAATTATCCCATTAGCTATCGGAAAATTATTGATTAAAAGCAAGAAACATGAATATAGCGGAATTAAGAAATATCACTAAAACATTCAACAATAAACAAGTTATTAATAACCTTAATCTGACAATCCACCGTGGAGAGCGCCTGGTAATACTTGGCCCTTCGGGATGTGGAAAAACTACAATTTTACGCCTATTAGCCGGCTTTATTGCACCAGAAGAAGGAAAAATTCTTATTAACTCTAAGATAGCTTCCGCAGATGGAAAAATTATTATTCCGCCTGACAAAAGAAATATAGGAATGGTATTCCAGGACCTTGCACTGTGGCCACATCTCACTGTAAAAGGTAACCTGGAATTCGGTTTAAAAGCTAAAAAAATTCCTAAAAAAATACGTGAGGATAAAATTCACAATATGCTCAAACTCATAAGTATGGAAGAATATGCCAATGTTAAACCTGCAGAACTATCAGGCGGACAACAGCAGAGAGTTGCCCTGGCACGGGCACTTATACAACAGCCTCAGCTGCTTCTGATGGACGAACCACTATCCAGTCTGGACTTTGAGCTTAATATGAAACTAAGAAAAGAAATCATCATACTACAAGAAAAAATAGGCTTTACACTGCTTTACGTAACTCATAATCATCAGGAAGCATTTGACATTGGCACCAGGATTATCGTAATGGACAAAGGAAAAATTATTTTAGAAGGAGAAGCTACAAAAATTGAAAAATATTTTCAGGAACTATACGAAAAAGTAAAAAAAGAACTGTAAAATCATATACTCAAATACTTCATCAAGGCTTCCCAGCGCTCCTCGTAAATCTCTTTGTATTTTTCATCATCAAACAAAACATTTTCCACCTCATATTCATATCTCTCAAAAGTTTCAAGCAAGGAAAGCACATCCGGCGTATTCACCTTAATTATAACCTTTTGATAAGTATCATCTTCGGGCACTGTAAAAAAACTTATAATCTTAGCATTATTAGCCTCTATGATATTACCAATCTGAGTAACAGAATAGTCAATATATTTCACACGCATAAGCAAAACCGCTCCTTCCTGTGCCAGACCAAAAAATTCTATTGTCTTATAAATCAAATCATTGACCAAAATAGAACCCAAATATACATTGGCCTTATCCAAAACTGGTAACACAGAAACTTTTATCTGTGCCAAAACATTAAAAACATCAAAAATATTCTGATTCTCATATACCAGAGGCCGGAAAAATTCTAAATCAATATCACTGATTTTCTTTTCCTCGTCCTCATTATACAAAACTTCATCCGCCACCAGGGCAATATACATCCCGTCCTCATCCACCAGAGGCAGATGCGCCACTTTATATTCTTCCATCAACTCTATTACCTGATATACATAATCATCCGAACGGATGGTAGGTAGAGAGGAGGTTATTATGTCTTTTGCTTTCATATTCTCTAAGTGTTTTTATCAATTTTAAAATATTTTCACCAAAAAGTAAAATTCTCAATTACAAATAAGCGAATAATTTTTTATATTTGTATAAAACCTAAAAAAGCAAAGGCTATGGCTAACAAAGGAATGAACTTTTTACTGGGCTTCTTGACAGGAGTTCTCACAGGTGCAGCTATTGGATTACTTATGGCACCCGAATCAGGCGAAGAAACACTCAAAAATCTCAAGGAAAAAATTGATGAATATGCAGAAGAAGGGAAAAAAGTATTTGAGAAAGTAAAGGAAAAAATTGAAAAAGAAGATTAATTTTTTATTTCTTTGAACAGAGAAAAAATTATTACTAAATGGCGGAAAAAGGACTCAGGGAAGATATACACAAACTCTTACGGGATGCTCTGAAGTATTACGAGCTTAAGTGGGAATATTTCAAGCTTGATATTATTGAAAGCCTGGCTATTCTATATACCAGAGTGTTTTCTATTCTACTGTGGTGGATTATTCTTCCTATATTTTTGCTATTCGTATTCATAGGGCTGGCTCTATATTTAGGCACTTTATGGGGCAAAATTTATCTGGGCTTCTTTGCAGTATCGGGCATAGTCTTACTCTTGGGAATTATCCTATTCTTCTTGCGCAAGCCTTTACTGGCCAATCCGCTGGTAAATACATTTGTCTCAGCAATGTTCAATAATAATGATCAAGTAAAAAACAAATCCGCAGCTAATGAACAATCAAGTGCAAATAAAGAATCTTAACGATTTGCGGAGATACAAAGGTTATCTCAGGCACAAAATGAAGATAAGACAAAAAATCCTTAATATCCGCCTGCGCAAAGTAGAAAAAAATCTTACTGTACCTAACATAACCCGAGAGATGTTCCGCGGTAGCTCAATGGAATATTTTATGCCTGCCGTTGCTGAATATCTGGCCACAAAGTTCTCCGGAAAAGCAATTATCGGTACAATAGCAGGGATACTTGCCTCAATTGGATCTATAAAATTTTTCAGTGGAAAAAAAGCCAGGAAAACCAAAACAAAAAAACTCCCCAACGAAGATAAAATTACGGACGATCAACAGCTGTTTATCTAAAAAACATACAGGGAAGAAGTTCGCAGCAAGCGACTTCTTCCCTGTCTTGCTTTTGCACGCTTAGTCCGTGCTCTCCAGCTTAAACAAATCCTCTACCCTTACGTTGAAAAACTTGGCTATTTTCAATGCAAGGACAGTGGATGGTACAAACTTTCCGGTTTCAATAGCATGAATGGTCTGACGGGAAACATTCAACTTTTTCGCCAGTTCGGCCTGAGTAATTTTTTTCTTTGCTCTTTCTACTCTGATGTAGTTTTCCATGATTTTTACGATTTTAAGTTATTAGACCAAATGTTAATAACAGTTTGCAAAATTCTATTATACATAAACCAAAAAACGTACCAAGGAAATGCGAATATTCTAAGAAAATTGTAAAAAACACTTTCCTTCGCTAAGGCATCCACATAAAACCCTAACAACCAATAATATACATAAATCCCAAAACAGAGATATATTTCTTTGAAAAACAGGATATAGTTATTAAGTTTGATATAATCAAAAACTCAATTCAATGCTTGTACGCACATACGGAAGCGCTGTTTACGGAATAGATGCAATTAAAATAACAATTGAAGTGGATGTTACCACGGGAGCTGGATTTTATCTTGTGGGATTACCAGATAACGCTGTACGCGAGAGTTTCCAGAGAATAGAAAGCGCTCTCCGTAATAATGGATATAAACTGCCTGGCCGCAAGGTCATTGTAAATATGGCCCCGGCAGATATAAAAAAAGAAGGTTCTGCCTATGACCTGCCTCTTGCCATAGGTATCCTTGCTGCCTCAGAACAGGTGGAAATGCCTATGATCAAGGATTTTGCAATAATGGGCGAGCTGGCTCTGGACGGAACACTCCGCCCCATTAAAGGCGCTCTGCCAATAGCTTTGAATGCTGCACAGGAAGGATTCAAAGGCGTTATACTCCCGCAGGAAAATGCCAGAGAGGCTGCTGTTGTGGAAGGCCTGCAAGTGTATGGTGTGCATACACTCACGCAAGTAATAGACTTCTTATCCGGCAAGGAAAAGATCAATCCGGTAAAAGTGAACCTGGAAGAGGAATTTTTTCGTCAGCTGGATAATCCACAGTTTGATTTCTCCGACGTAAAAGGACAGGAAAACGTTAAACGTGCCCTGGAAATAGCAGCCGCTGGCGGACACAATGTCCTGATGATTGGGCCTCCAGGGTCCGGTAAAACTATGCTGGCCAAACGTATGCCATCCATTCTCCCGCCGCTTACGCTTGAAGAAGCCCTGGAAACGACCAAGATACACTCGGTAGCAGGCAAACTCGGCACTAATGTTTCGCTCATTACCCAGCGTCCGTTCCGCGCTCCGCATCACACAATATCAGATGTAGCCCTGGTTGGGGGAGGTAGCTATCCTCAGCCCGGAGAAATATCTCTTGCCCATAATGGCGTATTGTTCCTTGACGAATTGCCTGAGTTCAAACGTTCGGTCCTGGAAGTGCTACGTCAACCTCTGGAGGACAGGGTAATAACTATTTCGCGGTCAAAATTCACAGTACAATATCCGGCAAGTTTTATGCTTGTAGCTGCGATGAATCCCTGTCCCTGTGGATATTACAATCATCCTACCAAGGCTTGCGTTTGCTCCATAGGTGAGATAAAACGTTATATGAATAAAATATCCGGGCCTCTGCTTGACCGTTTTGACATCCATATAGAGGTGGTTCCTGTTCCGTTTAAAGACCTGTCGGATACCCGTCCGGCCGAAAGCAGCAAGGAAATACGCAAAAGGGTTATCAAAGCCCGAAAAATACAGCAAGAACGTTTTACCCCATATCCACATATACATTACAACGCTCAAATGCACTCCAAGCTCATCCGTAAATTCTGCAAAATAGATAACACCAGTCAGGAGCTGTTAAAAGCAGCTGTGGAAAAACTCAAGCTTTCCGCACGGGCATACGATCGTATCCTCAAAGTATCACGCACAATAGCTGATCTGGAAGGAAGCACGGACATCCAACCTCATCATATAGCAGAGGCTATCCAATACCGCACACTTGACAAAGAAACCTGGGGAATAAAATAAAACATTATGAAAGGAAAAGAAAAAATACTCAAATACAGAAACCGTATTGACGAAATTTTCACTAACAATGCCAATTCTATTACAGGGCTGCTCAGAGAGCTATGCAGCTTTCTATCAGAATTTTATATCAGAGATAAAGTAGTCACTCATATTCATATCCGGGATAGGGAATACGTTTGTAAATACACTTTTGAACGCTATTTAATAGCCAAACTGGAAATAGAATGGCAGGATAACATTGGCATTATTGAGTTCTGGACATCCGCCGAGATAGATGAAGCTTTTGCATCGGAAGAGGACAAAGAAATGTTCTTCAGAATACTGGATCTAATTAAAAGCCACAAGAACCTTCTGGAAAAAGGGAAAATAGAAGTGGAAAGCAAGGATAAACTTGACGACGAAGCGGAAAGTCTGAAATTCTCATTTTACAATGTCCTAAAAGAAAGCCTGTTAAAAGAATACAACTTACGTAACTATTACCAGCGCGATACATCCTTTGACTTAATGAAATTCCGGGTAAAAGAAGTGTTGCTCGTAGCCACTCTTTATGATGCTTTTTCCATTGAAAGTGAAGGAAATTTCTCACGCCAGATATTTGGTGAATATTCCCGTCTCAATCTTTCATCACCTCCACGCATAACAGCAGTGTCCTCATACAAAGAAGCCCACCGTGAATTAAGGTCAAAACACTATGACCTGGTAATCATAATGGCCGGGATGAATAAAACCGTATCAATAAACATCGCACAAAAGATACGGAAACATTTCCCTTATATTCCGCTTTATTTCTTGCTAAATAATAACGCAGATATTTCTTATTTTGCCCGCTTTAAGGAACAAAATATCCTTGACCATTTATTTGTATGGAATGGAGACTCGCGTATTTTCCTGACAATGATTAAGTTATTAGAAGACAAAATCAACGTTGAAAACGACACCCGGATAGGCGATGTAAGAATAATTCTACTTGTGGAAGATTCTCCACGCTACTACTCCCGCTATCTGCCACTGCTGTATAATAATGTTTTCAAACAAATACAACGTGTTATAGATGAGGTTGTTGCACGCGACGAAGTTTATAAAATTTACGCCCTGCGAATGCGCCCCAAAATCATACTGGCTACAAATTACGAGGAAGCTCTGGAAATTTTCAACAAATACAAGGATTATTTCCTGAGCCTTATCACAGATGTGGAATTCAGCCGTGAGGGAGAAAAACGATCCGAAGCCGGGTTGGAACTGGCTCAACACGTGGAAAAAGAAGTCCTTGCCAAAATACCTATTGTAATACAATCATCCGAAGAAAAATTCAAGACCAAGGCCGAAGAACTGGGCTTTTTGTTCATTAACAAAAATTCTGATACCCTGGCCTCGGATATTAACCATATTATCCGTTATCATATGGGCTTTGGTGACTTTATTTTCAGGGATAACCAGGGCAAGGAATTAGGGTATTCGGCACGCAATCTGGACGAATTCATTGAACTAATACGAAGACCTCACATCATACCAGACGAAAGTATTGAATATCACGCTAAAAGAAATCATTTTTCCTTATGGCTAATGGCACAGGGTGAAATACCTGTTGCAAAAGAGCTGGCCCAGCTCAACACAGAAGATTTTGCTGATTACAGCGAGATACGTGAGTTTCTCATTCTAATAGCCCAGAAAATCAAATACGAAAAAAACAAAGGTAAAATTGTTGATTTCGTTGAATCCGAAATAGATGAACCCAGCACCATTGTTTCGCTGGACTCGGGCGCACTGGGCGGAAAAGGTCGTGGAATAGCTTTTATACATACTTTGATATACCGCTATGGCATCACCGAACTGTTTGATGATATAAATATCCGCACTCCTTCTACGTTTATCATAGGCAGCGACCAGTATGACCGTTTTATGGAGCAAAATAATCTCCGTGAGCTGGCATTCCATTCCAACATCAGTTATACAGAACTGAAGAAAGCTTTTCTGAACGCGCGCCTCACCGAGGACTTATATGAAAAACTAAAAAAGCTGCTAAAAGTTATCCGCAAACCTCTGGCAATACGTTCATCAGGACTGCTGGAAGATTCTTTATATCAACCTTTTGCAGGCATCTACGAAACTTATATCATCCCCAACGTGGGAGACGAACGCACACGCCTGCGCCAGCTGGTAAGCGCAATAAAAATGGTTTATGCATCGGTGTTCTCACCACAGGCCCGTTCCTATATCCGTTCCATTAATTACCAGATAGAAGAAGAAAAAATGGCCGTAGTAATACAGGAAGTTGTAGGAGAGCAATACGAAGACTTCTATTATCCGCATATCAGCGGCGTGGCGCAATCATATAACTTTTATCCGTTCTCCCACATAAAACCCGAAGATGGATACGCTACTATAGCTCTGGGACTGGGCGCATACGTGGTGGAAGGGGAAAAAGCCTATCACTTCTGCCCCCGCTATCCAAAACTGCAAAACTACAGGCTAAAGGACCTTGTGGAAAACTCACAAACATTTTTCTACGCTGTGGATCTGCGGCTTAGGGAGCTGGATTTTCTCAAAGGTGAAAATGCCGGGCTGGCCAAATTGGACATCTGGGACGCTGAACGCCACGGAACCCTCAAACATCTGGCCTCGGTATATGACAAAAATGGCGAACGCCTTATCCCGGGCACCGACAAACCCGGACCACGCGTATTGGACTTTGCCAATATACTTAAATTCAACTACATTCCACTGGCCGAGACAATAACAAAAATGCTGGATATTACCCGCGAGGCTATGGGCATCCCCGTTGAAATAGAATTTGCAGTGGATTTGAAAAAAGACTCCCAGGGACGTGCAAGCTTCTACCTTTTGCAAATAAAACCATTACTGGGCAGCGGAGAAGATTTTAATATTGACGTGCAAGCCCTGGAAAAAGAAAAAATCTTACTTTATACCGACCGCAGCATGGGCAACGGAAAGATAGACTTTCTGCGCCATATTGTTTACGTGGATCCCAAAAAATTCAATAAATCCCATACCGAAGACATAGCCAAAGAAATAGCCTCAATAAACGAAATGATGCTAAATCAAGGTTATCGTTACATATTAATTGGGCCTGGACGCTGGGGCACACGAGATAAATGGATAGGCATACCTGTCAACTGGGGACAGATATCCAACGCCAAAGTAATCGTGGAAACGAGTCTGGAGGGTTTCCCTCTGGAAGGATCCTCAGGTTCCCACTTTTTCCATAATGTCATATCCATGAATATAGGCTATTTTACAGTATTACACGACAACCCTGACCATATCCTTAAATGGGACAAACTGGAACAACAGAAAACTATTTATGACGGTGATTTTGTTAAAATAGCGGAATTTCCCAGACCACTAACAGTAAAAATGGACGGAAAACAAAGAATAGCCGTCATACTGACAGAGTAAAATCCTGATCAGGCTGTCTGAAAAAGGCAGCCTGTTTTACATTCTTGTAGCATCATTAAACATCCAACTTATTATCACAAACGTTTGTGTTGTTTTATTACTCCAAACTAACCTTTTCCCTTAATTTAAAAGCAAAAAAGGAACAATGCGTAGAACTATCTTTTTCTTATCGCTGATAGCTATCCTGGGTTTATCATGCTTCCAGAAATGGTTAAACCATCCGCCTTATATTGATTTTCTGGTATCCACTGATTATTATACCGTAAATGTCAAAGCTGTTGCCCAGGATGACGACTCTATCAGTAAAGTCATTTTTGATTGGGGAGATAATCAATACGATACAGTAAAAAATACTGATTTCTCTGCTTTTTATCTCTCACACGATTATGAAAAATATGGTGTTTACACTATCCGTGCCGTTGCCTACGACAGCTATGGAGATACCACACAAACAACAAAAACAGTTATTTTGGACGATATTCTACAGAACGTCAAGCCAAGTATTTATAAAACAAATAATAACGAACTCTTAATGTTGACAATTAACCTGCATACCTATCAGGAAGATAACCAACAGATGAAATTTGATAAACTGGCCGAGACCATAGCCAGATTAAACATTGATATAGTTTTGATGCAAGAATGTGCCCAGCACCGCAATTCCCCGGTAGTATATGGAAATATAAGAGAAAATAATATGGCACTGATAATACAAAAGAAATTGAAAGAAAAATACGGTCTTGATTATTACTTTACCTGGGATTGGGCACATTACGGATGGTCTGTATATGAGGAAGGGGAAGCTGTTTTGGCAAAATATCCTATTACCTACAGCGGTAGCCGTGTAATTTCTACGAGTAATGACGTTAATACTATAACAACCCGGAAAGCTGTCTTTGCAGGAGTGAATACTCCATGGGGCTTGATGGACATCTTTTCTGCACATCTGCACTGGAAACAGTATGCTTCTGATCCGGAGCCCAAATACCAGGTTATCAGACTGAAAAATTATGCATCGGAAATGGCTGACAGCCTAATGCCTTTTACCACTATCGTTGGAGGAGACTTTAACGTGAGTGCCTCCAGTGACTATCCATGGAACGAAGCATATCTGAAAATGGTAGAAGGTAATTTATTTAAAGATGCTTTTCTGGAAGTTTATCCCGATGCCAATACAAATAATCCGGTTTATTTTACTGTTGATGGTGTACAACCAGGAAGAATTGATTATATTTTCCACAAAAACGATTCTCACCTACAACCTATTGATGGTCAAATAATTTTTACAGATAACGTGATAGGTAAAGTTTCTGATCATGCAGGAGTGCTGATTAAATTTAAGGTTAATTAAGGTGGTATATCTATTTTCTCAGATAAATATAACGGATAACATCACTAATTGTATGAAAGGAATAAAAAAGGAGGCCATAAAATTGATGACCTCCTTTTTGTTTGAAAAAACGTGGATTAGGCTGGTACAATAGGCGCTTGTTCAAAACTTTTGTAATTATAAAAACGTTTGTGAGCTTTAAGTACCCTGTTAAAGAACAGTACCAGATTTTTAAACTCCGCTATAATATTCAAATACAGATTACTGCTCAATACATCAACCTCCTCGTTACGGATACGCTGAATTTCAATAGTTTTCATATCATCCAACTCCTTGAGAATCTCATTTTTACGATTGCGGATTTTTTGTATCTCGTAGAATTTCTCCTCAATAATAGTATCAATGACCTGGTCAATAAAATCCTTGACAATGCTATAAGTCTTTTCAAAATCCTTTTTTTGAGCATGATTAAACATCTCGTGATTATTTTCTACATGTTCCCAAACCCTACGCGTAAGATACACAGCAGCATTGGCAATCTCGCGTAGGTGGTCTATCTCCTGGACATAATACTGTGCAGCTCCTACCATATCGCCCTGTAAAACCTGAATTACGCGGTAAATCTCTTTCTTTATATGCTTGGAATTTTCCTTAAGGCTCTCGGCAATTTCTACAGCCTGGCGCAGTTTCTTTCTGTCAGCATTGTACAAACCTATTTTGGTCAATTCCATTATATCCTGTACTTTCTTCAACTCCCGCAGAATTGTCTCCTTAACTTTATCAAAAACATTATAAGAATTAATTTCTGCTTCAATTTTGTAGATACGTTTTTCTTCTTCTTCTTTTTCCATACGCCGACGATGAATAATCCGCGAGCGATAAATGATAAAACTATCCAGCAGTATCATGAAAATAATAGCAGGCGCCTTTCCGTAATAAATAATCACAGCAATTGTTGCAGCCGTGATAAGTGCAATCAAAGCTGTAAGGAACCAACCACCGATAACAGTAATAACTCCTGTAACACGGAACACTGCACTTTCCCTACCCCATGCACGGTCGGCCAACGAACTACCCATAGCCACCATAAAAGTAACATAAGTAGTGGAAAGAGGCAGTTTATAAGAAGTTGCCAGAGCAATCAAGGCACTGGCGACCACCAGGTTAACCGAAGCTCTTATAAGGTCAAAAGCAGCATCCTGAGGCTTTTTCTTTTTATTTTTATAATCAAATCTCTGTTGTATCCATTTACGCACAGGCCGGGGCGTAGCATTTGTTATTGCCTGCGAAACATCTATCCATGCCCTGACAATAGCCCGGGCAGCTGGCGATGCACCAAAACGCTCGGCACCTGTATCCTGACGCGATAAATCAACTGAAGTTTGAATAACTGTACGCGCTTTTTTGGAGAACCACAGGGTAAGCACCATTACAAAACCAGCTCCCAGAAGGAAATATATTGGCACATGTACTTTTCCAGCCAGAGCTTCCATTGTATATTGGTCAGGTGCTACTCCAGAATGTGACCAATACTGGTAGGAAGAATATCCTGCCAGAGGCACACCTATGAAGTTTACCAGGTCGTTCCCTGCAAAAGCCATTGCCAGAGCAAATGTACCCAGCAATACTACCATCTTGAGAATATTAAGCTTAAATACCGACTTCATCAACTCTGACAATAGCGTGAAAAAGATGAAAGAATATATAATCACCTGACCTTTGTGATTTAAAATCCATTGCACCCATGCCTCATCTGCCAGTGCAGAGTTTTTAAATCCTTTGATAAACATGAAGAATACTATCACAGCAAAAGCAAAACCTGCCCAGAGAGAACCAAAATATTTATAATTTTTTTTGTATTCAAAAGTGAAAATCAAACGGGCAATATATTGAACAATGGCCCCCACGGTAAAGGCCACAACAATTGAAAGCAATATTCCACCAATGATCAAAAAAGCACGTCCGGAATTTATATAATCTGTAAGGCTACCGCCTGCATACGACATTTTAATAAGGGACATGGCCAGAGCAGCACCCAAAAGTTCAAAGACCAATGAAACAGTCGTAGAGGTGGGCAAACCAAAAGTATTGAACAAATCCAGCATAATAACATCTGTGAACATAACAGCCACGAAAATCAAAATGATTTCCGAGAAGACAAAACGCTCGGGATGGAAAATTCCTTTTCTGGCCACCTCCATCATTCCGTTGGAGAATAGTGCCCCTACCAGGACACCCAGGCTGGCAGTCAGTAATATTACCCAAACCGGACCTGCTTTGGAACCAAATGCAGAAATCAAAAAGTTAACCGCATCATTACTCACTCCTACAATCAAATCGGCAATAGCCAGCAGAAACAACACTACAATGAGCAGTAAATACGCTAATTCTACAGACATCTTTTTAGAATTTTAAGTATTTGAATAAAAACTTGATAAATTATGCCAGAAATCCGGATAAGATTTTTTTACTACGTTTTCTCCATCCACTATCTCAATATCCCCAAACATAGCCACCTGTGCCAATGACATAGCAATACGGTGATCCTTATAAGTATCAAAGACTAATCCCTGCGGAAAATACAATTCACTCTTTTTCCACCAGACAGTACCGTTATCGTCTATCTCCAGATAAGCACCTATCTTAGCCAATTCTTTTTGCAGAGCTGCGAGACGGTCACTTTCCTTATAACGCAAATGCGCCAGGCCACTCAAACGGAAACTTATCCCTGATAGCACAAGATTTACAATAAGCGGTAAAGCGATATCCGGATAATCCTGCAAATCCATTTCAAAATGAAAAACATTAACCGGACGCTTACGCAACAATGCTCCCGAGGAGGTAAACTCTGTATTAACACCCAGATCTTCGTAAATCCGGTACAGAACACGATCGCCCTGCAATCCGCAATCCTCCAGACCATAAACAAAGAGCTCGGCTTCATCTGCCAGGCTAACAAAGCCATACCAAAAAGAAGCCGAGCTCCAATCTGCACTGACAGTAATGCGTTTATTACCAATTTTTTGTGCAGGAATTTTATATTCAAGCCCGTTTAATTTCTCAACCGAAAGCCCCAGACGTTTCATTAACAAATAAGTCATTTCCAGATAAGGGGCCGATGCCAGACCTTTAAGCTTCAGGTGCAAGCCCTCCTGCATAGCCGGAGCTATTAACATCAACGCAGAAACAAACTGGCTACTCATACGCGCATCTATCTCCACGCTACCACCCCGGAGTGAGGATCCTGAAATATATAATGGCAAAAAACCTTCTTTATTCACATAAGCAATATTAGCCCCAAGATCTCTGAGAGCATCAACCAACGGTCCAATAGGACGATCCTGCATTCTGGCATCTCCGTTAATTATATATATACCCGGACGAATAGCCAAATAAGCTGTAAGGAAACGCACACAGGTACCACAATTATTCAAATCCAAATTAAAAATATATTCATCGGAAGAAAGGACCTCATCAAGGTTTTTGGCGAGTAAAACAGTATCTTTAGCCTGGGATAATCCTTTAATCTGCAAAGCCCCTTGCGACAATGCCCTTAATATCAATAGCCTATTAGCAATACTCTTTGATGAAGGCAAACGTACTTTTCCGTACCAATTTCTCTGTAACTTCCTTACTTTCAATAGAATAAGAATTTACTTTCCTGATTTAATAATAGAAAAAAACTTTATTATGACAAAAGTATTTAAACATATTCTTTATTTTCATTTTCTTTGTCAAAAACAAAAACCATTAATCATGTTTTCAGGAATAGTTGAAACTACCGGTAAAGTTGTTGACTTACAGAAAGAAGAAGGCAATCTTCATATCTATCTTACCTGTCCATTTGTCAATGAACTGAAAATAGACCAGAGCATCTCGCATAATGGAGTATGCCTGACTGTAGTGGATATCAACAAAGATGTCTATAAAGTAACAGCTGTGGAAGAAACCCTCAAACGCACTAACCTGGGGCTGCTGAAAATAGGAGATGAAGTAAACCTGGAGCGGAGTATGAAAATTGACAGTTTTTTGGACGGACACATAGTTCAGGGACATGTGGACCAAACCGCTGAATGCACTGAGGTGAAAGAAGCCGACGGAAGCTGGTATTTTTATTTCAAGTACGACCCCTCATCTGGTCATTTTACAGTACCCAAAGGATCAATCGCAGTTAACGGTGTGAGCCTTACAGTAGTGGACTCTGAGCCAGGTATGTTTTCCGTGGCAATTATTCCATATACTTATGAAATAACTAATTTCCACAATATCAAGCCCGGAACAATTGTCAATCTGGAATTTGATATTATCGGAAAATATATCAGCGAGCTGGTAAAAAATTATCTGGATAATATTGATTGGAAAGCTTTTATGGAAAACAAATTAAAATAGACAAAAAATGGGGGCCTCTTTTAGACGCCCCCATATATTTTAACAATAAAAACTTTTTTATTTCACACTCCAGACAGTATAACTCTTAGGCGGAGCCTGAATTTTAACCCAACCATTACTTTGAGTAACAGGTTCCCAGTTAGAATTTCCTGTGTAATCCTTAATTCTTGTACTATACCAATTAGTGGGCACCCAACGCTCAAGCCATGAGTCAGAATTATTCAAATAAACAACCAGTCCAGGTCCATTATAACCATTTCGTCTGGCCACATATTCATCTTTATCCACATATAAAATTGTAGTGGTGCCAGAAGCCAGATGATTGTGTATCCAGATTAAATTTATCAGTTTATTTTTATCCAACCATTCCTCATAGTCACGATAAAAAATACAGGGGTAGCCTTCAGCAGTGAGGATATAAGCATAAGCCAGATACTTATTCCAAATCTCGTCAGTATCGTGATTGGTGACAAAAGTAACAGCCCGCATAGGATTTCTTTTCCATAACATATCCCTATTAAGCTGAGTAAGGTCATTTCCGTCAAAGGCATCGTTCATAGCATAATAGCAAGCAAAGTCAAAAGCACTGGCATTAGCAGCATTAGCCCAGGTATTAAGGGCATCCACGTTACTATCCCAATATTCTCCTACGGCAAAACCACCTACAGTGGCCACCCATTCTTTTACCACCCACGGAGCATATCCTTTTACATAGTCAAAACGCCATCCATCTATGCCAATAGTATACTTATAATACTGAGCAACGGAATTCGGACTGCGCCATAACCAGTCCTGCACGTAAGATTTATCATGACACAAATCTGGATATCCACCAAAAGTTCCTTCATCATTATGATGAAAATCATTAGGATGAAAATCATAGTAAGAGCGATAAAATTTTCCTGATTTAGGCGTAAACTTGGTCCAGGTATAAGTTCCCGTAAAAGGGTTATATTCGGAGTCACCACCGCTGTTATGATTAATAACAATATCTGCAAAAACCTGAAGACCATAAGCATGAGCTTTATTAATCATATTTATCAGTTCTGTTTTAGAACCAAAACGCGTCTCAACAGATCCCTTTTGGTCGTATTCTCCCAAATCAAAATAATCATAAGGATCATATCCCATGGAATAAGGGCCATTCTGACATTTCTGCATCGGTGGTATCCAGATGGCATTTACACCAATAGAAGCCCATTCCGGTATCTTGGAAGAAATAGTATTCCACCATACTCCACCAGCAGGAACATCCCAATAAAAAGCCTGCATCATTACTCCATACTTAAGCGGCACACTCTTGCTGTGAACAACCGCTACAGTATCATGCTCCTTAATATCAGGCTGACCAGAAAAAATAAAATTCTCTTTCTGGCAGGAAAATACCAAAAAAGAAAAAATGAAAACAAATAAAAAACCCCGTAATTTATTTTTCAAATTCATAATCAATAGATTTAAGGTTTATTAACCTTTAAAATTAATTAAATTTAGCTTAATTTGCCTTGGTGTTTGTATATAAAATTCCGCAAACGTTTGCACAAATAGTGAATAAATAAAACAAAATCAACCACTTAACAAAAACGGGAGATCCTGAGGATCTCCCGTTTTTGTTATAATATCATTCAAAATTATTTCTTCGTTCTTGCCAGACGGAAACCAATTGTACCCTGAGGCTTATTAGGCATAAAGTGATAACGTTTAGTGATACGCATATATTCCTTAGGGCTCTTGAATGAACCTCCTCTATAAACTCTTTCGTGGCCAGAAGCTGGACCACGGGGGTCACTTTCGGGACTATTGGCATAATATTTTGCATCGTAATAATCCCAGCACCACTCAAAAGCATTACCAAGCATATCATACAAACCAAGCTCATTTGGCTTTTTCAGACCTACTTCGTGGGTTTTAGCACCAGAATTAGCATCATACCATGCTACCTCATCCAGATTGGCACTGCCAGGATAAGGAAAACCTTTTGATTCTACTCCTCCACGTGCTGCAAATTCCCACTCTGCTTCGGTAGGCAAGCGATAACCATTAGCATCCCAGTTTACTTTATTTATGACCATGCCCAGGGAGTCTTCAGAAAATTCATATACTTTATCCAGATGAAACATAGAACTGAGCCAATTACAATATTTTATTGCACCATACCAGCTCACATTGATAACCGGGTGCTTTCCCCGTCCAAAACCACCATCATCAGGCTTGGGATAACCTGTAGCCTCGCAAAACAAATCATATTCATCAAAGGTAACCTCATATTTTCCTATATAAAAATCACTTACTTTTACCTTATGCTCCGGCTTCTCATCCTGGGCGCTCAAACCTGGAGCATAATCATTACCCATATAAAATTCGCCTCCCTGTACAAAAACCATCTCAGGCTCTTTCATCTGGGAAAATCCTAAAACTACAATTGCAGAAAAAAACAAAAGAGATATAAATTTTTTCATAGCTGTTGGAATTTATTTTTAACACTTAAATTATACTCAAAAACCTTTCCACAAAGGTAAAAAATTAATATGGATTTTTCACATTTATTTACATAAACGGAATTCTTTTAATATAATTGTGCAGACCTAAACTTTTATCCTATGAGCATTTACAAAAGAATTCTCCTAAAACTTAGTGGTGAAGCGCTTGCCGGCGACAAGGGCGTTGGCTTTTCTGCAGAAACTATCACTACCTTTGCACAGGAAATCATTGAAGCACAAAACAATGGCACTCAAATAGCCATAGTCCTGGGCGGAGGAAATATTTTCCGTGGCATCAAAGGAACAGGACTGGGCATAGACCGCGTAAAAGGTGATTACATGGGCATGCTGGCCACAGTTATCAATGCCCTTGCTATGGAAAGCCAGATCAATTCCATGGGTGCTAAAGCCAAAGTTCTCACTTCAACATTTATGGAGCCCTATGCCGAGAGATACACACGTGAACGAGCTTTATCCTATCTTAATCAGGGATATATAGTCATATTTGCTGGTGGAACAGGTAATCCGTTTTTTACCACCGACTCAGCTGCAGCACTCAGAGCCGTGGAAATTTCTGCCGAAATCCTGCTAAAAGCTACTAATGTAAAAGGTGTATATTCCGACGACCCAAAGAAAAATCCTCAGGCAACCTTTTATCCTGAAATCAGCTTTACACAGGTAATAGAACAACAACTACGCGTTATGGACCTTACTGCTTTCACACTCTGTCAGGAAAATAACATGCCCATCGTTGTATTTAATATTTTTGAGAAAAACAATATTTTGAAAATTTTAAGAGGGGAAAAAGTCGGAACATTAATACATTAGTAACAAATTTTCAAAAAGAAGCAATATGACACATCTGAAAAAGGCAATATTCGTTTTACTTCTCTTCATAACAGCAGTAATTGGCGGAGAGGCTCAGATAGAAAAGCATACTTTCTGGTCTTACTCTGTAGAAAAAGCCTCCGCATCAGAATTTTATCTTGTATTCAAGGTGAAAATTGACCCGGGATGGCATCTGTATGCACCGAGCAATCCTCCCGGAGGATCTTTGCCCCTGAGCATAGAAATCGCACAAAGTCCTTATTACCAGACAGAAGGCAAAACAATAGAAGTTGAAACACCCAAAAAAGTTTTTGACGAAATCTTCCAGAAAGACGAATATTTCTATGAACATGAAGCTGTTTTCAAACAGAAAATTAAAGTTATAAAAAACATTGATTTTGAAGTAAAAGGAACAATTGACGGACAGGTATGCTACGAAAATGGCAGGTGTATAAACTTCACAGAAGATTTTTCGGTACCAGTAAAAGGATCGGAATACAAAGCTGCACAGGCAGCCCAAACTACAAAAGTTTCTGAAAGTAAAAAGCAAGAACAAATCAATATTCATCCAGTTCACCAGATAAAAGTTGCACAAATTGACACAAACAAAATATCAAGCAAACAAGATACAGGACTTGCCATCATCAAACAGGGTGCACCCAAGGATACAGCAACCAAAGTCAGCCTCAAACCCACAGGATATACACCAATACTGGTAAGTAACAATCCCTGGAGTGGTGTTGAGGGAAAAAAATCTCTTGGCTGGTTTTTCTGGATTTCCTTTTTACTGGGACTGGCAGCCCTGCTGACCCCCTGCGTATTTCCCATGGTTCCAATGACTGTGGCTTTTTTCATCAAAGGCAAAGACAAAATCCGCGGACGTATTAATGCCATGATTTATGGCATCTCAATAGTCCTCATTTATACTGTCCCAATTGCTATTCTTGTAGGCATAACAAATGTCTTAGGCGGGGAAAACCTCTCTGCAGATTTTGCCAACTGGCTATCTACTCATTGGTTACCCAATATCTTATTTTTTATAATCTTCCTGATTTTTGCTGCATCGTTTTTTGGCGCTTTTGAACTGACCCTGCCATACAAGTGGGTTAATAAAGTTAATAAAAAATCCGAGCAGGGCGGCATAGTAGGAATATTTTTCCTGGCATTCACGCTCGTGCTCGTATCCTTCTCCTGTACTGGTCCAATAGTTGGAGGCATACTGGTAGAATCCACTCAGGGCGGAATGATAATGAAGCCTATAATTGGTATGCTAGGTTTTTCTCTGGGAGTAGCCCTGCCATTTACGCTATTTGCACTGTTTCCCGAATTTCTTAACTCATTGCCCAAATCCGGAGGGTGGCTTAATTCCGTTAAAGTAGTTTTAGGCTTTCTGGAACTTGCATTAGGCTTGAAATTTCTATCAGTAGCTGACCAGACTTATCACTGGGGCATACTTAACCGTGATGTCTATCTCTCGTTGTGGATAGTAATTTTCTCACTGATGGGATTGTATCTGATGGGTAAAATAAAATTTGCCCACGATACCGAAGTCAAACATATAGGCATTATTCGCCTGTTTTTCATAATAATCACTTTTTCTTTCGTAGTATGGATGATTCCTGGATTATGGGGTGCACCACTAAGAGCTCTCTCTGGTTACCTGCCACCCAAAACAACACAGGAATTTGATATTGAACGTATGACCATGGGCGAATCTTCCGTGGGGCTATGTGATAAACCTATGTACTCTGACCAGCTGGAACTACCGCACAACCTCAAAGGATATTTTGATGTGTATCAGGCTCTGAACTGTGCGAAAAAACAAAAGAAACCAATTTTCGTGGATTTCACAGGCCACGGATGTGTCAACTGCAGAAAAATGGAGGAATACGTATGGTCAGACCCCAGAGTATTGAAAATATTGCAAAACGATTACATCATCCTTTCGCTATACGTGGATGATAAAGTTATTGAAACCCCCAAGAATCGCTGGTTTGTTTCCCTGGCCGACGGGAAATTAAAAAAGATGCTTGGCAAACAGAATGCTGATATACAAATAGTTAACTTTGACAAAAATTCCCAGCCGTTTTATGTACTTATTGACTGGCAGGGAAATGTACTGGCCAGGCCTATGGAATATGACACAGATGTTAATGACTTTATCAAATTTCTGGAAACAGGCAAGGCAAATTTCAAAAAACTTCATCCTTTTTAATGATTTAGTATAACAAAAAAAGCTGTTCCTTCGTATTAAATGCGGAGGAACAGCTTAAAAATTTATCTTAATGAAAAGAATTTTTTTCTTGTTAATAACCAGTTTATTTACTCTAATAGCTTTTTCACAAGGCAATGATAATTCCGGAGCTTACCGATCGCTTAAATTAGCAATGGCCAATCCGGATAAAGTTATATATCTATATCTCAATAATACCAACCTGGACACCATTCCGGCAGAAATAAATAATCTAAAAAATCTTAAAGGTCTGTATATACAACACAACCGTATAAGCAAACTACCACCACAACTATTTGAGTTGCAAAATCTTGAAGTATTAAACCTATCATGGAATTCAATAGAAAAATTGCCAGATGATATTGCAAAATTAACCAATCTTAAGGAGCTCAATCTTTACGGAAACAAACTCAATTCAATTCCTGCCGCCATAGGACAGTTACAAAATTTAAAAAAATTATTTCTGGGAAACAATCATATTAGATCCATACCTGATAATATAGCAAATTTACAAAACCTGGAAATATTAAGTCTTAGCAATAATCCTATTACTACTCTTCCGGAAAACCTTAAAGACATGCCTAATTTAAAAACGCTTGACCTGCAGGGTACACGTATAGGTTTCAGTAAAGTTATGGAGCTAAAAAAGAAAATGCCAAAGGTAAATATCATTTATTAAATTCAAGCTATCCCACAAAGTCAGAGAATACTTTTCTTGATATTCAAAAAGAAAAGATATTAATGAAAAAGGAGCGCCTTTCTTAGACGCCCCTTGAAAAATTATTTAGGTCTATGTCCGGTTAATAATTCCTTGACCAGATTATTAGTTTTATAAACGTGTTTCAGTGCTTCAATTAATCCCCAGGAATCCGTGGCAATAGCCCTATTATCGTCCTCAAGGAAGATATAAGCACCAGCGAGGCTTTCAAGATTTCCGTCATGTATCAAACCTACAATCTGCCTGTCCTTATTGATAACAGCACTGCCCGAATTACCCCCTACAATATCATTGGTAGAGGCAAAACACATTGGCACAGATAAATCCAGTCCTTTGGGGGGATGTTGCCAGCGTGGATGCAAGCCCCATGGATAGGGTTTCTGCCCAAAAGAGTAGTATCTATCGTAAAGACCGTAATAAGTTGTTTTGCCCGGAGCAAGCGTACCATTATACTGGTAACCTTTTATAACTCCAGGACTTATACGCAAAGTAGCAGTAGCATCCGGCGGAATTTTATTCCCGTAAACTTTGAAAATAAGATAGCCCAAACGCTGATTTAATATCTCCATGGAATCTTTAAGATGCTTAATTTCAGGCTGGTTATTTTCTATACTTTTCATAATAGTGCGCACAACTACTAACAATGGGTCTTCGTCTTGCAGAATCTCAGCAGCCCCCATATCGTACAATTGCTTAACAAAATCCCTGGAATATAAAGAAGTGGTTTTCTTGAGACTTACATAAGCATCCGTGTCATTACGGAACAAAGACTGTAATATAAAACAGTCATCTCCTTTAACACTGTAAAGGAAATCGGCTATAGCCTGAACATTATAATGCTCCCGCTGTGTATCCTTAACTGGTATAAATACTCTGTCAAATGGTATTTCCTTATCCGATTTAGCATATTCATACAGGTTAAAGGCGGTCTGCCATGCAGCCGAAGGCATACGCGTCAATAAATAAGCAAACAAATAATCCGGTTCCTTCTTCTTGATCTGGTTCAGCACGCCATCAATATCTCTCCATATATCGCCATATTGAGCTTTAAGTAGAGAATCAGAAAACACCTTTTTTTTCAAATCACTCTCAAAACTGCGTTTTTTCGTCATAATATAATCATCCCGCAAGGCCATGTACAAACCAGCGTAATACTTACGGCCATTAGCTATGCTTAACAATTTACTCAGTTCACGGGATTGCTGCTGAGGATGAGTGATAAAATACTTATATTGAGCTCTATACCGCTGATTATAATATTTCAGAATAAGGGGATGACGATAATCTCTGAAATACTCCAGCTCGGCCACGGATAATAACCTATCTGTATTCCCCGGACGTCCTATAACAAAAATAGGTTCTCCTTCCTCTGCACCTTTTTTGCTCCACGTGAAATAATGTTTAATTCTGGCAGGCTTACCATTTTCATAAGCTCTCACAAAGGCAAAATCAAGTTCATAACGCGGATAAGTAAAATTGTCCCAGTCCCATCCTGTTGCAGTAATCTGCACATCTGGCACCATAACCAGCCGAATATCATCATAGCGTTTGTAAATATACAAAGAATATTTTCCGCCATTATACAGCGTAACAACCCTGGCAATGATATGTTTTTTCGGATTTGAATATTTTTTTTCCAGATCTTTAATTTTTTCATTTTTCTGCTTTACCTTTTCCTGGGCATCTTTGCCGTTTTCCATAGCTTTAAAAATAAGAGAAGTCACATCTTTTATATCCAGAAGCACATCAGCATACAAACCAGGAAAACGGCGCTCCTTGTCAAGTGAGGCTGCATAAAATCCGTCCCGGTAGATATTCTCACCTGGCTTTTCAACATCCTTAAGACGGCTGCGTACGCAATGATGATTTGTCATTATCAATCCATCGGCAGACACAAAGGAACCAGAACATCCTGATCCGAACTGTACAGCCGACAGCCTTACCTGTTTAAGCCATTTGTCGGAAGGGGCAAAACCAAATTCTCTGGCAATTTTGTTTACTGGCACATCATCAAAAGTATACATACGACCGAAGTCTGCAAGACTCCAGTGCACTTTGCTCAAATCAATTGGTTCATAAAGCCCACGCTGGCCAAATAACAATACGCTTATAAATAAAGAAATAGCTAAAACAAATAACTTCCTGATTTTCATAATATAAAATTTAAGTTTTCAGTAAGGGAAATTAACAAAATCATCAAAAAATTAAAACACTAAACCCAAAACTGACAATTATCATACAAAAAAAGCAACACGAAAGATATATTGAAACAAAAAAAGGTAGATATGAAAAAGACTATCATTTTAATTTATTTAAATCACCGTACCCAGGCAGCTGTCCAAGTGCAAAAAATACTTTCGGCCTGGGGTTGCATGATAAAAACCCGACTGGGCATACACGACGGAGTACTTGACGAATGCACTGAAACTGGCCTCATATTCCTTGAAGTTGTGGGAGATCAGGAAAAACTTAAGGAACTAACCCGCAAACTAAATCTTGTAAAAGGGGTGGATGCCAAATTAATAGAGATGGAGATTAAAGAATAGACTTGAATCCTAAATCAAATTAACAAAAAGATAAATCAAAGGGGGCAAGGCTTAATTTCTCATAACGAAGGGACTAAAAATTTCATAATTTTAAAATAAAAAACTTGCCATGAAAAAATTTTTATTTTTAATCGCTGTTATGACGTTTGTAGCTATAGGAAAATCAGAGGCTATATATTATTTGCCTCAAAAAGCTCCTTCCACTCCTTCTGCTATAGCTACCCAGTACCAGGTCTCTTATCCAATAAGAAACTTACCTGCCAGCGACACTGGAAAAAATCAGTTAGTAGCAGCTTTACTGGCATATTTCTTAGGTGCTTTTGGGGTTCACAACTTCTATTTAGGATACCGGAAAAAAGGGATGCAGGAATTACGGCTAACAGTAGGTGGCCTCGCACTTTCCGCAATAGGCGGAATTTTTATTTTTCTAGTCCCCCTTATGGCAACATCTACTGGGGGAGGAGGGGCGATATTTTTTACAATTCTGGGTCTCATAATTTTCATAGCAGGAACAATAATGACCACAATAGGAGCTGTTATGGGCTTTGTTGATTTCATAAGGATAGTCATCGGAGACCTCAAACCTGCTGGTGGTGACTACGAAAAAGGACGCTTTTAAGAAAAACTCGTGGAAAAGTATAAGCATATAATCAAAAAAAACAAACAGGATATCAAAAACAATTACCTCTTTTACAAGTAAATTAAGAAAAGTTTATAAAAATTTTTTATATTTGACTCTAACAAACCAAAAACTTATATGCTATGAAAAATTTACTACGTCTGCTGCTGGTTGCAATATTTATGATTTTTGTTGTTAATACGTATGCAGTCCAGCCTGCAACCAAATCTGTTACTCCAAAAGTTGTAAAAGTGCAGGTCCAGGATGTGGCTACCAGTCATATAACTATCCCTGTGCATAAGACTGATACTGGCAAAAGTCAACTTGTTGCTGCTCTTCTTGCATTCTTTCTTGGTACTCTGGGTATTCACAATTTCTACCTGGGATACAAGAAAAAAGGTATGACCCAGCTGCTAATATCAATTGTCGGTTATGGCATGGGCATAGTTGGTAGCATACTCATTGCAGCAGGCGGCGCATCCCTTAATGCTGGGCTTGTAGCAATAGGTAGTATTGTTAGCACTCTTGGATGGCTCGTTGTGCTGGGCGTTGGAATCTGGGCTTTCATTGACTTCATCAAGATTCTTACAGGAGACCTCAAACCTGCTAATGGAGATTACACAGAGACGCTGTAATACACAATTCCATTACTAAGCCAGAGAGGATGCCCTATAAAGGGCATCCTCTTTTTTTTATAAACACATAATTTTAAAAATTTTAAGGGGTTTCTTTTAAACATAAAAAAATGTAAATAACTTTGTGCTAACTATTAAAGCATGAAAATAAGCAATGCATAATAAGCGGATAAAAACTGCCTTAATATCAGTATATCACAAACAAGGGCTGAATGAAATAATAAAAGATCTACAACGCCTCGGTGTGGAAATTATTTCCACAGGCGGAACATACAAATACATAACAGAACTGGGTGTATCTGCTACTAAAGTGGAAGACATAACTGACTATCCTTCCATTTTCGGAGGGCGGGTAAAAACTCTTCACCCCAAAATTTTTGGAGGGATACTTATGCGCACTTATGCAGACACGGAAGAAGCCAATAAATATAACATCAAACCCATAGACCTGGTAATTGTAGATTTATATCCTTTTGAGCAAGCAGTGGCAGCAGGAGCTAAGCATCAAGAAATAATTGAAAAAATTGACATTGGGGGCATCTCACTTATACGTGCTGCTGCCAAAAATTATGAAGATGTATTGGTAATTAGCCACAAAAATCAGTATACTCAATTGCTGGAAATATTGAAAAATGGTGGGCAAACCACTATTGAACAAAGGAAAGATTTTGCTGCACAAGCATTTATGATTTCCTCACATTACGACACAAAAATTTACCAATACCTCAACGAACAACCCCTGCGTTCGCTAAAAATAAGTGAAATAAATAGTTATCCGCTTCGCTACGGAGAAAATCCTCACCAACAGGCAGCATTTTTCGGTAATATAAATGATATTTTTACTCAGCTGCACGGAAAACAGCTATCATATAATAATCTCCTGGACGCTGATGCTGCTGTTAATATCATATCCGAGTTTTCCGAACCCACTGTAGCCATAATCAAACATACCAATCCATGTGGACTGGCCAGTGATAGCAACTTAACCCAGGCATGGAAAAAAGCTCTGGCAGGCGACCCAGAATCAGCCTTCGGCGGAATTATTGTTACAAACTGCCAGGTGGATAAATCAACTGCTGAGGAGATTAACAAGCTATTCTTTGAGATAATCATTGCTCCTTCGTATGAAAAGGAGGCGCTGGATATTTTAAAACAAAAGAAAAATCGTCGTATCCTTGTGCTGAATAAATTTCCTGATAGCCCATACCAGGTACGATCAACACTTAATGGCTATTTATATCAGGAAAAAGATTTAAAAAACGAGACGCCAGAAGATTTACAGTTTGTCACAAAAAAACAACCTGACAAAAGACAAATCCAGGATTTACTATTTGCCAATAAAATTGTTAAACACCTAAAATCCAATGCCATTGCCATAGTCAAGGACAAGCAATTGATAGGTGCAGGCATGGGACAGCCTTCTCGTGTAGATGCTCTCCGGCAAGCCATAGCAAAGGCTCATCGCTTTGGTTTTGAGCTCAAAGATGCAGTAATGGCCTCAGATGCGTTTTTCCCATTTGCTGATTCCGTGGAAATTGCTTATAAGGAGGGTATCACAGCTATAATACAACCCGGAGGATCTATCCGGGACAAAGATTCCATTGATTTTTGCAATACACATAATATTGCCATGGTTTTTACTGGCATAAGACATTTTAAACATTAAAAAACGGAGGACTGCTATGTTCGGAAACTTATTCAAACCATTAGAAGTAGCCATAGACCTTGGCACTGCCAACACCATCATACTCATTGATGACCAGATAGTAGTTGACGAACCGTCAATAATAGCCATAGACAAGCGCACAGGCGAAATGGTAGCTGTGGGTAAAGAAGCTCAAATGATGCACGGAAAGACACACGAATATATAGAAACCTTACGTCCTTTACGAAATGGAGTGATTGCCAACTTTGAGGCCGCCGAGATGATGATACGTGCGATGATAGCCAAAGCACGCCCCCGTAGCTTCTTCAGCCCTGCTATGAGAATGGTAATCGGCGTTCCTTCCGGGAGTACCGAAGTAGAGAAGAAAGCTGTGATGCAGTCAGCCGAACAAGCCGGAGCACGTGAAGTTTATCTTATTCTGGAACCTATGGCAGCAGCCCTGGGTATAGGACTTGACATAATGGCACCCAAAGGTAATATGGTAGTTGATATCGGAGGCGGAACAACTGAGATAGCAGTAATGTCGCTTGGTGGAATCGTAGCTAATAAATCCATTACTGTAGCTGGAGATGAGTTCACCGAGGATATAAGACTTTATATGCGGCGCCAACATAATATACATATCTTTGAACGTACTGCCGAAGACATAAAAATCCGGGTAGGGGCAGCCATTCCGGATCTGGAAGATCCGCCTGCAGAATTCATTGTTCGTGGTCCACATCAAATGACAGCCCTGCCTGTAGAAATTGCAGTATCTTATAAAGAAGTAGCACAGGCATTGGACCGTTCTCTGGCCAAAATAGAAGCAGCCATTTTAAGTGTGCTGGAAAGCACGCCTCCCGAGATATACAGCGATATTTACGAAAACGGTATATGGCTAACAGGTGGCGGTGCTTTACTGCGTGGGTTGGATAAACGTCTGGAAAACAAGACAAAAATCCCGGTAAAAGTATCCGAAGACCCATTACACGCTGTAGCAAGAGGAACAGCTGTAGCTTTGAAAAATTATAAACAATTTCCGTTTTTGATTAAAAGCGCTTAATGATAAATGAGAAGCATCCGCAAAGATATCCTTTATTTCTTACTGCTGGAAATAATAGCTGTATTCCTGACAATTCAGTCCAATAAAAAGAAAGAAGTATTTGTTTTCAACACTTTCAGCAAAATCACGAGCGGGATATATTCATTTTCTTATAATGTAAAAAATTATCTTTCATTAAAGGAAGAAAACAAAATATTGACCCAAACAAATAAAAAGCTACTGAACGATTTACTTAATTGCAGCAGGCCATCGGCCAATATTAGCTATAACATAATATCTGCACATGTTTTGAAAAATTCTGTAAATCAGAAGAATAATCTTATTCTGCTATCTGCTGGCCGAAAACAAGGAGTAAAAAAAGAAGCTGCAGTAGTCTCGGATAAAGGTAATGTAGTAGGCTTTGTGATAGATGTGGGGAAAAATTATAGTGCAGCTCTATCTCTACTTAATAACATATCGCACATAAGTGTAAAGCACAAGAAGAGCGGTGCTTTTGGGACTTTAATATGGCGGGGAGATAATCCCCGCTATATGCTACTGGAAGAAATACCCGGATATATAAAAATCCATATAGGCGATACCATTGTCACCAGCGGATATTCCAATATTTTTCCAGAGGGACTTACTGTTGGCACTGTCTCTTCGGTGGAAAAGACAAAAGAACAAAATACTTACAGAATAAAAGTAAAATTAGCTGAGGACCCAGCCAGGTTAAATAATGTATTTATTATAAACACAATAGGAAAAGAAGAGCTGGACAGCGTCCTGACAAAAGCAAAAAAAATCATAGGAGAATAATGAGATCTTACTTCTGGAAATATTTTACTATATTCCTTATTTTAGCACTATTGCAAATATTATTTTTTAATAATCTCATATTACGTATAGGACACTGGTTCTTTGTTCCAGAAGTATATATTCTTCTCTTTCTATTACTACCTTATGACACGAAAAATTTCTCTTTACTAACCACAGGTTTTGTTGTAGGTCTAATAATAGATTTAATTGATGGCAGTCTGGCACTTCACACTGCCTCAAGTGTTATGGCGATATTCCTGCGCCCGCTAATATTAACTATGGTTAGCCCACAATTAGGCTATACACAAGGCATTCCGTTGAGTTATCAAAATTACGGCTGGATATGGTTTATCAAATACTCTACAGTATTTGTTTTTATTCATCACCTGACCTATTATCTTTTAAATAACTTTAACCTGGCACATTTACCAGTAATATTGTTACAAAGCGTTATCAATACAATCTACACAATGATATTTATTGTCATAACACACTACTTCATCAAAAACCGTCCGCTGAATGCCTGATAAAAGCAAAAATTATATACGCCGTTATAGTATTTTGGCCTTTATAGCTGTTGTGATAATTATCTTTTCAGTGAAAGTTTTTTTAGACGAGCTTCCGTCCAAAAGAGATGCTGCCCTAACCAAAATATTAGAGCAAAATATCCGCACCATACGACTTTATCCTGACCGTGGACTTATTTACGACCGCCATGGACATATTCTGGCAGGAAACATATATGAATATGAGCTTTATGCTATTCCTGCTAACATAAAAAAGCACCTCACTGTCAACGACATAGACACTATTATTTCGTTATTACAAGTAGACTCCGCACAGATAAGAAAAAATCTGTTAAAGGCACTCCGCACGCGAGCTGTTTTGTATAAACCACGACTGATTGGTACTTTTATCCCTGCCAAGCGTGCTGCTTATCTGGAAGAAAAAATTTATAAATATCCAGGGCTATATTTCGTTAAACGTTCTATCCGTACCTATCCGGCGCATAGTGCTGCCCATGCTCTGGGCTATGTGCGCAAAGTGGATTCGTCTGATATAAAAGCTGATCCTTACTATCAATTGAATGACTACATCGGTAAAAGAGGATTGGAAGCTGGTTATGAAAAATATCTCCGTGGACGTAAGGGTGTTATGCGTTTATGGGTAACTTCCAATGGTTTTGTGGCAGGAAAATATCTTGGCGGAAAACACGATACACTCCCCGAGGCGGGGAAAAAACTTGTTTCCACACTTGACCTGAGACTGCAAAAATACGCCGAATGGCTTATGAGAGACAAACCTGGTGCAATAGTAGCAATAGAACCAAAGACAGGTGAAATATTGGCATTTGTCAGCAGTCCTTACTATGACCCAAATTTACTGACAGGAAAACAGCTGAGCAAAAATTACTTAAAACTGGCTGCCGATGATATGTATCCGCTATTTGACAGGGCCATACAATCAGATAAAAATCCTCCAGGTTCTACATTCAAGCTGGTTCAGGCACTAATAGCTTTACAGGAAAATGTCATTAATACCAAAACAATATTTATCTGCCACGGAGGATTTTTTTATCACGGAATAAGCATTAAATGCCATCACCATAAGCCTGTAGTGGATTTTTATTATTCCATACAGACCTCCTGCAACAATTACTATTGCAATGTATATAAACGCATCCTTGAAAATCCGAGATATTCCGATGAACATCAAGCATATAACCGCTGGTACCAATACCTCAGGCAGATAGGTATAGGTCATCGCCTGGGCATTGATATACCTTCGGAAGCCCCCGGCAGTTTGCCTGATACCACTACCCTTACCATTTCCTTAAGGAAAAGGAACTGGGATTTTCACGATGTTGTGCATATGTCTATCGGACAGGGCAAAATAGGTATCACTCCGCTGCAGCTGGCCAATATGGTAACTGTAATAGCTAACCGGGGATATTATATTACACCACACCTGGCAAAACGTATAGGAGATAGCACACTTATTTTCCCGAAACATTATGTTAGTATTGATACTTCTAACTTTACGAAAGTAATAGATGCTATGGAAAGGGTATTTATGCCAGGAGGAACAGCTGCTTTCTCACGAATACCCGGGCTACAAGCCTGTGGAAAAACAGGAACAGCACAAAACCCCAAAGGATCTGGCAAAGATGATAACTCTATATTCGTTGCATTTGCGCCCAAGGACAATCCTAAAATTGCAGTGGCTGTATATGTTGAAGAAGGCGGGCCCGGATCTCAAACAGCTGCTCCTATTGCCTCATTAATCATACAAAAATATCTGTTTGACACGATAAAAACACCTTACTTGTATGATATTCGTCTGAAAAACAAAAATATAATAGCAAAAATCAGAAAAAGAAAAAATGCAAAAAAGGCAGCCCATAAAAATTAACTTCTGGCTAATCCTGATTTACTTTTTGCTGGTCATTACAGGACTTATGACCTTATACTCTGCCAATTCGGCGGAACATTATACGAGTATATTACAGTCACGATTTTTCAAGCAGGTCCTATGGGTGATTATTTCAATAATTAGTTCAATAATAGTAATCTTTGTAGTTAAACCTTTTGATTTATTCAATATTATTCCTGCCTTTTTCATTGCAACAGTTTTACTTGCCCTTGGTGTTGCTGTTGCAGGGGTAGCCATACACGGTTCACGCAGCTGGATACATCTGGGGCCTTTTAGCTTTCAACCAGCAGAAATATTAAAACTGGCAACAGCATTATTCTTTGCCCGCATCATAGCCAAAAACAAAGATAACCTGTATTCCTTAAAAACCCTTTTTCTGTCTTTTATGCCAGTATTCATTGCCCTGATAACCGTGATTTTGCAAGGTGATATGGGGACTGCTCTTGTATTTCTATCTTTCATTATTCCGGCATATAGATTTGGATTATTAAACGGATATGTTGTACTCTACTCTATTTTATACGGAATTGTTTTTTTCCTGTCGCTTAAATATCCATCATCCTTGATAATACAGCTAATAATCTACTTGATTTATATGCTATCGCTGGTTTCCATTGAAAAAAAATTCCGGAAAAAAATCATAATAATCTTTTTGTCAACAATAGTGGGGGTACATTTCATAAACGTAATAATAAACAGGCTTTTCCCCATCCAATATACAATGATTATATCCGCAATAATAGGCACAATAATTTTCCTAGTAATGATTTTCACCAAAACAAGGGAGCTGATAAAATATTTACTGGTATTTTCGCTGACTGTTGGGCTGTTCGGTATTTATATCCTGTCACCAATTATGTATTCAAAATTAAAGCCTCATCAACGGGAGAGAATAGAATATTTCATAAATCCCAAAAGTCTGAGTAATGTGTCCTCGGCAGAGCAAGGTGTGGGATATAACATAGTACAGGCCAAGCTTTCTATAAGCGCCGGAGGGTTTACTGGCAGAGGTTATCTCAAAGGCACTCATAACAAACTCAAATATGTTCCTGCTCAAGATACCGATTATATCTTTTGTACTGTAGCAGAGGAATTTGGTTTTTTGGGAAATCTGTTTGTATTTCTTCTGTTCTTTGCACTTTTTTATGTAATTGTGGACATCTCCGAACAGCAACAATCCTTATTTTCCAAAGTTTACGGTTATAGCGTTATGGGAATATTTTTCTTTCATTTTGCTATAAACATCGGGTCAACATTAAGCTTGTTGCCTGTTATAGGAATTCCTTTGCCCTTTTTCAGCTATGGAGGATCTGCAACCTTCAACTTCTCATTAATGCTGGCTATTTTGTTATTATTGGATAATTACCGTAATTTGAATATTGAAGAAGTATATTAAAAAATAATGGCTATGTCCCGAAAGAAAAAAAATAAAAAAATAGAAAAGACTACTCTAAATGAAAAAATAGAAAAATTTTTCACAGAATATTCAACTTACTGGTTCTTGCTATCGTTAATAATCTTTTTTATACTGGCAATAAAAGCTTTTCAGGTACAGGTAAGCATAGGGGAGGATGACTCAGCATACATACTGGCAGCCAAACGTTTCCTGGAAGGTAAAAACTTTCCTACCTGGCATGGTTCCTTTTATCCCATTTTCCTTGCTTTTTTTATGAAAATAATAGGCGGAATCAATCTGATGTTTTTCAAGGCATTAAGTCTTATTTTAATGGGTTCGCAATTGATATTCCTTTATTTTGCTTTCCGCCGCAAAGTTCCTTATTCCATACTCCTTGTATCCCTCCTTTTCATCGCCACTAATATTTACATATTAACCTATTCAAGCCTCACATACAGCGAACCACTATATATGTTTTTCCAGGCAGCTGTTATATGGATCTTTATGTCATTGTATGACAAAATTAAATCCGGCATTCCACACAAAAAACTTACTATAGACTGGCTGCTGCTGGGACTGTTTTTGTTTTTACTCTCTATAACCCGGAATATTGGCTGGGCAGGTATTATAACTGTTATTCTATTTTTGGCTATTGACAAAAGATGGAAAGAAATTTTACTTTCCCTCGGTTCTATGGCGGTGTTTTACATTCCTTATAACATCTATAAATCAACAGTATGGAACATACATCAAGCAGGGTTTGAAGGACAATTCAAAGCTATTTTCCTGAAAAATCCGTATAGTCCACAACTGGGATATGAAAGTTTCAGTGGATTCATCAACCGCTTTATTGTTAATTCCGAGCAATATCTGTCCATACATTTGCTAAATATGTTTGGATTTCAAATTACCAGGTCCAATATCATCGGCACTTTATTAGTTTATATAGCTTTTATTTTCGCTCTGATAGTAATCTGGAAAAAAAAGAAAGAATTACTTTTTCCTGTCTTTTATATTGGCATAGGAGTAGCAGTAACATTCATTACCCAACAAACTTTCTGGAATCAAGAACGTCTGATTTTAATTTACCTTCCTCTGATAGTAATCATCTTTTTTTCTGCACTTTACGAAGTATTCAAACAAACCAAATACCGTAACCTATCACTATTCCTACTTGTCATAATTACCTTATTATCATCCTCAAAGACCATAAAATTCATTAAAGTATATACTCCGGTAAAACAAAGAATTCTCACCCAGGATAAATATTACGGACTAACACCTGACTGGAGGCATTACTTGCAGGCTATAGAATATGCTGGAAAAAATATTCCACAAGACCAGAATATTGCCTGCCGCAAACCTGGAATAGCTTTCCTTTATGGCGGCGGACGGGAATTTACTGGCATATACCGTTTCCCGGCAGTTAATATTGATACCCTTGTAAATGAATTAAAAAAAGAGGCCCACGAAAAAAATTATAAAATTATTGGCGTAGTCATCCCTAATACAGGTAAAGGGATAAACACTTATTACAGATTATATCCGTATTTTAGCCATTTAAGATCCTTTATAAATAGTTTTTCCAAAAAGAAAATAATAGCTGTATTTGTTAGTGATTCTCTTACCTATGAGCAGGTAAAAAAATCAGCACAATCACTTGGTTTAGAATATTATCCTTCTGCCGATGACATACTCCGTGATGTGCCACCCAGGGATAAAAGCGACTACGGTGCATATCCCGATAGCTTAATGAAATATTTTATAGACCACAACATTAATTACCTTATACTCGGACGATTACGAAAAATTCCAAATAATAAAAATGCCGGAATAATTACCACAGTCCAGAGATTCATAAACTTCATAGAACTGAAATATCCCAACACTTTTATTCCTGTTAAGACTTTCGGTGCACCTAATAATGAACCAGCATACTTATTGAAAGTCAATTATACCCAATATCAAAAAGGCTTTAACCAAATCCAAAAATCCCAAAAATGAAGAAAAATATCTCTCTGATCATTATCCTGTTAATCCTCGCTACTTCGGTCTTTGCAGACGAAGGAATGTGGGTACCACTATTCCTGAAAAATTATGTCTATGACCAGATGCGGACTAAGGGGCTGAAACTCACCCCAGAACAAATATACAGCATTAACCACTCATCACTCAAAGACGCTATAATGATTTTCGGAGGTGGATGTACAGCAGAGCTGATTTCGCCGCAAGGGCTGGTCATCACTAATCATCACTGCGGATACAGTGCTATTGTCAACCATAGCACAGTGGAACACGATTATCTGACAAACGGCTTCTGGGCTATGTCCAAAACAGAGGAGCTGCCTAATCCCGGACTGACTGTCACTTTCCTTGTATATATGGAAGATGTCACAGATAAAATCCTTCCATTTATCCCGGATAATATTACAGAAAAAGAACGAAATCAACGTATCGGAGAGATAATACGCCATATAACCGACTCTGTGACTGCACGCTGGAATAATAAATACCAGGTGATAATAAAGCCATTTTTCTATGGCAATCAGTATATAATGCTCGTCAATCAGGTATATAAAGATGTCCGCCTGGTAGGAGCCCCGCCTTCAGCAATAGGAAAATTTGGCGGAGAAACAGACAACTGGATGTGGCCACGTCATACTGGAGATTTCTCTCTTTTCCGCATTTATGCCAATCGTAATAATGAACCAGCAGAATATTCCCCGGACAACGTGCCTCTGCGTCCAAAAAAATATCTGAAAATATCTCTCAAAGGATATAAACCCGGCGATTTTACTATGGTATTTGGCTATCCCGGACGAACACAGGAATATATACCATCTTACGGAGTAGCTTATGTTCTAAACCTGGAAGACCCGGCACGTATAAAAATCCGTCAGGCAAAACTGGATGTATTAATGCCTGCCCTGAATGAAAGTCCCCAGACACGGCTGATGTATGCAAAAGACGTAGCGCGTATTGCCAATGGCTGGAAAAAATGGATAGGAGAAACAAAAGGACTACGCCGTCTGGCTGTCATTAAACATAAAAAAGAATTTGAAAACAAATTCCGTCAGTGGACACAAACACCAGAAGGTGCTAAATACAAAGGTATTCTGGAAAAATATAAGGAACTTTATGCCTCAATGAAAAAATACCAGAAAGCCAACATCTATTTTTACGAAACAATCTACACCACAAATATTTTCCGCTATGCCCGGGCTATCAATTCAATACTTGAAAAACTGGCCAGTGCCCAGGATACTCAATCCTTTAATGAGGAAAAAGAACATCTGTTTAAAACTATCAATAATTTTCTGAAACATCATCGCCTTTATGTAGAAAAAAGAATTACAGACAAAATGATAAACTTCTATTATAATGACCTTGACCGCGAGTTTATCCCGCAATCTATGGACAAAGTAATAGCTAAAAGCAAATTGCTGGCATCTGGCCTGGGCGATACACAAGATCTATTAAATATTGGCAGATCATATTATCTTTTCAAAACTTCTTACTTTACTAATCCCGGAAAAATCAGAAAAATAGCAGATAAACTAATTCTGAAAAATTATCCCAAATACCATCACGACCTGGAAAACGACATCCTCATCAGACTTTACACGGACCTGATGAACATCTACACAGAAAAGATATATCCTCAAATAAGTGCTTTCCGCATGACCCTTGACAGCCTTAATCGTATGTATATGAAAGCACAAATGGAATTTCAGAGAAACAAAGTCTTTTATCCGGATGCTAATTTCACTTTGCGAATAGCATACGGAACAATAGGAGGATATAAACCCAGGGATGCTGTGCAGTATTCCTATTTCACCACTTTATCTGGGGTTATAGAAAAAGACGACCCAGATATATACGACTACAAAGTACCCGCAAAGTTGAAAGAACTTTATGAGAAAAAAGATTACGGACCTTATGCGGACAAAGACGGCAGCCTGCATGTATGCTTTATTGCTAATAACCATACCACAGGTGGCAATTCTGGTTCACCCGTACTTAATGCAAATGGGGAACTAATAGGCGTAAATTTTGACCGTACCTGGGAATCCACTATGAGTGACCTCAAATACGACCCCAGCCGTTGCCGGAATATTTCTCTGGATATCCGATACGCACTGTTTTTGATAGATAAATACGCCGGAGCCTCGCACCTGATACAAGAAATGGACATCGTCAAATAAAATAGTAGCATAATTTTTGTGTAAATTGCAAAAAAGATTTATTTTATTTTGCTTTTGCAAAGTTTATGATTATGAGGAATTCGCTGATTTTAATATTAATACTTGCTTTGTCTTTTTCCGCAACTTATGCACAGAACCGGCGCCTGGAAAAAGCTAACAAATATTACAAGGTAGGGGAATACACCAAAGCACTGGAATTATACAAGAAACTATACACCAGGGCCAAAAACCGCACAGAAAAGGCTGAGATATCCTATAATGCAGGTCTGGCAGCCCGGGCTCTTAACAAGACAATGCAGCAAATAAATTGGTTCCGCCGGGCTATCAAATACAAATATCAGAATCCTCTGGCCTATCTTTACCTGGCCGATGCCTATAAAATGAGAGGCGCCTACGAAGCAGCAAAACAATATTACGAAACATACAAGGATTTGGTACCAGATGACCCGCGCGGCGAGCTGGGCAGCCGATCGTGTGACCTGGCTACTAAGTGGATGAACAAACCAACTCGTTACGTGGTTAACTTCATACCAAGGATAAATTCCAGATATAACGATTTTGCACCAATGCTCAGCCAGGACACAACTGTGCTATACTTTACAAGCACACGTCCACCGTCCAAAGGCAAAAAAATCAATCCAAATACAGGCACCAGCTTTGCCGATATATATATCGCTGAACTGGACAAAAAAGGTATGTGGAGCACACCACGCCTGATAGAGGGTGATGTTAACACTGAATTTGACGATGGTTCGTGCTATATCACGCCCGACGGAACAACAATGTATTTTACCAGATGTCCGGAAGTCAAAGACCAAAACCTGGGCTGCCAGATTTGGATAGCACATAAAAAAGATGGAAAATGGACTACTGAAAAACAAATAAAACTATTTGCCGATAGCTCCATCTCTGTGGGACAACCTTACCTGTCACCCGACGGACTGACAATGTATTTTGTCTCGGATAACCCGCAGGGACAGGGCGGAAAAGATATCTGGATGGTCAAACGGCGTTCCCCTACCTCAGATTGGGGAACGCCCCAAAACCTCGGCCCACAAATCAACACCAAGGAAGATGAAATATTCCCCACCGTGGACAAAGACGGAAATCTCTATTTTGCCTCACGCGGACACCTGACAATGGGCGGATTTGATATTTTCAAAGCTACAAAACAGGATAACGGTTCGTGGAAAGTGCAAAATATGAAATACCCCATTAACTCATCAGCTAATGATTACAGCATAATTTTCATTGACCAAAACAAAGGTTATCTGGCTTCCGACCGATTTATGAGGTCTGGCGATGATATATTCTACTTTTTCCAGCGACCAATTAAAATATTGCTCGCCGGAATGGTCATTAACGACAAAACACAGGTGGGAGTGGAATATGCCGAAGTGACTATTGAAGGTAGCGACGGCACAAACAGAAGACTTAAAACAGACTATGACGGAAAATTCAAAATACAGCTAAAAGAAAATACTGATTACTTCCTTATTGCTGAAAAAGATGGCTTTCTCAGATCCAAAACCTCCCTTTCTACAAAAGGAATAAAGCAGGATACAACTCTTTCGGCTCAAATATTTATCAATCCTATAAATCAAATCGTTAAAATACCAAATATCCGGTATTTTTTCAACGACACTACTTTACGTCCGGAATCCAAAGTGGCTCTGGACAAATTAATAGAAATATTACGACTGAACCCTGGCATCAAGGTTGAAATAATGGCACACACCGACTACCGCGGAAGCAATGAATACAATATGCGCCTATCCCAGGGACGTGCCAATTCCGTTGTGGATTATCTTATTAAACACGGAATTAAAAGAGACCGTCTGGTGGCAAAAGGTTACGGAGAAACACGTCCATTTGTTGTGGATGCCGAAACAGCAAAAAAATATCCTTTCCTGAAAAAAGGCCAAAAACTTACAGAGCAGTTTATTAAATCCTTGCCAAACGAGCAGCAACAGGAAATCTGTAATGAGCTGAACCGCCGCACGGAATTCCGCGTTATAGGAAAGCTTGAACATTATGAAAAATTCGGTTCTGTTCCTGTTACTGATAGCACTCAAACTCAAACAAATCCACCACAACGATGAGTAAATACGACGCACGAGGAGTATCTGCCCAGAAAGAAGATGTCCATAGAGCTATCAAAAACTTAGACAAAGGCTTGTATCCCAACGCCTTCTGTAAAGTCCTGCCTGACTATCTCGGCGCAGATCCTGATATGTGCAATGTAATGCACGCCGACGGGGCCGGTACTAAATCTGTCATAGCCTATATGATGTGGAAAGAAACCGGCGATATCCGCTATTGGCGTGGTATAGCCCAGGATGCCATTGTAATGAACCTTGACGATTTAATCTGCGTTGGTATAACAGATAATATCCTCATCAGCTCAACCATTGGCAGAAACAAAAGTCTTATTCCGGGTGAGGTCATCTCGGAAATTATCAACGCCACAGCTGAGTTCATAGAAAAACTACGACCTTACGGAATTAATATGTATCTGACAGGCGGCGAAACTGCCGATGTAGGCGACATTGTCCGCACTATCATTGTGGACATCACCGCAAGTGCCCGCACATCCCGTAGCCGTATAATAGAGGTCAATATCCAGCCCGGAGATGTTATTGTAGGGTTGGCTTCATACGGACAGGCTGTCTATGAAGATGATTACAACTCAGGCATTGGCAGCAATGGTCTTACCTCGGCCCGGCACGATATTCTCAACAGCAGGGTTAAAGAAAATTATCCTGAAACTTATGACCCACTCATACCTGACGACCTGATTTACACCGGAAAGCATTTTCTCACAGATATAGAACCACATACCGGAAAGATGTATGGAGATTTACTCTTATCCCCCACCCGCACTTATGCCCCAATAATCAAAACATTACTTGAAGAGGCAGATTTATCCAGTATCCACGGAATTATTCATTGTAGTGGGGGCGCACAAACCAAAGTCCTCAAATTCACCGATCGTCTGCATATCATCAAAGATAACCTTCTGCCTATTCCGCCTCTATTCCGTATAATACAACAAGATACCGGAACGCCCTGGAAAGAAATGTTCCAGGTTTTCAATATGGGACACCGTATGGAAATCTATACTGATGAAAAAACTGCTGAAAAAATCATAACCATAGCCCAAAATTTTGGCGTAGATGCCGCCATCATTGGTCATACAGAAAAATCCGACCGCAACCGTTTGACAATAAGCAATGAACTATTTGGGAAAATAGAATATTAAAACCATAAAACAATGTCAGAAGTAAAAATCCAGAAGCTTTCAAAAGAAGAACTTGAAGAGATGGGTGTATTTTCCTGGCCTGTATGGGAAAAAGAACCCAGCGAGTTTGACTGGTATTATGACACACAGGAACAATGTTATTTCCTTGAAGGGGATGTCATTGTCAAAACCTCTCAGGGAAATTACCACATCCAGGCTGGCGACTTTGTAACCTTTCCGCAAGGATTATCCTGCACCTGGGTGGTCAAAGAAAAAGTCCGGAAACATTACAATTTCGGATAAATAAACAACGGGGCTGCCTTTTGGGGCAGCTCTTTTTTTAAATTTTGTAGTTAATTAAAATCTTTTTATTTTTATGACTGACCAGTCAGTCATAAAAATTATGCCCAGAAAAAAACAGGACATAGAAGCATTAAAAGACCAACGCCGTCAGCTAATTCTGGAAAAAGCTCTGGAACTGTTTGCCCAAAATGGCTACCACAAAACAACAATGGAGGAAATTGCCCGTGCCTGCGGAATATCCAAAGGCCTGGTTTATAACTACTTTCCTGGAAAGAAAAATTTACTTCTGACACTGTTGGAACTGAGCCTTTCCCAGATAGAAACCATACTACCCCAAAAAGCCCCACAGCAGATTACCCGGGAGGATATTGAAAATTTTATCACTTCTGCATTTGAGACGGTTAATATCCAGAGTAAAGACAGTTTGAAATTATACTATATGCTTATGGCACAGGCAGATATTCAGGAAATTATCCGTCCCATAATTCATAGTTTTCTGGACAAAATTGTGCAACTGCTTACGCCATTTTTCAAAAATATGGGCGTGGAAAATACACGTGCTTATATTCTATCATTCCTGTCCGCTCTGGACGGAATAGGTATGTATTACACTTTTCTGGACATTCAACAGGTCAATGAAATGATAAAAATCACAACCAAAAAATTCCTTGCCTTATGAAAAAACTAACCTACATAGTTCTACTGCTTTTAATAACACAAGTGGCTATTGCTCAGGAGACCACTGAAATTGTGCGCCGTGCTTATTTCAAAATGCAAGGTGTTTCGCAATACTCACAGATGACTATGCAAATAATGCGTCCCAGGTGGACACGCACAATACAAATGAAATTCGCTTCCAAAGGCACAGACTATGCTCTGGTGCTGATAACAGCCCCGGCAAAGGAACAGGGACAGGCATTCTTGATGATAAAAAATCAGCTGTGGATGTATAACCCCAGTGTCAATAGCCTTGTAAAACTCGGTCCGTCAATGATGTCCCAGGGCTGGATGGGGTCAGACTATTCCAATGACGAACTGCTCAACGAAGGAGCTATCATAAAAGATTATGACTACAAAATTCTCGGAGAAGAAACTGTTAACGGCCGCAACTGCTGGAAAATCCAGCTCACGCCAAAGCCAGGAACAAACGTAGTCTGGGGAAAACAAATCCTGTGGATTGATAAAAAAGATTATCTCATTCTGAAAGATGAACTGTATGACGAGGACGGCTTTCTGGTAAAAACACAAATCGCAACTGATATTAAAAATATGCACGGACGCACTATCCCAACAAAATATATTATCCTGCCTGCTGAAGACACGGAAAATAAAACTATCATCACGATAAACGACATTAAATTCAATGTTAAAATTCCAAATAACTTTTTCACCATTCAAAACCTCAGACGTGGGATGAATATTAATTTCAATTTTTAAAAAGAAATCACCAATGAATGACTTCTTAAAAATAGCCTGGCGTAATCTGTGGCGGAACAAAAGACGGACTTTAATCACAATATCATCTGTTTTTTTTGCAACCCTGCTGGCATTAGTGATGCGCAGTTTCCAGCTGGGCTTTTATAATTACACCATCAACTCGGTGATAGAGCATTTCTTTGGACATATCCAAATCCAGCAAGCAGATTACTTCCGTAATCCTTCTATTGACAACGTGTTTTATTATTCCCCAAAAATCAAAAAGATTTTATCCACTGACCCTGAGATAAAATTCTTTATTCCACGCCTGCAAAACGGAGTTATGGTAGCACACGGTAATCTCACGAAAATGGGAATAGTCTATGGCATAAATACCGAAAAAGAAAAAGACTTCTCTGGCATTAATAAAAAACTGGCACATTATCATATAGACAGCTCTATCGTAGCAAAAATGAATTTCCTTCCACCAGAATTGCGGAAACAAATATCCAGGCTTTACGGATATTATGCCTCACAAGAAAAAATGAAAACAGCCTTTTTATATGTATCGCAGGATTTTGAAAAATTTATGGACAAAATCTATCAAGCCTCACGCATCAGCGGACACTACATAAATCCACAGGATAATGCTATCTTAATTGCAGGCGGACTGGCAGATTATCTCGGCGTCAGCGTAGGCGACAGCGTTATCCTGCTGGGACAAGGTTATCACGGAAGCACTGCAATAGGTAAATACCGCATAGCAGGAATACTGGCTCTGCCCAGCCCTCTGCTGAACAACACTTCTATCTATATGCCATTATCCCTGGCTCAAAAACTTTTCTCTACCTATGATATTCTGCCAAATGGCGACACAGCCTCTTACGTCAGCTATATAGCCATAAATTCAAAGTATCAGGCAAGCATTCGTCCAATAGATTACGTCCCAATAGAAAAACTCAAACAAAAACTTATTAAGGAAATAAACGACCCTGATATACGTGTGCTTGGCTGGAAGGACCTCAACAAAAGTCTTTACCAGCAGATACAAAGTGATAATATCAGCGGACAGTTTATCCTGCTGATAATCTACATTGTAATAGCATTTGGAGTGTTTGGCACTGTGCTGATGATGACTGCCGAACGCCGTAAAGAATTCGGAATTATGCTCGCCGTGGGTATGAGCCGCAAAAAACTTAAACGAATTGTAACCTACGAGATATTGTTAATGAGCCTGATAGGAATTTTAGCAGGCATAATAGTGGCTTTTCCAATAGCTGTTTATTTCCATTATCACCCAATATATCTGGGAAACGAAATGGCAAAAGTTTATGAGCAGTTCAATTTTGAACCTTATATGCCTACAAAACTACCCGGAACTTATTTTATCATTCAACCTCTGGTAATTGTAATAATGATGAGCATTACCAGTATTTATCCATTAATTTATTTATCCAAATTAAAAATAGCCAAAGCCTTACGTGCTTAAAAACTAAAAAAGAAAAAAATGATACTTTCTATATCCTGGAAAAATATCTGGCGAAATAAAGTCCGCAGTCTTATACTTATAGGCACAATAACATTTGCCCTTACCGGAACAATTTTTATGATTGCCTTGATGGAAGGAATGATTAGAGACCACGACAAAAAAGTAATAGAAACCCAACTGAGCCATATACAGATACATAATCCGTCCTTCTCGGAAAATATGCGACTCGCCGACAGCATCTCAAACAGTGCAGAAGTTATTAACAAATTACAAAAATATAACTTCATCAAGGCTTTTAGCACACGGCTTGAAACAAACGGAATGGTGAGCTCATCCTATGCCAGCCGTGGTGCTTTAATCATAGGAATAGACCCGGAAAAAGAAAAAAATGTAATAAAAGTTTACAAATATCTGGATAGCACAAGTAAATTCCTTGACCAGGTAAAAAGACAAAATTCTATTGTCATTGGGAAAAAAATGGCAAAAGACCTGCAAATGGTCAATTATCAGATTACAGAAAAATCAATAGAACACCTCAAAGAAATTGGCATCCCCGACGCCATTATCCACAAACTCGCCACAATAAAAGACAAAAAATTTCATACAACTGTAAAATTCTATAATACGCTGGAAAAAATTTTATCACAAAATGAATTTGACACCTATGCCGATTTAATAGCCGACAATTGTATGAAATACAAAATCGGAAGAAAAATTATTCTGCGTATGCAGGATATTAACGGTAACATCGTTGAAGAGGCTTTTAGAATTGTAGGAGTTTTTAATACCAACAACGATCTGTTTGACGGATTTTATGTTTTTGTAAAAAAAGACTATCTAACCCAACTGCTGGGACTACCTCAGGGAACCATTAACCAAATAGTTATACTAACAGACAGCCGCAAAAAAGTAGAAACATACACAGCTGGATTAAAAAAGGCTTTTCCGCATTTGCAGGTGGAATCAATGTATGACTTAGACCCCACAATCAAACTAATGTCAAAAATGATATGGATTTACTATGCTATTTTTGAAGCATTTATACTTTTTGCCCTGTCTTTTGGCATAGTTAATACAATGTTAATGGCTGTAATGGAAAGGACAAAAGAACTGGGTATGCTTATGGCTGTAGGTATGAACCGCAAGCGTGTGTTTGCAATGATTATGAACGAATCTGTTTTACTCACTGCTACTGGCGGACTGTTGGGCATCATATTCGGCTATCTGCTGACTATGCTAACCTCGCACACTGGCATAGATTTCTCAAAATTTGTCCAGCAAGGATTTGAAGGTCTGGGCTATTCCGCTCTGATTTATCCACAAATATCACCTCTGTTATTGATAGAAACAGCCCTGCTGGTCGTTGCTACCGGCATCTTAGCTGCTATATATCCTGCTATAAAAGCAATTAAACTCAAACCCGCACAAGCTTTAAGAATAGACGTTTAAATCCATCAAATATGATTACATACGAAAAATATTCTAAAAACCTCTGGCAAAAAGCATTAATCATTCTCCTTGAACTAATAACAATTGGTATTTCCTATTACATTCTGTTCAACAATCTGGGAGAGACCATAATTAATCTGTTGCACATCCCCTATACAGGCGGAAATCACCTGAGGCACAGCTTGTTATTTACTGCAAATATTATAATCTTTCTGGCTTATCTACCAACAATACTAATTTTCGTAAAAAGAAAAATCAGCTGGGAAGAAGCATTTTCCGTTCCACTGGCATTTGCACTGTATTACATTGGCTTTTCCTTGTTGGGATACAATACACTAAGCGATGTCAGCCTAATTGATTGGCTGGGAGCAGCTCTGGTAATAACCGGACTAAGCCTGCATCTGACAGCGGAATGGCAACGGTATAAATTCAAGCAAAATCCTCAAAATCAAGGAAAACTGATGACCACAGGGCTATGGTCATTAAGCCGCCATATCAATTACTTTGGCGACCTGTTGTGGGTCAGCGGAATGGCAATGATAACACGTAACTGGTGGTCTGTGATTATAGTATTGTTCTTGTTTGTATTCTTTTATTTTTTCAATATTCCTGTGCAGGAAAAATATTTACAACAAAAATACAGCGAGGAATTCACCAGGTATAAGAAAAATGTTAAAGCTCTAATTCCGTGGATATTATAAATCAGAATTCCGCAAGTGTTTGCACTTGTGGGACA
>CAZYSM010000017.1:24683-50893 GCA_964649975.1 uncultured Bacteroidales bacterium | reverse complement strand
TCAAAAGGCTTTTCGTCATAGGAATTCCATCCTTGAGCTGTAATAGGCACTTCGGCACCGTTGAGTGCAATCAAGTTTATTTCTGATGGTTTATCTGTTATATTACCAATGACGTGTATATCCGGATAATCCTTAATTTTAGCAAATTCTTCCACTGGCAATGTAAAAAGCAGCTGATAATCTTCGCCACCGTTCATTGCTGCAATAGTTGGGTCAATATTCATTTCATTAGCCATTTCACGCGTCTGGTCGTGGATAGGCAAACGTTCCTCAAATATTTTTGCACCCACGCCGGAATCCTGGCATATATGCAAGATTTCTGAAGACAGGCCGTCAGAAATGTCAATCATAGCATTTGGCACAATATTTTTCTCAGCAAATAATTCCACCACATCCTTGCGGGCAAAAGGACGGAGGAACTGACGTAGGATATGGTCCTTACCTTCCCAATCGGGCTGGATGCCAGGGTTATTAGCTACAACTTTTTTCTCACGTTCCAGTAAGAGTAATCCCATATATGAAGCGCCCAGATCACCAGTGACACATACCAGATCACCAGGTTTTGCACCACTACGATAGGCGAGTCTATCCGGACTTGTTTTCCCAAGAGCAGTGACACTGATAAACAAACCTCTACGAGAAGACGTGGAGTCACCACCAATAAGGTCAACGCCATACTCATCGCAGGCCTGATAAATACCTTCGTAAATTTCCTTCAAAGCTTCATAAGTAAATTTATTGGACACAGCAAAAGAAAAGGTAATCTGTTCAGGCACAGCATTCATTGCATATACATCCGATAGATTGACTGCAACAGCTTTATAGCCAAGGTATTTAAGCGGTGTATAAGTCAGGTCAAAATGTATTCCTTCCACAAGCAAATCTGTGGTAATGACAGTAACCAGATCGCCATCGTAGCGGATAACAGCAGCATCATCGCCAATGGCTTTGATAGTACTTTTATTACGGATTTTGTTATTTTCCGTCAGCAGGTCAATAAGGCGGAACTCTCCGAGTTCCCACAACTCTGTATAATTTTTCTTTTTTTGTTCCATAAAAGAATTATTTTATTTTTGCCAGGTAAATAAGTTAGTTATACACAATTAAATGGCAGTTGCAAAGATAAAAAAAATTACCGTATTTTTTCTGGCATTAATATTACTTTCCTCCTGTCAGAAAGTAGATATAGAAAAAATAAAAAATGTACGAATAGGCAGTGGAGGCATCGCCATAGACATGGAGATAAAAAATCCTTATCCTCTGACCATTAAACTATCACAAATCCATATGGATTTGACAGTTGATCAATTCCGGTTCAAAGATGTGATATATAATCCGGAAATTGTTTTAAAGCCACACAGCGATTTGACTTATTCGGTAATAGTTGACATCAAGCCGTTTAAAAACCTGCGTTCGTCCACAGGTGCCTTTATGGCAATGGTTAGTCAAGATTCCACCAGGCTGATAATTGATGGGGACGTGATGGCTAAAATACTCTTCTTCCGCAAAAGAGTCCCGTTCTACAAAGAACTTTATTTCAAATACAATAAAAAATGAAAAAAACTCTAACAATCATACTTCTGTTTTATTTGAGTTTTGGTGCTTTGGCACAGGAACAGGAAAGAAAAACTTACACTCTGGATGAGCTTAATTTGTTTACTCACAACGCCACGGGGCATGTCAATATCACCAGTGATGCACGTTTGCCTGAAATCATAAAAGGATACGTCAATTACCTGTATCACAAACCCCTGCGAGGCTGGCGTGTGCAATTATACTTTGGTATAGGCCGCACAGGCCGCGAGCAGGCAGAAAAAATTAAAAATCAATTCCTTGCGGAATATCCTGACATTCCGGTTTATATCTACTTTGAGCAACCGTATTTTAAAGTCAAAGCAGGTAATTTTATTGATAAATCCTCTGCTGCCAGACTGCTATATCTCATCAAACCCGAATTTCCCCGGGCTTACATCATAGAAGACCGTATAGACGTTAATAATCTGACAGAATAAATCAGGGGCAAGACCACCACAAATCCAGCACAGGAAAATAAGGATGCCGGCGCCAGGAAAAATGCCACCACTCGGTATTAATAGGTCTAAATCCATATTTCTCCATTATCTTTTGTAATAACTCTCTATTTTTATGCTGTAAAGGTGTTATCAATGGATAATCCGGGTGTGCTGCCGGGCCAAAGAAATCAAAACCTGTTCCCATATCCAAGAGCCTGCCATTAATCCGTGCAAGGGATATATCCACAGCCATTCCTCTGTTGTGCATAGATCCGTGGGTTGGCGGAGCCAGGTAGTATTTATTCGGAAAAGCTTCCCACATAGCTTTCTGCACACTAAAAGGACGGTAACAATCAAACAGGACAATCCGATATCCTCTTGCAGCAAAATCCCTTGAAGCCTTCAGCAAATTCTTTGCTACAACATACCGAAGTAAACATCTGGGACAGGGATAAAAACGCCTGTGAGCAAAATTACTGTCAGTAGCATAATAGATTTTCTTTATTGCCAGGGTATCCATATCCGTGTATTCCACCAGGGCAGTATCACTGATAGACACAGGTAAATTCTTTCTGTCCAGGTGGATAAGCCCAGCGACTGTATCAACCATTACAAAAACTTTAGCCAATAAAACTGGCCTGTGTGAAAAATCCAGCCGAGTGGCCATTCCTTCACTCATATAAGCAGAAAAAACATAAAAAGCCAGCTCAGATATGTCTTTTTGTAATACAAAAAATCTTTGTCCTTTACGGAAAACCGCCAGGTGATCCGTATAATCAGCAAAACGGTAATATAATGCCGAATGTGGCATACGCACCAGCATCACAGGCAGAGGCTTTTGCCTATGAAAAAATTTTATGGATAAATTTTTCCTCCGTGCAGAAGGTAAAACAGCCTGAAAAACAAAATCTCCCTGCCATACATCCAATAGTTGCGGATTTTTTTCGTTATAAAAAAGTAGCAAAAATTTGCTACCATTATTTCCGTTGATGTACCTGCGTGGAAAGACGTTTAAATTTTTATCCGTGATGCTAACACTGTCAAACCTGCCGCGGGCAATATACAAATAAATGAAATCACCATAAGATAGAGGAACTTGAAGAGTATTTTTAAAAATTTCATTAACTTGGTCAATGGAAGAAAAATGTTCGGTGATAAGAACAAAATTCCAATCCGCAGCAGGTAAAGCAGGCTGGGGACGAGATAAGAACCAGAGAAAAAATAAAAGTCCAAACATTGATTTTATTTGATATTTTTACACAATAAAATTAACAAAATATGAAACGGATTTTTACAATCATATTGCTTTTTTCATACGTGGTCTTGCTGGGGCAAAAGCACAATATTGCACCGTTTGGATATTTTACCTACGGAAAATACTTGATGATCGTAAAAGACGGTTCTATAGCTGCAACTCTGGATAAGAATTATTTTTCTGTCATCAAAACAAAAAACGTTTTTTTCATAAGCGATTCCTCATCGGTGTATATCCTGGACACTACGAATTTTGCTGTGAACAATAGTTTTCCGGTGCTGGCACAATCGGACGGCATATTGCAATTGATTTATCTGACCAGCAATGGACAGGAAAGAATTTATGCCATAGGACGGAATGTTTTTGACACAGTAAAACTGTATAAAATAAACTCTACCGGGATAGTGGATTCTGTAATTCTGGGCAAATACAATGCAAAAGCAACATTTTTTTATGCTGACTCGGCTCATTGCAGAATATTCATTAGCAATGTAATCAGTCTTACCGACAGCGTGGAATTCATTTTCCGCCGCCTTTCGCTGGGGCTGTCCGGGATAAGTTCGGACACAACAAGTATTTTCAAGACCCCGCTATCCAACTTCTCATATCCAGTGCTGGCATTAAAAACCTCAGACAAGGGCAACAAACTTATTTTGATAAGCTCGGCCAATACTTATGTTTTCCGGTTTAATCAATATTTCAACGTACTTGGCTACAATAAATATCCTGTATTTTCAGCGCAAGCCACTGTGGCAGGTGGGAAATATCTCTTTTTGGCAGACGACCGCCGCCTCTACCGTCTGAACATTTCCACAGGCCAATACGGATATATTTCCTTTAACGACGTTATCAAGTCCATTGCTTATCTACCCAATGCATCTCTTTTACTGTCATTTTTCAGCACAGCAGACACAGCTTTTATCAGAGTGAACAATCCCCTGGCCGACAACCTGAACGAGATGTTTCCGCAATGGACTGACTATAGCTTCCTATCTCAGCCAGGTGGGCGTTTGAATTATACATTCACCACTCCGTGGTTTGATTTCCGCATAAAATACAATTCCACGGAAAAAGGTTCATATACCTTTGAGCTGGACAGTAGTATCACTGCTTTTATCCCGGATACAATACACTGGTACGTGGACGGACATTTTATCGGACAAACAACAAAAGACTATCATTCAATAGATTACAGATTTTTCCATCAGGGCACCTATAAAATCACAGCCATAGGAATATACACCGAGGACAATATTTCCACAGAAGTTATACATTTCCTTGTCAATCCGTATGATGTTTTTCCGGATGTAATACCCAGCGACACATTACTATTCTGCCAGAGGCCGGACACCATCCTTGATATAAGCCGCTACACACAAGGAAGGGATTCTATTGTCTGGTACAGGAACAAACAACGTTTTGCTGCATTTTTCAACCAGAGTAAGCCACATATCACCCTGCCCGGAGAATATTACGTTTACATCTATCTGGCTGATACAACGCTGGGCGACACGGTTACTGTTTTATACAAGGATAAAATTTTTCCGGATTCGCTGATAAAAATATATATCAATGACAGCCCCTATGATGCGCTCAACAACACATATTGCACCAATGACGGTGTAATTTACTTTAAAATCAATTTTCCGGATTCATCATTATGTCCGAATAATTATCTGACTTATTGGAACTTCGGGGATGGATACCTGACCCGTACCTCAAAGACTTACATTGACCATAAATATTACAATCCAGGTACTTATACGGTAATCATCACTGTGCGTAACACTTCCACCGACGGTGCATACAATTTTATTTTTCCCATAAAAGTATCCATTAACCCCATAACCAAATATATCAAAGAGACCAATATTCAGAAATTGTCAAAAAAACGCATTACTATTGGTAGGGAAATAATTGTGGAAAAACAAAAGGTCAAAGAAAACAACGTTATTTATGTACCATACGGCCGGCAAATATTTGACTCAGCAGAAATAAATATTCCTATACCACAAGGACATTATCAATCAGCAGTTAATCAAAATATTACATTTTTCGCTTTGTTGGCCGGCAATCTTGCCGAAGGCACAGAGATAAAACTATACAATTCCGCCGGCAAAGAAGCAGAGGTTATGCCAGACCAACGGGACAGCTTCCCAACCACCAGATTCTTTTACGGACATCCGAAAATTAATATTCCCTATTATCCACATAAAAATGAATCTTTTTATCATTACTACTGGAATGACCAGTCCAGCCTGACGTTCTGGTATATGACACATACCAATCCCAGCACAGCCGGTATTTTCAATATTTTCAATGATTACCTGGAAGATATGGAACTACTGGATATTTATCATTACCAGGTCTATCCCATTACACTTCATCCGTATTCACCTCTCAATGACCTAAATATTGATTCAATGGGGACAGCGTGGAAAGTAAAATTCAAAGTACATCCATATCAGAGTGGCATAGACCACATCACAGTAAAAGGAGTAGGCCTGATTTTACCATCATATCAGACTGATAACCATTATACTTACCAATGGACATCTAACATGCCTTACACTGTGTATAGAGACAGTATCCTGGAAATCAATTCATTGCTGGAAGGAAATTATTATTTTTCGTTGAAAGTAACGGATATATTCGGCTGCCAGTACAAGACCTACACTAAAGTATTTGTTCTGGATACCCTCGCCGGCATTCTACCTAATGTTTTTACACCAAATGATGATGGAGCGAATGACTTCTGGGATTTGCGCAGTGCTTTTTATAATCAAATTTTTGTAGAACACGCACCAATCCTGGTGAAAATATGGGATAAACACGGACGACTAATAAGAACTTTCTTAGCTAATGATACTTACGGATGGGATGGACGCGACGAACAAGGCAGGAAAGTCCCACCTGGTACATACTGGTATCTCATCACTGTGGCAAACAAAATACACATAAAAGGATTTGTGTCTGTTGTGTATTAAAAAATCAAGGAATATGAAAAGACTTACACTCATAACCCTGTGTCTGATACTTATAGTTGGAATGTATGGACAAGAACTGGATTTTTCCCTGGATAATATCCATAACAAAGCTGTTGTAAATCCGGCCTACAGCGGAAAAAACGACTTCATCACTTTCAATCTGACATACAAAAAGGACTGGATTTATCCCGGTGCACCTGACCATGGCACCTTATGGATAAGTGGAAAACTAACCGAACACATGGGCACAGGACTGCAGATAAGCTCACGCCAGGAAGGATTATTCCGAAAAACAATGGTGGCGTTGGATTATTTTTACAGGATAACCATTTCAAAATATAACCGGACATATATGAGTTTTGGTCTGTCCGGGGCATTAGTACAGGATTTTTTCAATATCAACCAGGCACATGTGATATTCAATGACCCTTATCTAAACAGCCAGGGAAAATTCAATAGATACTATCCGCAGGCGGCGGCTGGAATAATGATATACAATGACATCTTTGAGTTCGGTATTGCAGCAACCCGGTTATTGCCCTATTCCGGATATTTTTTCGGTAATTACAGAAATGTTCTTCCTCCGGCAGTAATAGCCCATGGAATTTATTATTACGAAAATCCCATGATGCGAACGCGTTATGCTCCGGAATTTATAGCTATAGCAGGTAAGGATAATATCTTTGTACAGCCTACATTAAACGCTTTTCTGAAAAAGCAGACAATAAAATTCGGAGGAGGTTTTAACCTTCAGTATATACCAAATTATCATACATTCAAGGTAGGGGCTTTGATATATGCAGGTTTCAAAATAGGTGAGAGATATTTTATCACCTATCAATTTGACTTACAATCTATTAACATGCCTGCTCCATTATTGACAAAACTGGGCAATTCAATATCAATCAGGATGGATATTTATCCACATCAATATAATATGCCAGATTATTTCTAATAATGATCCTTATCACACTTTTATACCAAGGATAAGCACGTCATCGGTCTGTTCATTATCCCCGCGCCAACGAATCAACTCCTCTTTGAGGATATTAAGTTGTTCTTGCATAGGCAAAGTGTAAATCTTACGCAAAAGGGTATAGAAATTCTTTTTATAATATTTTTGCTTTTTCTCGCCACCTATCTGACTATAAAAACCATCGGTAAACATATATATCCTATCACCTTCAGCCAAAGTTATTGATTGTTTCTGAGCCATTTCACTCTCTATTGTACTGTTTACCAGTTTGACACCGCGCAATTCCACTTCTTCTCCGGTCGTTTTGAACACAATCATTGAATTGCCTATTCCAGCAAATTCCATAGTATGGCTTTCCAAATCAAGGCTTATCACTCCTATATCTGTTTTTAATACCGACATAAAACTCTTTCCGTTATCGGAAAAAATACGGAAAAATTCCTTTTTAAAACCATTGACCAGGTCTGCAACATTATTCACTCCCTCGCACATCAATTTATGCAAAATATCATAAGCCAATATATCCATTAACACTCCGGAAATTCCATGACCAATACAGTCGCCTACGGCAATGAAAAGCTTGTTTTCTCTGACATATACCCAATAGAAATCGCCTGAGACCATATCCTTTGGCATGGAAAAAACAAAATAATCACTAAAATAGTCCGCTAAAATCTGCTGGTCGTATGCCATTGCTTTTTGTATTAACTTGGCATATTCCACGGTCTCCGAAACATATTTATTCAAAGCCATAACCCCCTGACGTGCCAGGTGTAGCTCCCCCACAAGTTTATTTATTTCTGCATTTTTTTCTTTTAACAACTGACTTATCCTGGCAAGATTTTCCTCCTGAAGATTAAGCTCTTTCTGATGATACTTTATTTCCTGTGTGCGTTTGTCCACAAGATTCTCCAGTTCGGCTTTCTGCCTCAGCAACATTACATGCCTGTACTTGAAGAAAAGGGAAATAATAAAGACCAGAAACAAGAAATATACGACAAAAGCCAGAAAACTACGGTAAAACGGTGGGCGGATTCTAAAAGCAAATTTTATTATAGGTGTCTGTGTTCCAAAACCATTCCGTGCTTTCAGATAAAAAACATAATTACCTTCCTTGAGGGACAAAAGTTGCACTCTGGTATCATGCGTCCAGCTACTCCAGCTTGTCCGGTGGCCATTAAGCACCAATTTGTAAGAAAATTCAGGACGGGCACTCACCATATAATCAGGCAAAGTATATTCTACAATTATTGCTTTGTCCTTAAAAGGCAAAGAAAATACTTCTTCATCAGTCAAATGCTGGGGATAAGCAAAAATCTCACCCTTACCAGGAACAGTTATTCTACTGACAAAAGGACTGAAATTATAAAAAGATAAACGATTAGTACCCAAATTATACCTTACAAACTTATCAAAAGTAAGCAGCCACATGTAATTTCCTATTATCTTTACCTTGTGAAACAGCTTTACTACGTTAGCCACCGAAGAATCTATATTTGTAATCCTGCCTTTATGCACAGCAAATTCATATAACTTGCTGAAAGAATTATTGTAAGAATAGGCCACATATTGAGTATCAGAAATTTTAAAAATCCGGGAAACATATCTGCCCCTCAAAAAATCATTAAGTATAAAATGGGAAGGAATAAGGCTATCGGTAATAGGGTCAAATTCATATAAGCCATAGTCCGTGGCAAAAAGATAAAGCGAATCCAGATACATCGCACCATTTACCTTTACAGGTGTGATATAAGTATGATAATTCCTGTCCAGCACATCATAATAAGACAATACATTATCCTTATCTCCTACAAACCACAGACGAAAATTCTGGGGCTGTGCAAGTACATACAAAAAAGATGGAAAACTAAATATCTGCTCTGGTGCAGAAAATTTTCCATTATGATATACAATTTTCTCCAAATAATATCCAGAAGCAAAATATACTGTATCCTGTATGTGCACAAAACTATATGAAGCAGAGTTAGAAAGCTTACGGGCGCCATTAGGGGTGATAAGCACCAAACCACGTGCTGTGGCTGCAATTAATTTCAAACTTCCGTCGGAAAAACGTACTGTATCCAGGAAAAATGGCTGTACAACGGGCTGGCTATTATCCAGATATATTGGCACAAACCTGTTTTTATCCTGTGAATAATAATAAAGGTTAAGGTGTGTCGCAATATATAAACGATCTCCAAAATTAATTACATCATAAGGAGTGCCATCCAGCCCCATACGGTAATCCAGAATTGCAAAAGGCAGCCCAATGTTCAAAACACTTATTCCGTTATTAGTGGCTGCCCATAAATTATCCTGCCTGTCAACAAAAAGTTTTAGAACAGTATGCGAGGCCAGCCCTTGTTTCTTATCAATATGGGCATAAATCTCACCATCGCCACTAATAAGATAAAGTCCCTCTCTGACCGTTCCCAGAGCATATAAGTCCTTTTTAAAAATATAGGCAGCAGAGTAAATGAAACTATTTTTCAATAACGAATTAATTTTATCAAAACGCTTATCTGTAAAAATCCTTCCTGAGGGAATATTAAAAAACTTTATTCTGTTTTTTTCAATTACCATCAAGACGCTGTCATTATAAGGCAAGAAATTCAACTTGATAATTCCATCATTATCAAAACGTTCCAACTTATTCTTATTAACATCAAAAGCATAAATAGCTTCTGGAGAGGAGAAATAAATTTTTCCGTCAATGGAATTAAGGAATAAATAGCGCTGACCATGCACCAGCGGAGTAATCAATTTATTGGAAATATCATAAACAAAAATCACTGTATCAGCCTGAAAAAGTACAAATCTACCAGAAGAAGCCACTGACCATATATTGGTAAAACTGAACTTATAAGCTGAATCAAGTTCATCGGATAAAGAGTGATATTTAAATTTATCTTTTTCAAAAACAACATATCCGAATTCACCTAAACCTCCTATAAAGACAGTATCCCCCACAAGGGTCAAAGCCCTGACATTAAACCCATTAGCACGTTCAAAATCATATTTTCTCCATCTGCTACCGTCATAAAAATATATTCCGGAATTACCAGCAAACCACATTACACCATCGACCGACTGATCAATATCCCATACCTGCCCGGGGGCAAGATAATCTTCTGGTGAAAAGCTTTTCATAAAAGGATAGCCTGTCTGCGCCCACAACGGAAAACTTATCAAAAAAACAAGTACAAAAAAGCTTAATTTCTTCATCTGTCCGTGCTTATAAAGCTTATAATTTGATAAAAATATCTTTTTTTTCTATTTTTTACAATTCAATAAACACAAAAAAACATACACTTATGGAAAATCCTTTACCCAAAGAAATATATCTCCAACGCCGATATCCCAAGGAAGAAGACATCCGTGGTGCCTATTTCCGTGACCAAACAGCCATTATACACTCCACGCCATTCCGCAGGCTCAAACATAAAACACAGGTCTTTTACGCACCAATGAATGACCATATATGCACCAGGATTGAGCACGTGATGCACGTGGCAACCATTGCCAAGACCATCTGCAAAGGGTTAAATCATTACGGATGGAAGCTTGATGTGGAAATGGCTTTTGCCATAGGCCTTGGGCACGACCTGGGACACGCTCCTTTTGGCCACGACGGCGAAACAATCCTTAACAAACTTATGGGAGGCAATGGTGCATTTATCCACGAAATACACAGCTATCGTGTTGTGGAGTACCTGGCAAATAAAGGAAAAGGGCTTAACCTGACATACGGAGTAAAAGATGGTATAATCACTCATAACGGTGAAAAATATGAACAACGTCTCAAACCCACTAATCAACCCAATGACCTGGATAAAATAAAAAACCGCCGGGTTATTCCTTCATCTTACGAAGGATGCGTGGTGCGTTTCTCCGACAAAGTGGCTTATCTGGGACGTGACCTGGAAGACGGTATAACTGCCGGATTTATTTCTTTTGACCAAATACCTGAAAAAATCCGTAAAACCCTAAAAATCAAACCTGACAAAATCAATAGCGCCATTATTGATACCCTGGTCAATGATATTGTGGAAAGTTCAAAAGAATCAGAATATATTCAGGTATCGCAAGAAAAATACGAAGCCATGCTGGATCTGGTACGTTTTAATTACAAGCATATATACCTGAACGATAAACACCTGGCTTTCCCTTATGCTGAAAAAATTTTAACCACAATTTTTGAATATCTGGGCGAAAAATTTGAAAAATATTCATGGGATTTTGAACAATATTTCTCCCATAGCCTCAAACTTGTGCAACACTTTGGGAAATTCTTACAGGAGCTATACGAATTCTATCAAAACGAGGGCAGCGACATCAAACGGATACTGGGTGATTTCATTGCCGGAATGACTGACCATTACGCCATAGAGGCCATTAAACAAATCACCCTGCCCAAACCAGTAGTATGATTAAAAGCTACGTTTGGATTTTCGGAATATCTCCAGCTGATGCGCCATTTCCTCCTGCATCTGATGCGCCCTTGCCTCGGCAGCCTGGGCATAATCATCCCCGGAAGAAGCATAAATTATTGAACGTGAAGAATTTATTATGAGCCCATAATTTTCGGTAAGGCCAAAGACCATTACATCCTCCAGGCTGCCTCCCTGTGCACCTACACCAGGCACCAGAAGAAAATGATTTGGTACGATATGCCGGATTTGCTGTAATTTATAAGCAAAAGTAGCTCCTGCAACAAACATTATCTGGTCGGGGTCTCCCCACCAGGCACCATATTTGAAAATCTTTTCAAAAATATAGTCCCGCGTGTCAATTTCCTGGATAAGCTGTATATCCCAAGCCGAAGGATTAGAAGTCAGGCCAAGGACTATGACCCATTTCTCGTGATATTCCAGAAACGGCATAATAGCATCCTTGCCAAGATAAGGGTTAACTGTTATAGCATCAAAGGGCATTTGTTCAAAAAACGCCCGGGCATACATCTTTGACGTGTGAGCAATATCTCCACGCTTGGCATCGGCTATCAACAAAATATCAGGATACTTTTCCTTGATGTAATGAGCGAGGTTCTCCAGCTGTTCCCATCCGCGATGACCATAAGCCTCAAAAAAGGCTGTGTTTATTTTGAAAGCAATGGCATATTTATGAGTAACATCAACAATATCCTTTGAAAAATCATACAAAGGACTTTTCTGTCCCTGGAATTTGCGGGGCAACTTTTCCAGCACAGGATCCAGCCCCACACTAAGAACAGAAGATTTTTTTTCTATTTGCTTGACCAGATCAGCAACTTTCATAATGAAATATTTTAGTTAGCCTGTTGTGTTTCGGCTTTGAGTTTTTCCGCATTTTCTGCTATTTGCAGCTGCTCAATAATTGGGTCCAGGTCACCATTTAATACTTCCTGCAGATTATACAAAGTCAGATTTATACGGTGGTCTGTAACACGGTTTTGCGGAAAATTATACGTACGGATTTTAGCTGAGCGGTCGCCCGTAGAAACCATTGTTTTTCTCTTAGCAGCAATTTCCTTCATTTTCTTTTCATACTCCAGGGTATAAACACGCGTACGCAACTCTTTCAGAGCCGCCTGATAGTTCTGCAGCTGCGATCGCTCATTCTGACAATAAACAGTTATCCCTGTAGGGATATGGGTCAGACGCACAGCAGAATAAGTAGTATTAACCGACTGTCCGCCCGGTCCGCGCGATGTTGTAATTTCCTTTTTTATATCCTCGGGTTTCAGTTCAATGTCAAACTCCTCAGCCTCCGGAAAAACAGCTACAGTAGCTGCAGAGGTGTGAATACGTCCCTGGGATTCTGTCTTAGGAACACGCTGCACACGGTGTACACCGGATTCAAACTTCATTATTCCGTAAGCACCATCTCCTATAACATTAAAAACAATTTCTTTATATCCACCCATATCGGAATCCGTAAAACGGGTAACCTCAACTTTCCAGCCTTTACGCTCGCAATATTTTGTGTACATACGGAACAAATCTCCGGCAAAGATAGCAGCTTCGTCTCCGCCCGTACCGGCGCGTATTTCCACAACAGCATTTTTATGATCATCCGGATCTTTGGGCAATAAAAGGATTTTTATTTTTTCTTCCCATTCCTGCTTTTGTTTCTCCAGTTCTTCCAGCTCTTCCTTGGCCATCTCGCGCATTTCCTCATCCTTCTCATTTTCCAGTAGTTCCTTGGTACTCTGCAGTCCCTCCAGTATGTCCTTATACTGATGATAAGCATTTATAATGGGCTGCAAATCATGATATTCACGATTTAATCTCACAAATTTTTTCTGGTCATTAATAACATCAGGATTTGAAAGTTGTTGTTCAATGTCCTTATATTTTTTCTCAACACCAGCAAGTTTTTCAAGTATAAGCTTTTCTGTCATAATTCCATTATTGATTTTTTACCTGTGCAAAAATAATATTTTTTTCCTTCTGCAGCTGGCAATTTTAACTTATTAAGCTCAAATTTGGATTTTATAATATCCCTCCATCACGCAAGTAAGGATAAATTAGTATCTTTGTAGCCACAAAAATAGATCCATAGTAAATGAGTGATAAACCAGAAAATACTTTATACGAACATTATAAACTTATTGTTGACCCTGGGCAAAAACCTATACGTCTGGATGCTTATATTGCCGGCCATCTGGACGGATGGACACGTTCCCAGGTTCTAAAAGTAGCAAAACAAGGGGGTATTTTTGTCAACGGACATGCCGAAAAACCCAGCTACAAGGTTCGTCCCAATGATGTTATCAGTATCATGTTTCCTGAACCAAAAGAAGAATGGGAAATTGTGCCTCAGGACATTCCGCTTGACATTGTATACGAGGATGAGGATATAATTGTTGTGAACAAACCTGCCGGCATGGTAGTCCACCCAGCCTACGGACATTACAAAGGAACCCTGATGAATGCCCTGGCCTATCACATGAAAGACGCTCCAGTATTCTCCGACCCCAATCTGCGTGCCGGAATGGTACACCGCATTGATAAGGACACATCCGGATTACTGGTCATTGCCAAAACGCCACAGGCTCACGTGGACCTTGCCTCACAGTTCAAAGCCCACACAACACGCCGCACCTACTGGGCACTGGCCTGGGGTAATTTCAAACAGGACAGCGGAACAGTCACCGGGCACATCGGACGCCATCCCAAAAACCGTCAAATAATGCATGTCTATCCTGACGGTTCGCACGGGAAGCATGCCATTACCCACTGGAAAGTGATAAAACGGTTTTATTTCACCACACTGCTAGAACTTCGGCTGGAAACAGGACGCACACACCAGATACGGGCTCACATGAAACACCTTAACCATCCGCTCTTTGGCGACAAAGATTATGGCGGAGATAAAGTGCTATACGGCCTGAGATCAAAGAAATACGAACAATTTGTCCGTAACACCCTGGCAGTATGTCCACGACAGGCTTTACATGCCAAATCCTTAGGATTCCGTCATCCTCGCACCGGTGAAGAAATGTTTTTTGACAGTCAGCTTCCTGCTGATATGCAGCAAGCTATAGAAAGATGGGAAAATTTTGCTTTGCAATACGGTCAGGGAGTAGATTACAGCAAATAGACATACCAACCTGAAACACAGATATTTGCACACGACAAAAATTTTTATTAGCTTTGTTTAAAAAATCAAAGCTATTATATGAACAAAACTTATTCTATAAATGACCTGGAGCGTATCTCATCCATCAAGGCTCATACTATAAGGATATGGGAAAAGCGTTATGCCTTGCTCTCTCCAAAACGTACTGATACCAATATCCGACTCTATTCTGAACAGGACCTCAAAAAACTTTTAATGGTCGTTGTGCTGTATAAACGCGGAATGCGAATATCCGAAATAGCACGTCTTACCTTCACGCGTTTGCAAGAATTGGTACTTGACCTGAAGATTCCTTCTAATGCCCAATCGTCTATCATAGAACAGTTATTGCTCGGCACCACAGATTTTAACCAAAAATTCATTGATGACATTATAATAAAAGAAATCATTAACAATGGAGTGGAAACAGCTTTTGAAAAAACTATATATCCATTTCTGCGTAAAGTGGAATTGCTATGGATGACTGACATTATCAGCGGCTTGCATTACGACTTTGCTTTTAATCAAATTTCACGCTTCCTTTGGCAAAATCTCAAATTCACTCCTCTGACACAATACAACAAACATCTTATTGCCCTTACTGCCCCAAATTCCCATACAATGCCCATTTTGATTTATTTTTCATATCTATTCAATAAGCAAGGAAATAAAATCACATTCATCGGTCCAACACAGGATTTGACAGAGCTGTTTAAATCCAAGAAATTTGCAGGAGACACTTTTCTGACGGTTTATAATCCTTTGGTTCATGCTTTTTACGAACGGCTTATAAAATCCAGACATAAAGTTATTCTCATAGATCTGGCTTCGGAAGCTCCCTTTGCGGATAATGACAACCTGAAAATTATAAAAAACTTTTTGTGATTTATGACTAAAATAGCTGTTGCTATCGGACTAATATTGGCAATAATTCTGGGTATTGCCTACTTACTGTCAGAAAAAGAAAAATTACCTTACGCCAAAAGACAATATCTGTTAAACATAGCTGAAAAAAAATTCTATCAATGGCTTATAACAATACTTCCGCCGGAATATGTTGTTTTTCCGCAAATGGTAATAAGCAATATAGTAAAAGTACGCACCGACAAGACAAAAGATTTTTGGAAATACCAGAATAAAATCAACCGTAAGACACTGGACTTTGTCATCTTTACCCTGGATAAACTACAACCTGTCATGGCCATTGAATATGATGGCAAAACCCACGAGTTGCCAGAACGTATGGAAAGAGACCAGTTTGTGGATAAAGTATTGGAAACAGCTGGTATTGGTATTCTACACATAAGACACGAAAAATTTCTGGATTACCGCAGCATAAAAAAACAAATCTTACAATCGCTCAATCAATATTCTCCACAATAAAAAACGGGATGCCTTCTTGGACATCCCGTTTTTCATTAATTCATTAACAAACAATTATTTATTTCCTGCGACCCTTTCAAGGAAACGCAACATTCCAATCATTATCAAGCCTGCCGCAGCTGTAACAAACACGAATATAGCCCATACCTGCCACAGTTCTAATTTTTCCCAGAAATAGCTACCTACCTGCAGCAGGAGATTACCCAGAGCAGTAGCGCCCAGCCATGCCCCCTGCATAGAACCTTTCAGGCGTGGAGGGGCAACCTTGGATACAAAAGAAATACCCATTGGACTGAGGAATAACTCTGCTATGGTCAGAATCAAATATGTAGAAATGAGCCAATACTCAGAAACACGTTCCGGAGAACCAGCATCGCCAATCACCTTGGGAGCTGGCAGATGCATTGATGGAATAATCAATACAATGTAAGCTAACGAGGCAAGGAACATACCAATAGCAATTTTCCTCGGAGTGGAAGGCTCTTTACCCCTGGCATCCAGCCAGCCAAAGAACCATACTACCACCGGCGTAAGGAAAACAATAAATATCGGATTAAAATGCTGGAATTTCTCAGGCTCAATAGGCATCTGGTCAGTATATAGATGAGTAACTATCCAATAAACACCCCAAAGCGATACTACAGCAATAATAGCCCATATAATTTTCCAGAGGATTTTGGTTCTTTTACGGATTACAAACACAATGGAAATAATAGCCAATATCAAGAGCAAGAAGCTACGCAAATCAAAGAATATATACGACCAACGTCCAACGTGTTCCACAACATAATCACGGGCAAAGAAGGTAAGCGTCAGTCCGTTTTGATGGAAAGCCATCCAGAAGAAAATCACAACAACGAAAACAGCACCAAGGGCCAACAAACGTTGCTTGGTTTCTTCCGGACTAATGTCCTGCATACTCTCAGGTACGACATTGTCCTTGTCCCTGGCCAGAATATCACCGGGCTTAAGATACTTATTAAAAGCCCAATAAATCAACAGCGATATAACCATTGATATAGCAGCAACGCCAAAAGCCATGTGGAAACCACGGGAGAAAATGTCAATATACTGATGAGCAAAAGCAGCCAGATCAGTAACAGCATGCCCGCTCACCTGATCGGCTAACTTACGGAATTCTTCCAGTTTTTCGCCAGTCAAAGTTCCGTTCAAATAAGCGTGGCTCAACTGAGGTAAGTTTGCGTTATATCCCAATCCATGAATTTTCAACCACCAGTTACGCACACCTGTAGCAGCACTTGGAGCAAAGAAAGCTCCAATATTAATACCCATGTAGAAAATATTAAAAGCACGGTCACGCAGATGGGAATATTCCGGATATTCGTAGAGATTACCAACAAGTGCCTGCAGATTTCCTTTAAACAGGCCATTACCAAAGGCTATTACGCCCAGAGCAAGCAATGTAACACTCATTCCAAAACCTGGAATAGCCATCAGAACATAGCCCAGAAACATCACTATTAACCCCACGGTAATGGTTAACATCAGTTTTTTAGTGGCATCGGCAATAATACCTCCTACAAGTGCAAGTCCGTATATTGCAAAATAAAATGTACTATAAATGGCCCCTGCTTTAGCTGCTGGCAAACCGTATTTTGCCTGCAAGAATAGCACCAGAATAGCCATCATGGTATAAAAGCCAAAACGCTCACCCATGTTGGCAAAAAACGCTACATACAAACCTTTTGGATGTCCTTTCCCCATACTTATGTTTTTTTAATTGATGATTCTTCCTATATTTCCGTCAAAAATATAATTTTCCTACAAACTTAAAAAATTTTAACAATGAAACTCACTGTGGGACTGTCAACTTGCCCAAATGATACTTTTATTTTTGATGCAATGCTTCATCACAAAATAGACACTCAAGGAATTGACTTTGACTACATTATGGCAGATGTAGAGGAGCTTAACCGCCTTGCCTTCCGTGGCGAAATTGATATTACAAAAATTAGCTTTCACGCCTATGCCTATATTGCCGATAAATACAAAATTCTGGATAGCGGAAGCGCCCTGGGACGCAATAATGGTCCTCTACTCATTAGCAAACGTCAAATTTCTCCCGAACAAGTACCAAATCTGAATACCATAGCTATTCCGGGCAAGCACACAACTGCAAACCTACTGTTACACCTGGCTTTTGACAAACTTCCTTTACTCAAAGAATACTTATTTTCCGACATAGAAGAGGCGCTGATCAAAGAAGAAGTGGATGCCGGACTTATCATACACGAGACACGTTTTACATATCAGCAACGCGGATTGAAAAAAATCCTTGACCTGGGCGAATTCTGGGAACAAACCACTGGATTGCCTGTCCCATTGGGCGGTATTATAATTCACAGGAAGATTGACAGCAAAATTCAGAAAAAAATACAGGAAATACTCCGATCAAGCGTACAATTCGCTTTTGAAAATCCCAACGAACCTTATAAATTTATCAGACAATATGCCCAGGAAATGGATGATCAAGTTATGTATAACCACATTAAACTCTATGTCAATCAGTTCACAATATCACTGGGTAATGAAGGCAGGAAATCCATCCGTACCCTGCTGGAAAAAGGACACCAAATAGGCATGCTGCCACAAATACCAGAACAAATCTTTGTGGATTAATTATGATTGAAGTAAAAAATGTCTGGAAATATTTTGATGACAGACCTGTAATAAAAGACATTTCTGCCACCTTTGATACAGGAAAAATAAATATGATTATTGGCCAGAGCGGTTCGGGCAAAACCGTACTTCTCAAAAGCATCGTGGGCCTTATCACCCCGGATAAAGGTAAAATCTTATACGACGGACGCGATTTCTCCGGTGCCAGCAGAAAAATAAAAAAACAAATCCGCCAGGAAATAGGAATGGTCTTTCAGGGTGGAGCACTGTTTAACTCACTCACAGTGCTGGAAAACGTCATGTTCCCTCTGGAAATGTTCACAGATTTTGACTATGACACACGCAGGGAAATAGCAATACAAAGTCTGCACAGGGTTAACCTCTATGACGTAGAAGATAAATATCCTGCTGAGCTCAGCGGAGGAATGCAAAAACGTGTGGCTATTGCACGGGCTATTGTTAATAAGCCTAAATACCTTTTCTTTGATGAGCCTAATTCCGGACTGGACCCCATAACAGCACGCGTCATTGATGACCTTATTGTGGAAATTGCTAAGGAATACCTGACCACTGCTATAATCAACACCCACGACATCCAGTCTGTTATAAACATGGCCGAAAAAATTGTTTTCATTCACAACGGACAAAAATGGTGGGAAGGAGAAAAACAGGAAATATTTGAAACAGATAATCCCGAACTACGATCATTTATCCATGCCTCTGGATACAAAAGCATCTAATCCCGCAAGAAATCATAAGATTTTGAAAAGACTTTTTTACGTATATGCCCGAAATTTACTTCTTTCAAACGTAAGGTAAGAGTATATTGCGGTGTTTGCTCCACAATAACCATGGGTATTTTCAGATAATATCGTCCCTGTTTTATGCGCTGATAATCATAATAATAAAAACTTTCTTCCCAGCCAGCAGACGAATAAACAATGCTTTTGGTCTTTTCGCGAGTGGCCATATCATAGTAAGAGTAAAAATATACACTATCGCCAGCCTCAACCTTTATCTTGTAAATATTCTGAACCAATAAATCCGGATCGCAAATAATTCTGGCTTTATATCCCAACCTGTCAAAATACATCTCACTCAAAATATAACGCTGCATCTGCGCCACCTGTGCATGGCTTGCATCTATAACACTACTGCCGTAATACGAGGAATCTATCCACTGTTTACCGTCATAAAGTATCAAAGAATGAAAAACATTACCACTGTCCGTGACAAAATAAGTCTGAAAACGGTATAATCCAGCTTCGTTTTTTGCCACATATCCGCGGATATTCAAAAAGACCGAATCCGTAAAGAAACTACCATCAAATACATAGAAAAAACGTCTGGGCGCGCGGGAATACAAAACAAAGTTCACGTATCTGTCAATGACAGTGCGGGCATTAAAACCCTTTTTCAATACACGGTAGCGATATATCTTATCATCAGTGAAATTTATCTGATACTTTGACGAAAGACTTAATAAATCACATCCCCATAGCAATTCATTTCCTATAGCTACCGGGGTAAAGTTTTGCTTGAGGTCATAAGCTTTGTGCAGGTCATTTAACAAAGCACTTTTATAATCCAGACCTTTACCATTAAGATAAGCAAAATAAATCAGTTCATTCTTTTTCCACGGGTCGGACAAAACACTGTCCATATCCGCCTGGGCAGCCCTGCGGGCCGATGCCATAGCACTGGAATTAAGCCTGTTTATCCTGCCAAATAGCACCGATAAATCCTCCCGCAAGCTATTAGCCCGGAAAAAAAATCCGGCATACGAACCAAACACCGAGGACCTGAAAACAAACTTTCCCCACGGATAATACTGCAACAAAAAATGCTTCAATAGCAGCATCTGTGGATAAACATCCGGCCATGTCTGCGCCACCGGAAAAACAATGCCCAGGCGTAACGACGAATCCTGCACATTAACAAAATAAAGTCCATGATTACTACGGGGCGGAACTTTTGCAACAGCTGCTTGCCCCTTAGCGGGCTGCGGCGACGCAGAAAGAACTCCGAAAATTCCTTCGGCCAGGGAATCCACGTTCTCCACAAGCCCGCCCCTCACCACCAGCACAATATCGTGTAAGTCAAACTCATGGGCAAATTCGGCTATCTGCTGGGGTGTCATAAACTCAGAAATGCGCCTGTTCAATGGATAAGACCGCGGATAAACTATCAATTCCGCTGCACGATACTCTAACGGCAGTGGCTGCTTGAGATAAACAAGAGCCTCCTTGACCTGGGCAGACCGGAACTGCGAACGGAAAACCCTGTCCCTGATAAAACGAAAAGCCGAATCCACGGCATCCGCAGAGCATACCACCGAACGGACAAAAACATTATCATTGATTATCCTGCCACCTGTCAGATAGGCAAATATCCTGTCCCTGCCCATAAAATAATCCGACGTGATGGGCGTATAACGTGCAAAAAAACTGATATAAACATTTTCCTCAGTAGTATCAAATACCTGCACCACACGGATGCCATTAGCCAATGTGTCATAAACCACGGAATCCGCAGCAACTGAACCATATCCGCGAAAAAAAATCAACGAAAATATCAGCAAAAAAATTCCACGCATCACATTAAGATTTGCTTTAATTCCTTATGCACAAAAAACGCTTCTTTCCGCAGCCGGAGTATATTCTCTTCCAGCTCGTCCTTAACCCTGCCAAACTGCAGTAATTGTTCTCTTAGATTAACCTCGTCTTCATCTATGGCATAAAAATACTTTTTTCCGTGCAAATAACGGGCTAAATATTCCTGCTCCGTTTGCCCCGGTGTGGGAATAATAATAGCACTACGCCCAAGTGCCACCATATCCATCAATGACGAATAGCCTGCCCTCACTATCACAAAACGTGCACCCAGGATATATCTGCAAAAATCTTTGTCTTCAAGATGAGGCACTACTGTAACATTATCGCAAGCATCAGAAATATCCGCTTCGGGTTTTCCACTGACAATCAAACCCTTGAACTCAGTTTCAGAAAGCTGCCTGCGTAAAATATTTACCAGACGCGTCCGGGCAGGATCAGGCCCCGAAACCACTGCCACCACTTGATATTCTTCCGAAGCAATACACGACATTCCATAAAAACGGGACAGCAGCCCTATATAACGGACATTACCCGGCACCTGCCAGGGATGGGAAAGCCTGCCAGCCAGTGAAGCATTATCTTTTTCTACATCTGGAACCAACACCATATCATATTTCCGGATAAAATACTTGTTCAACTTTTGCACCAATCCATTGAAAAAACGCAATGCCCAGGGCACCTCCACCTGCAACTGATGTGTTAGATAAACGCTCCTTACCCGCCGCGACCAGAAACAAAAACGATTATCCGAAATTATCAAATCCGGGTCAAAATCCTTGATTAACCTCTGCAACAAAACCCTGTCCATCATACAATTGCTTATGAGCTTAATTACAATAAAAACCAGTGAGAGATTAAAAAACAGCTTGCTGCGGGCATAACGCAGTTCCAGACGTGGTGGCTTAATAATCCTCAGCTGGGGAAAACGCTGCTTCAAAAAATAATATCCTCGTCCCTGGGCAACAAGTAAAATTTCATTATCCCTGATCAATAAATCCACCAATACGCTCACACGCGTGGCATGCCCCATACCCCAGTTAAGTGGTGCAATCAATATCCTCATAATCAAACACCAAAAGCTTTCTTGACTTTGCTGGAATTAAAACGGTAATTTAGCCCCAAATTAAACCAATATGGCGAACCTACTGCCAGCTCTCCGTAAAATCCCAATTGCTTGACCGGATATACTCCCACTCCTATAAGCGTTACCTGAAATGACATTAAAGAATAGGAAAAAGTGCCGTCAGTTTTAATATAATTTTTTACCAGACCGGCGTATTTACCAAAATAGTTATCCAGATAATAATCAATATTGGCGCTCGCACGATAGTGCCAATAAGATAACCCTGCCCTGGCTCCAGTGTACATTACAAAATTACTTTTGTTAATGTAATACCAGTAAGCACTTAGCCCAAAATTCCACTTGGTAGCAGCAAGCGAGGATCCTATGGTATCTATCTGCCCAGAATATACAAAACGCTGCCATCCTCCAGCCATTCCCACAGCAATATTATCCGTGGCAAAAACCTTAAAATGCAAATCAAATTCCGGTGAAATATTCATATCAATATACTGATTTTTAGCCAGATGACTTGCTGTTCCCAGATAACTTCCGCCCAGTCCAAACGACACCAGATATTTATATCCTGCAGTCTGGGAAAATCCTGTCAACCAGGCAAATAACAACACTAACAAAACTATTCTTTTCATAAGACAATTTTTTACACTAATTTTAATACAAAGCTCATAAATAAAATTATGAAAGGCAAGTCTCTAATCATCCTTGAATATCTGCTCCTTATCATCTATCTGGCACTGTTTCACTGGAACAAATCGCCTTTTACCCTTGCTGTATTTGTCAAAACATTGCTTATGCCTGTGCTGATAGTATTACTCGTGATAAATACTACCCGCTACAACCTGCTGTCTATCGGAATATTACTCGCCCTCATTGCTTCCACAAGCGGTGATTTCTTCATGGAATTAAACCGGCTAAATGACAAGTTTTTCCTGCCCGGCCTCGGAAGCTTCCTGCTTGCACATGTTTTTTACATCATCACATTTTCTTACAAGCTAAAAATCAACAACATTCAGGACAAAAACTATACCCTACTTGCCATATTGCTTTTAACCGCAACAGCCCTTGTAGCCCTGCTATGGCCACATCTGGGACAGATGAAAATACCCGTCATTATCTATGCACTGATAATAACAAGTGTGACCTATATAGCTTACCTGCACTGCCAACAATTCACCGGTAAGATATGCGCTGTCTTCTGGGGCGCCCTGATCTTTTTAATCTCGGATGCAGCACTTTCCATTACTCTATTCATAACGCAGTATCCTCTGCATCGCGAAGCTAATATGATTTTATACGTCACAGGACAAACCCTGATTGTGCTTGGAATTTTACAAACAACAAAAATCACGGAAAATGGAAAATAAAATAGCCATCATCGTGCCCACAAAAAACGAACAGCAATATCTGCCACGCCTGATACAATCCCTGGAAAATCAGACCTTTCAAGGATTTATCAAAATTCTGGCTGATGCCAATTCCTCCGACCAGACACGGCAAATTGCCCAGCGCCACGGCTTCATCATCACCGAAGGTGGACATCCTTACCTGGGCCGCAACAACGGGGCGGAAAAAGCCATTGACCTTGGCGCAGAAATACTCATCTTCATTGATGCGGATATTATCCTGCCGCATCCTTTATTTCTGGAACAGGCTATCAATGAATTCCAACAGCGCAACCTTGACGTGGCTGGTCCCCTGCTCACCCCTTACGAAATAAAGAACGACCAGGTAGTTATATCCACTAATCCACGCTTCCAGCTCATCTACCAGCTCACCAACATAGGAATGTTGATGCTGGAAAAAACACACCGTCCTGCTTTTCAGGTCTTTATGATGGCGCGTGCCAGTGTCCATCAGGCAATCGGCGGATTTCCGGCTATGGAATTTGCCGAGGATAGTCAATACGCCACCAACGCCGTAGCTCACGGATTCCGCTTCGGCATCCTTCGCCAATGCGGAAAAGTGCTGGTATCACCCCGCCGCTTTCAGAAAAAGGGCCTTTTGGGTTCGCGCACGCCTTACTTCCTTGCCAATTACTTCTTTGGCGGAAATCTCTCTTACGGAAAAACCCGATTGAAATACTTTGACGAATAATCTGCTATCAATTAGCATAATACTGCCCTTCTTCGGTGCGCATACCCAGATAAAGGTAATAAAAGAAAATAGCAATGCCTACAAAAGAAATTGCACCAGCCACATAGAAAATATATTGCAATCCCCACACATCCATCACTATACCGGAAATCAGAGGTGCCAGTATCATTCCCACACTCATAGCCATATTGAACAAGCCCATAGAAGCCCCCATTCCGTAACGATTACCTATACGCACATTAATAGCCGTAGCTGCTGGCATAGAGATAGCACCTCCAAGGCCCATAAGTAAAGCCAGAGCCATAAAAGTCCAGAAATTACGTGCCAGAGGTATTAATATCAAAGCCACAGCTCCAATAATGGCCCCTGCAACAACCATATAAAATTTGTTCCACTTATCTGCCAGGTAACCGAAAAAGCCTTGCAACAAGGCCATGAAAAATATATTAGTAGTCAAAATCACTCCTACCTCAGCAGGCGTAATATGTATATTTGCAGCCAACACAGGCAAAAAAGACATCACTCCACCACGCCCCATAGCATTGACAAAACGGTAAATCAATAATCCTTTCAGGGTATGACTACTGAAAATCTTTCCGAAGGAAATTTCTGCTTTTTTCTCTTTTCCTTTGCTCTCGGCAACACGCACATCAGGCAATAAAAACAGTGTCAGCAAAAAAGCAAACCCCGTCAGGGCAGCCATGGTATGGAAAACCGCATTAAAACCCAGCGTGTCATGCAATACGCCTCCCAGCAAAGGCCCTGCGCCCATGCCCAGGAAAAAAGCAATATTGAACAAGCCCATACGACGGCCCTCCCGTCCTTCCTTGGATGTCTCGCCCACATAGGCCATAACTATTGGTATGACCATTGCCGAGGCAAACCCGTGTAAAAACCTCACCAGCGAAAGCGTCCATACACTATGAGCTGCTATGTAAAGCAAGGATATTATGGTATAAAACAACAGTCCAAGGGTGATAAATTTCTTTCTGCCTTTCTTGTCCGACAATCTGCCGATTATTGGCATAAAAATAGCGCGCGAAAGAGAAAAGCCAGAGAAAATTATTCCCAGCCACACACCTGTTGCCCCCAATTTCTGCGCATAAATAGGCATCAAAGGCCCGACTATACCAAGCCCCAACATTGCCGAAAACACAGCAATGAACAACACATTGAAAATCCTCTTGTAATGTTCGCTCATATCTCCTGATTTTTATTTTTTGGGCGTTCCCCTCGCCCGGCAAAAATCATCTAAACTCCTACAAAAGAACATAATTCTATCTTAGTGCACAAGTAAAAAAACTAAAAACAGCGGGCGAGGGTCGGGCTATCCGCTGCGGCAGGGCTTGCCAGAGGCGGGTATCACCTATGGCTGCGGTGGCTTACTCTGCTCGCCTCCTCGCTCATGTGCTATCTCGCCTCTGCCTGCGCCCTGTCTCCGCTCCTATCCCTAACGCATTGTTGTAGCACAGGCACAAAACACAAATTGCGGCGAATGCCACAAAACAAGTCCGAGCACAGCCAGGACGACCTATCATTAACCCACGATGGCAGTCGTGGAATTT
>CAZYSM010000017.1:9083-24583 GCA_964649975.1 uncultured Bacteroidales bacterium | reverse complement strand
ACAATAAATGCCACTAATGCACGAATACTCCTCCCTTGAAAAGGAAGCCAGACGGATTGATAACTCATTCGTGCTAATCCGTGCCATTAGTGGTAATAATCCAAATTGCCGCAAGGCAAAACGATATCTTTCTTTAAAACAAAAAGGGCAGGCTGCCGTGCAGAGGCTGCCTGCCCTATACCTATCAAGGCAAGGAAGGTTTATTCCTCACCCCATTTTATAGAAGCCAGATGCTTGTAGTAGTTCCAGCGCCAACGAGCGTCTTCCTCGGCTTTCTTGAAGAGCATCTCAGCTCTTTCGGGGAAGGTACGCATCAAAGCACTGAAACGTGTCTGCTTAAGCATCCAATCACGTAACTTACTGAAATCAGGTTCTTTGCTGTCAATCTGCAACGGATTCTTACCTTCAGCTTCCAGACGTGGGTCATAACGGTAAAGTATCCATGCACCAGCCTCAACACCATCCTTCATAAAGCTCTGTGCATAGCTCATATCCCGCAATCCGTGAGCAATACATGTAGAGAAAGCTATGATGATAGAAGGACCTTTATAGCTTTCAGCCTCACGGACAGCCTTGAGATACTGAGCCATATTAGCACCCATAGCAACAGAAGCTACATAAACATATCCGTAGGTCATTGCCAGAGCACCAAGGTCTTTCTTGCGGATTGGCTTACCTGAGAAGGAGAATTTAGCAGCTGCACCGGTCGGAGTAGCCTTGGATGTCTGACCACCGGTATTGGAATAAACCTCGGTATCCAGAACCAGAATATTAACATCTGCACCACTGGCCAATACATGGTCTAATCCACCATAACCAATGTCATAAGCCCAACCGTCACCACCGATAATCCATACGGATTTCTTGGTCAGATAATCCTTGTAAATCAGCAGTTCTTTGGCAATATCACTACCATCTTTTTCCAGAACAGGGATAATCTTATCGGCAGCTTCGCGGCTGGCCTCGTATGTCTCCTGTGATTCAAGCCACAACTTGGCAGCTTCCTTCAGCTGGTCACTGTAATCTCCGTCCAGAATCTGCTGCATACGGTTGGCTATACGCTCACGGATACGCTGATAACCAACAGCCATACCATAACCATACTCAGCGTTGTCCTCAAACAGAGAGTTGGCCCATGCAGGACCGCGTCCATCATCACCAGCACGATACGGTGTAGAAGGTGCAGAACCACCGTAAATAGACGAACAACCTGTAGCATTAGCAATTGTCATATGATCACCGTAGAGCTGGGTAACAAGTTTAATATACGGTGTTTCACCACATCCCGGACATGCTCCGTGGAACTCAAACAGCGGACGTGCAAACTGACTGTTCTTAACGGTCTTTTTCTTATCAGCCAGATTGGATTTGTATCCAACGTTTTTGTCAAGCCAGTCAAACAAGCTCTGTTTCTCCTCTTCTTCTGTAAATGGCGCCATACTCAATGCCTTATTACCTTTCTTACCAGGACAAACATCAACACAAACACCACAACCTGTACAGTCGTCAACACTAACTGCAATTGTAAAATACAATCCTTTGAATTCCTTACCAATAGCTTTGAGGACAGCACCACCCATTTCCTGATACTTCTGAGCTTCTTCCTCGGTCATCAGGAATGGACGGATAACTGCATGAGGACAGGAATAAGCACAATAGTTACACTGAATACAATTTTCTTCGTTAAAACGAGGTACTTCAACTGCAACCTTACGTTTCTCAAACTGAGTAGTACCCGGAGGGAATGTTCCGTCCTCGCGGTCAACAAATACACTTACTGGCAAGCTATCGCCTTCCAGACGGTTCATTACATCAGCGACCTTGCTAACAAATTCGTTCATAGCGCCCTTAGGAGCAAATGGGTCTTCCTCAACAGGCAAATCTTTCCACTCTGCCGGCACATCAACCTTAATAACTTCCTCGCCACCACGCTCAATAGCAGCAATATTAGCGTTAACAATTTCCTCACCTTTACGCGAGAACTTCTTAACAACTGCTTCCTTCATCTTTTCCAGAGCCAGTTCATAAGGAATTACTCCGGATACCTTGAAGAAGGCTGCCTGCAGAGCAGTACTTGTACGGTTGCCAAGTCCTACTTCGTGAGCAATCTTGGTAGCATTAATGATATAGAAATTAATATCGTTCTCTGCCAGATATTTCTTAACATGATTGGGCAAACGTTCCAGTGTCTCCTCTACTGACCAAACAGTATTAAGCAGGAATGTTCCACCTTTTTTCAATCCTTTGAGCATGTCAAACTTATGCAGATAAGCTGGTACATGACATGCAACAAAGTCAGGGGTAGTAACCAGATAAGTGGACCGAATAGGTTTATCACCAAAACGCAGGTGAGATACTGTTACACCACCGGATTTCTTAGAGTCATAAACAAAATATGCCTGAGCGTATTTATCAGTATTGTCACCAATAATGGCGATAGTGTTCTTGTTGGCACCTACTGTACCGTCAGAACCTATACCATAGAATTTAGCCTGGAATGTTCCTTCAGGAGCCAGGTCAATCTCAGGCAACAGAGGCAGAGAAGTAAAAGTAACATCATCAATAATACTGATGGTAAAGTGATTCTTGGGTTCCTTCTGCATAAGGTTCTTATAAACAGCAAGGATATGAGCCGGTGTAGTATCCTTGGACGAAAGACCATAACGACCACCCACTACTATTGGCTGCAGATCCTGTCCGTAGAAAGCTTCTACAACATCCATATACAAAGGCTCGCCAGGAGCTCCAGGTTCCTTGCTACGGTCAAGCACTGCTATACGTTCAACTGTCTTTGGCAATACCTTAAAGAAATACTTCTTGGAGAAAGGACGGAACAGGTGAACAGTAATCAAACCAACTTTTTCGCCCTGAGCATTCAGATAATCAACAACCTCACGGATTGTCTCAGTAACCGATCCCATAGCAACAACAACATACTTGGCCTCGGGATCACCGTAATATGTAAACGGATGATATTCACGGCCTGTAATCTTGGAAATTTCCTGCATGTACTGTTCAACAATATCCGGAACAGCTTCGTAGAAACGGTTAATAGACTCACGTGCCTGGAAGAATATATCTGGGTTCTGAGCAGTACCACGAGTAACCGGATGTTCAGGGTTAAGAGCATTTTTGCGGAAACGCTCAATAGCTTCCCAGTCAACCAACGGACGAAGATCGTCCTCGGTCAACATCTCAACCTTCTGAATTTCATGAGATGTACGGAAACCATCAAAGAAATGTACAAAAGGAATACGACTTTTAATAGCTGCCAGGTGAGCAACACCAGCCAGATCCATTACCTGCTGCACACTACCGGATGCCAGCATGGCAAAACCAGTCTGACGAACAGAATATACATCACTGTGGTCACCGAAAATTGACAAAGCATGTGTAGCTACTGTACGAGCGCTTACATGGAAAACACCCGGTAAAAGCTCACCTGCTATCTTGTACATGTTAGGTATCATCAGAAGCAAACCCTGAGAAGCAGTAAAAGTAGTGGTCAGAGCCCCACTCTGCAAAGCACCATGTACAGCACCAGAAGCACCAGCTTCCGACTGCATCTCAGTTACCTTTACCTCATCACCGAAAAGGTTTTTTCTTCCCTTAGCTGCCCATTCGTCAACATGCTCCGCCATAGGAGAGGACGGAGTAATTGGATATATAGCTGCTACCTCACTGAACATATATGCTATATGAGCAGCAGCATAATTACCGTCACAAGTTATCCATTTTTTTTGCTTGTCTGCCATTGGTTATAAATTTTAGAATTTGAAATTCAGCTGTGAAGTTACAATAATTTACAAATTTGTAGAAAGACTATTGTCAATTTTTAAACATATAAAACCTTAAAAAAAAGAAAAAAAAAGGTAGAGCCTTGATGATTATCAAGGCTCTACCTTAAAGAAGCGTCCTAATGCAAACGTTTACTTCTTATAGGGCTTACGCGCCGAATAATTTATCTTAAGAGCCTGTACCTTGCGCAGCTCTTGCTTAACGTCAGTAACAATACCCATATCAGTCTCCTTGTCCACCTTGAGCGAAAATGTCATCTTAGGGACATCAGCCTGAGGACGCTGGGCACGCTCCTGTTCCACAAACCTTGGAATATCATCAAGCCCTGCAATCTGGTCATTAAGCTGAATAACTGGTTTAGTTCCATATTTTTCCTGTAGGGCCTTCTGCGGTGGACCAATGTAAATATAACTTACCAGGGATTTATTTTCCAGCTTTTTAATTTGTGTGGCCTCAGGCAACCGGATAATCACCTTATAATCCACTTCCTTAATGGTAGTGGAAACCATAAAGAAGAACAAAAGAATGAAAATAATGTCCGGCAGCGAAGCTGTTGATATAGCAGGTGTTGACCTTTCCTTCTTTTTTCCAATAACAGCCATTTCAAAAAAATTTAATTATTTAGTCATAACACGACGAGGCTCTGCCTCAGAGATAGAGATAGGATAAATCTCTCTTATAAGTTTCTGCTGATCTTCCTTGAGCTTATCAAAAGGCTTTCCGTAAATCTGCTTGGATAAGTCATCCCTTAACTCATTAAAGGCTTTAACAATCGCATCCTGTACCTGAATATATTTCTCATATTTGGTTGAACGGTCGGTCTGCAAAGAAACCACGCCTTTTGACTTGTATACATTACCAATTTTCTCCAAAATCTCTTCATACAACTGTATCTTATTCATATCAGGTTTTGGCTTGGCCTTTTCCTTTTCCAGCAAATCCTTAATATATTCATGCTCCGAGAGGTTGGGATCATCGTTAGGATTAACAATGAACTCTTTAACACGCTCTGTCAGAGCATCAAGTGTTGTCAAATCACCATTTACAGCTACCTGATTATCTTTATTAACAAGTACACTTAAAACGTTACGCTCTTTAACTTTCGGTGCCTCTGAATTAGGTGGTACAGGCGGCGGTAATTTACGTGTTATGCCTCTATCCACACTCATGGTGGTTGTCACCAGGAAGAATATCAAAAGCATAAAAGCAATGTCAGCCATAGAGGCTGCATTTATTTCGGGAATACCTTTCCTTCTACGTGCCATAGCTATTTTAGTTTTTATAAATTTCGCTCCGCTCTAATATAGCGGAGCGAAATTATTTTTTATTGAAGCAATTGCTTTAATTCAGCCAAAATAATTGCCAATATTCCAAGAGCACCCAGGATATACATAGAAATCAAAGAAGTATCTGCTAATCTCAATGCTAAATCCATATTTTTAACCTCAATGCTAATATCCACAGGTGTAGTTGAAGAAAGTGAATAAGCAATACCTATAATACCAAGCAAAATTACCAGAGCAACTACTCCCTTAACCGCAGATTTAGGATTCTGTATCATTCCTACTACCGGAGCTATGATGAAAGCAACCAAAACAGCTACTCCCAGAAGAATATAAGCCCAGTAGAGGAAAGTATTGAGTACCTCAACATTAGATGTATCGGAGTAAAATAATACAGTTAAAATTACTGAGATTGCAAGGATAATGCCCAGGAAAATATCTATAATGAGTTTAAATCTGTCGTGACGCATTGTTATTAGTTTTGATGTTTTTCACTATACTTAACAAGCATATCAATAAGGGTAACAGAAGCATCTTCCATATCTGTTACCAAAGAGTCAATCTTAGCAGAAATATAGTTAAAGAATATCTGCAACGTAATAGCAACTATCAAACCAGAAACAGTAGTAATCAAAGCAACCTTAATACCGTGAGCAACCAATCCTGCAGAAATATCACCGGCTTTCTCAATAGCGTCAAAAGCTTCAATCATACCGATAACAGTACCCATAAATCCTAACATAGGAGCAATAGCAATAAACAGAGAAATCCATGTCAGACCTCTTTCAAGCAAACCGGTCTGAACACTACCGTATGTCATAACAGATTTTTCCACAACATCAATGCCTTTATCATAACGGCTCAGGCCCTGATAGTAAATACTTGCAACAGGCCCACGGGTGTTACGGGCAACATCTTTAGCTGCCTCAATACCACCTTCTTCCAGAGCTGCCTCAATTTTCTCAATAAATTTCTTTGTATTAATGGAAGAGAAAATCAAATAAAGAATACGCTCCAGAGCAATAGCCAGACCAAGGATGAAGGTCAAAAGAATTACGGCCATGAAACCAGGACCACCTTCAATAAATTTTGTTCTCAACTCCTGATGAATACCTACTTCGGTTTTAGCAGCCTGTTGCTCCTTGATGTCTTCCTTGTTATGTACGGTAACCTTCTGAGCAGCTGCAGCCGTATCTACCTTTGCGGTATCAGACTTAGCGGTATCACCAGTAGTTTCTTGTGCATAAGTCATATTAACGCCTAAGAAAAGCACGCTTAAAATTGTAATAACTGCCAGTAATTTTTTCATTTTTCTTTATTTTATGTTTAAATTAAAATTGATTTTTTTCTGGCGGAGGGAGCGGGATTCGAACCCGCGGTACCCCGGTGGGGGTACACACGCTCTCCAGGCGTGCGCCTTCGTCCACTCGGCCATCCCTCCAAGCAATACACAAAAATAGTGTATAAATAATCTCCAACGAAATTAATATTTTTTTTTCAAAACAAAACTATTTGAAACATTTTTTTGCAAAATTCCGTATTTCTTCAAGAACTTTTTCCTTTTCTTCAATAAACCCTTGATGGCCGCTACTCTCCAATTTAAGCACCTCGCCCGACTTAGGTAATTCAAACTTACCAAGAATATCTACAGGAATAAAATTATCTTTCAACCCCAGCACATACAAAACAGGTATGGTAGCCTTTTTTAGCACTTGCCTGTAATCCGGACGACGCTTCATACCTTCCAAAGCAGCAACAATACCGTCGTTAGGTGTATTTAATGCTATGATTTTCAAAAAACCAACCTTTTTTACAAACTTCTCAATATTATCCGGTGCAAAAGTTTTATTTACGTGTTCCTTGGCTATAACAACTTTTTTACCGCTTTTTATACCGCGTATCATCTCATCCCTGGCTTTTTTTCTCTCCTCGGTATCAGGCAACGGAGAAGAATGCAATAATATCAATCCGCATAAATAATCCGGATAATCCTTAAGAAACTGCAACGACACATATCCGCCCATGGAATGCCCAACCAACAATATCTTATGTAAACCCAAATAATCCAAAACTTCCTTAACCGCCTCAGCCATTATATCCATAGTATGGACAAAATCTACAATTCCGGTGCGGCCGTGTCCCGGTAAATCTATACTTATCACTCTGAAATCCCTAGCCAATTCCTCGGCAAATTCATCCCATACATCCAGACTTTCCAGAAAACCATGTAATAACACAATTGGCTCACCCTGACCTATATCCTCAAATCTTATAGTTGTATTGCGAAAAACTATTGACTTTAACATAGCTCCAGATTTTTCTACTAAATTATTTAATTGACAAATTATTCAAAAATTATTTACTCATTAAATCTTCTATAACCTGCCTCTCCAGAGGTATTTTGTTCATAAGGTCTTTTGTGCCATGGTCTGTAATAAGAACATCATTTTCCAGACGTACGCCCAAACCTTCTTCCTTAATGTAAATTCCCGGCTCCACGGTTATTATCATACCCTCATCCAGAGGTGTGTCTTTTGTACCTACATCATGGACATCCAGACCCATAAAATGCGAAAGTCCATGCGGATAATACGCCTTAACTCTATCTCTTACATGTTTCTCCGATTCTTTTATCAATCCCAGATCCACCAGGCGATCGGCTATTTGCCTGTCTGCTTCTTCATTTATTTGATTAATAGTGAGGCCAGGACGGATAAATTCCTCTATCATATAACGTTGTACCATGTAAACAGCATCATATACCTCTGCCTGACGGGAGGAAAATTTACCATTAACCGGAACAGTACGTGTCAAATCCGCTGCATAATTGAGATACTCTGATCCAAAATCCATTAGAAGCATATCCCCATCTTCGCACACCTTATTATTATATATATAATGCAAAACATTAGCATTCTCACCACTGGCTATTATTGACTGATAAGCCACAGACCTGACACCATTGCTAACAAACTCATGAATAATCTCTGCTTCCACCTGATATTCGTAAACTCCCGGACGGATAAATCTCAAGACGCGCAGGAAAGCTTTTCCGGTCAACTCAATAGCATATTTTATAACTTCAAGTTCCTCAGCAGTCTTCCGCAAACGCATCGGTACAAGGAAAAGGCCCAGACGCTTGTAAGTATGCAAAGGATACAGAAAACGCAAGCGTTCAATGAAACGATACTCTGCATCATTATAAAAACGCTGATATTTCATGTTTTCATTTACACTAATAAAGACATCCTGCGAATAATACATAAATTCGGCTAAATATGTCTCAAACTCATCAAACCAATAAATAGTCTGGATACCGGAAATTTCCCTTGCCTCTTCTTTGGTCAATTTATGCCCTATCCATGTCTCCAGCTCAGGCGATGACCGACGTATAAACAGTACTTCCCGGAATTTCTCCTGCGGATGTGACGGACAAAGGACCAGAATTGTCTGTTCCTGTTCCACACCTGTCAAATAATATAAATCTGAATTCTGACGGAAAACAAAAGTCTGATCTCCATTGCGCGGAAGATCATCAGCACTAATAACAAAAGCTACCGAATTCTCTGGCAAACGTTCCAGCAACTCTCTACGACGGGAAATAAAAAATTCCTTTGAAAACTTAGGTGCTTTCATAGTAAAAAATACTTTTTAACCTAAAATGACAAAAAACATTGATAAAGAAAAATGTTTTAAAATATTAGTGATTTTTTTGGGTAAATAAAAAATGTTAAACAAATTAGTGGAAAATTTACCAAAATTAAAATTACTTAAGATGGCAGGATTTTTAAACAGTTCCATTGGAAAAAAATTCTTGATGAGCCTCTCGGGACTGTTCCTGATTCTATTCTTAGCTGTGCATGCAACTTTGAATAGTTTATTACTGGTAGGTCCGGAGGCGTACAATTTAGGAGCAAATTTCATGGGCACAAACCCGTTTGTGCGAGTGATGGAGCCTATTCTGGCTTTAGGCTTTATCATTCACATTCTCTATGCTCTGTGGATTGAAATCTATAACCTCAACAAACGAGGGGTTAAACGTTATGCTATGGCAGTCAGACGCCATCAGAGCACATGGTCATCCAGAAATATGATATGGCTTGGCCTGATAATTCTCACTTTTCTGGCCATTCATCTGGCTAACTTTTTCTGGAAAGTGAAATTTGGCCCCATGCCAGAAGTCACCTACAACGGACAGACCATGCATGACACCTACAAACTGGTGGTATCTTTGTTCCAGACCAATATCTGGATAGACATTCTTTACATCATCGGAGCCATAGCTCTGGGATTGCACTTACATCACGCTCTGTGGTCAGCTTTCCAGACTCTTGGATGGAGCAATGACCGCTGGCGTAAAATATGGGGAGTTATTGGCGATATATACGCCGTTATCATTACTCTTATCTTCGGATTAATTCCCTGGTATTTTTACTTCACACATCCATTAGCTTAAACAAAAAAATCATCAACCATGATAAAACTCGAATCAAAAATCCCAAAAGGGCGTCTGGCAGAAAAATGGACTAATTATAAAGAAAGCCAGGCTCTGGTAAGCCCTGCCAATAAACGCAAGCTGGACATCATTGTCGTAGGTACCGGTTTAGCTGGTGCATCAGCTGCTGCTTCCCTGGCAGAAATGGGATTTAACGTAAAAGTATTTTGCTACCAGGATAGCCCTCGTAGAGCTCACTCGGTAGCTGCCCAGGGTGGTATCAATGCTGCAAAAAATTACCAGAATGACGGAGATAGTGTATGGCGTTTGTACTATGATACAATCAAAGGTGGTGACTACCGTTCACGTGAAGCCAATGTTTATCGTCTGGCCGAAGTAAGTGTTAACATCATTGACCAGGCTGTTGCTCAGGGGGTTCCATTTGCCCGTGAATATGGTGGATTGCTGGCAAACCGCTCCTTCGGTGGTGTGCTGGTTTCCCGTACCTTCTATGCCCGCGGTCAAACAGGCCAGCAGCTTTTGCTCGGCGCTTACCAGGCACTTATGCGCCAAGTAAACACAGGAAAAGTTAAGCTTTACCCGCGTACCGAGATGATGGACCTGGTCATCATTGACGGACGCGCCCGCGGAATTATCACACGTAATCTGATTACCGGCGAAATACAGCGCTGGTTTGGCCATGCTGTAGTGCTTGCCACAGGTGGATACGGAAATGTCTATTTCCTCTCTACCAATGCTATGGGGTCAAACGCCAGTGCTATCTGGAAAGCCCATAAACGCGGTGCTGCCTTTGCCAACCCTGCTTATGTTCAGATTCACCCAACAGCTATTCCACAACACGGACCTTACCAGTCCAAGCTCACTTTGATGTCCGAAAGTCTGCGTAACGACGGACGTATCTGGGTACCAAAGAAATTGGAAGATGCCGAAGCTATCCGCCTGGGTAAAAAACGTCCCGAAGACATCCCGGATGAGGACCGCGATTTCTATCTGGAAAGAATGTATCCAGCTTACGGAAACCTTGTTCCTCGCGATGTTGCTGCCCGTGCAGCCAAGAAAATGTGTGATGCTGGCTACGGAATAGAGAATAATCCGACAAAAGAAGGCGTTTTCCTTGACTTTAAATATGCTATTGAGCGCCTGGGTAAAAAAGTCATTGAAGACCGCTACGGCAACCTCTTCCAGATGTATGAAAAAATCACAGGTGATAATCCGTACGAAACACCTATGAAAATCTATCCAGCCGTCCACTATACTATGGGCGGATTGTGGGTTGACTATGAGCTGATGTCCACTATTCCTGGCTTGTTCGTCATTGGTGAGGCAAACTTCTCTGACCACGGCGCCAACCGTCTGGGTGCTTCCGCGCTCATGCAAGGATTGGCTGACGGATATTTTGTTCTGCCATATACTATTCAGAATTACCTTGCCGACCAGATTAACGTTGCACCTATCCCTACTGACCATCCGGAATTTGAAAAAGTGGAAAAAGACGTCAAAGAACATATCAACAAGCTGATGAGCATCAACGGAAAATACTCTGTTGACCACTTCCACCGCGAGCTGGGTAAAATTATGTGGAACAAAGTAGGTATTGTGCGTAATGCTCAAAAACTACAGGAAGCTATTGAAGAAATCCGTGCTCTGCGTGAGGAATTCTGGAAAAATGTACGTATCCCTGGCAGTGCTGATGGTATTAACGTTGAACTGGAAAAAGCCAACCGTGTAGCCGATTTCTTTGAGCTTGGTGAACTCATGGCTATTGACGCTCTGCATCGTGAAGAATCCTGCGGTGGACACTTCCGTGAAGAATATCAAACAGAGGAAGGCGAACCCCTGCGTCGCGACGACCTGTTTATGTATGTTGCCGCCTGGGAATACTCTGGCGATGGGGAGAAAGACCACAAGTGGGAATTGAACAAAGAACCACTTGTTTACGAGGAAACCGAGGTTAAAGTACGTAACTACAAAGTGGCCAAATAATTTTTCAAACTAAAAAATTCTTTGCTATGGCAAATAAAACTATCAACATAAAACTCCGTGTTTGGAGACAAAATGGTCCACACGACAAGGGACACTTTGAAACCTATGAATTGAATGATGTCCCTACAGCTGCCTCCTTCCTGGAGATGATGGACCTGCTGAACGAAAAACTCATCAACGAAGGCAAAGACCCTGTTGCCTTTGACCATGACTGCCGCGAAGGTATTTGTGGCGCCTGCTCCATGTATATCAACGGACGAGCCCACGGCCCTGACACTGGTATAACAACCTGTCAGTTGCATATGCGTCTGTTCAAAGACGGAGAAACCATCACAGTGGAACCGTGGAGAGCCAAGGCATTCCCGGTAATCAAAGACTTGATGGTTGACCGTTCTGCTCTGGACGAGATAATCAAGGCCGGAGGATATATTTCCGTAAATACCGGCGGGGCTCCTGATGCCAACACCATTCCTATTCCTAAGGACGTTGCTGATCGTGCCTTTGATGCTGCTAACTGTATCGGATGTGGTGCATGCGTAGCTACATGTAAGAACAGCTCTGCAATGCTGTTCGTTGCTGCTAAAGTTTCTCATCTGGCACTGCTTCCGCAAGGACAGGTAGAAGCCGAACGCCGCGTGAAAGCAATGATAGCAAAGATGGACGAACTGGGATTTGGCACATGCTCCAACACAGGTGCTTGCGAAGTAGAATGCCCCAAAGGTATATCCATCAGCTTCATTGCCAAGCTCAACCGTGAATATCTCAGTGCTAACTTAAAGCCATAATCCAGCTAAAAAAAACGGGGCTCTCAGGAGCCCCGTTTTTTATTAACGCTTCTCTGAATATTATACATCTATTCCGAAAACTGTCCTTACAAACAGACCAATACCAAAGGAAATAGCTGACACCGAAAGGCTGATAATAACCATTTCCAGAAATTGCTTGCGGAAATTCAGATCGTTTGTAACAGACATAAAGAAATTGAAAAAAGCAATGATCAAAATAGCTATAATCAGAGCCAGAGCAAGTGCGAGGTAGTAATTGCTTATGAAGATATAGGGCAATATCAGCAATACAACCGTTAACAAATATGCCACCCCTGTATAGAAAGATGATTTAAGCGGACTCTTCCCTTCTCCTTCGGCCTTTGTGGATAAATATTCCGATGCAGCCATAGAAAGAGCTGCTGCAAATCCAGTAATAGCACCTATTATAGCAATAAGCTTTGTATTCTGCAATGCCAGGGTAAAACCGGCCAGAGCACCTGTGAGTTCCACCAGAGCATCGTTCAAGCCAAGTACTACCGATCCCATATACTTCAAAATCTCTTCATCAATAAGATTTATCAGTTTACGCTCGTGTTCAAATTCATCTTTGATTACGCTCTCGGCTTCGGGGATATAAGGCTTAATAAACTCATATCTTTCCTGTGCGCTCTCCTCACCCTTTTCCATAAGCTTAATGGCAAAAGTTAACCCAAAAAGAGTTGCAATAAAGGTATAAAACCACACACGGAAATTGCTGGGCGCAACTTCTTCACCAGAATAATTCTTAAACAGATTATAATGCCCACGTTCTTCATTTGCTATTACTTCCAAAACATGAGCGTTTTGTTCAGATTTTGTCTTGCGGGCCAAACGCTTATAAATGTGATATTCTGTAATTTCTTCCTTTTGATATTCAAGTAATTTCTGTCTGACATTCTCGGGTATCATGATTAAAAAATTTAAAAAGTTTGTTCATAAAAAAGGCTGTCCGGATATCTTAAAAAATTACACGGACAGCCCCAAAAAAATTACTTGGCCTTGTAATAGCAACGCTTTGGGCTATAAACAAGGTCCATTTTCTTTAGCTTGGAAATAATCTTACTTACCTTATCTTTCTCAATACCAGCCAATTGAGCAATCTCAGCAGTTTTAAGCTCTTTGTCCTGCTTTTTCATAGCTTCCAGAACGGCTTTTGCCTGTGCATCAAGTTCTGCCATAAGATTAATTTTTAAAGTTTCTGTAGCAAAGATAAACTAATTTATAATAATTCCAAAATAATAAAAATTAAAATCTTCTTAATAAACTGATTCAATCAAATCCTCAATCATATGTCTGTTATAAATTTTCTCCAACCAATTTTTAGGAATATTATCGGCGGAATATACAATACCTGCGAGCGATCCTGTCAAAGCCCCCAACAATACAGTATCTCCACCCAGCTTAATTGCTTTTACCAGTGCATCTACAAAAGAACTTGAATTAATCACTGCCCATAATGCGGATTCAGTCACAGAAATCACATCATTATACAAGCCTATCTCTTGCATATCGTATATCCAAATTTCCCGGAAAAGCAAACGCCACAATAAATCAATATCTTGATTATTAAATCCCATATTACGCAAAATAAGAGGGAAAGTCTCCTGCATAGTATAATATGCGGACAACAAAGAATCGCCTTTCAAAAAATAGGTAATGTATTCTTCAAGATAAAAAGCAGCAAGTAATGAAGGTAAATCAGGAGCTGTAAGAGAAACTAATTCCCTTACAAGAGTATATCTCAAACTCAGAGGCATATTCGCAGTATAAAAGCTCAGAGGCACTACCTGCAAAAGGATTTCTCCAGCCTGATCCGTCCCCTTATTTTCTATATCAAATCCACCTGACCTGGAAATAGCCTCCTTCAAATTGCGCTCAATAGCTTTTGATATAAACTTCTCCTTACCCACTACAGCCCAATGATTTTTTTTCAAACATGTATCAAAAAACTCCAATAGCCTATTTTTATCAAATCTGTCTTTAATAGCCTCAGCCACACACAGTGCCAGCGAGGTTTTATCTGACCATATAATTTTATCCCAATCAGAAGAAAAATCCTTTATATCTTCTTTTAACAATTGCTCTCGGGACTTTCCGAAATACATTTTCCCGAAAGCGTCTCCTATTATCATTCCGGCAAGTGCATCAAACTTTATTCTATTGTTCATATCCTCAGTAATATGTTTTTGTCAAATTTAAATTTTTTATCAAAACAAATCAATGAAAATATACTTTGAAAAGCCAGATAAAATAAAGTATTTTTGTGTAAAATCATAGGGAAATGATAGCACACAAAACCATAGAAGAAGTATTAAATAGAGCGGATATTGTAGAAGTTATAAATGACTTTGTACATCTGAAACGTTCTGGGTCAAATTATAAAGGCCTGTGTCCATTTCATAAAGAGAAAACGCCTTCGTTTGTAGTATCTCCGAGTAAACAGATTTTTAAGTGCTTTGGATGTGGTGAATCCGGTAATGTGGTGTCCTTTTTAATGAAACACGAACACCTGACCTTTACAGAAGCTATCAAGTGGCTGGCTAAAAAATATAATATTGAAGTTGAGGAAATTGAAGAAAACGAAGAGGAAAAAGCAAAAAAGGAAGAAAGAGAAAGTATCCTGGTTATCAATAAATTTGCAGCCAGCTACTATACCAATAATTTATTTTTCAATGACGAGGGCATAAGCGTTGGCCTGTCATATATCCGTGGGCGCGGATTTTCGGACGAGATAATACAAAAATTCCAATTAGGATACGCCTTGGACAGCCACGATGCTTTCACCCAGCATGCCATGCAGCAAGGATACAAACTGGACACACTGGCAAAAGCCGGCCTCACTATCATAAAGGAAGATAGGTTCTTTGACCGTTTCTGGGGCAGGCTGATTTTTCCTATCCATTCCATGTCCGGGCAAATACTCGGATTTGCCGGCAGAACAATGAGGGACGACAAAAATACGGCAAAATATCTCAATTCCCCGGAAACAGAAATATTCCAGAAAAGAAAAATCCTTTACGGCCTTTATTTTGCCAAAAGATCCATCACACAAAATAACAAATGCTATCTGGTGGAAGGCTACACAGATGTAATGGCTTTCCATCAGGCCGGAATAGAAAATACCGTTGCCTCGCTGGGCACATCCCTGACCGAAGATCACGTAAACCTCATACA
>CAZYSM010000017.1:6564-8983 GCA_964649975.1 uncultured Bacteroidales bacterium | reverse complement strand
TACATGCACAGGTAAAACAAATTTTTGCAAAGACCATAAAACGCATTTCCCGAGGACATGTTGATGTAACAACCCCTGCCCGCAAAACCCCGGTGCTTCCTTCGCATATTGAAACCTCTGCTCTGCCCGAAGAGAAAGAGCTAATTTACTATCTCCTGCGTCATGGCAACCGTCCTTTTGACGAAATAGAAACTGACAATGGTGAAAAAATACAACGGACAGTAGCTGAGTTTATTATTACGGAAATGAGCAATGATAGCCTGGAATTCAAAAACTTATTATACAGAGAAGTTTTTGAAGAAGTAAAAAAACTATTGCAGGAAGGTAAAGAGGTTGGTATAGAGTATTTTCAGACACACCCAGAAGAAAGAATACAAATGCTGGCTAACGAACTACTGGCCAATGAATACGATATCAGCTCTATCTGGGAAAAACGCGGGTCTTACGTAAAACATCCGCACGACCATTACCGGGAATTTGTTAGCCGGGCTATTCTCTCGTTCAAAATGCGTATAGTGGAAATGGAAATGCAGCGCTTGATACAACTGATGCAGAACACTCCTCCCGACAGGCTGGAAGAAATGGAAGATCTGGAAACCCGTTATAAAGAACTCATCCCTATCCGCCAAACTCTGAACAATATGCTGGGCAATGTTTTCGGGCATAGTTATCTATTCTCCAATTTATAAGCAACTCAGACGTTTAATAATTTTTAATTAATGTTTTTGGTTGGAGAATAAATCATTTTTCCTAAATTTGCGATGCTAAAAAATGCGGATGTGGCGGAATTGGTAGACGCGCCAGACTTAGGATCTGGTGCCCGTTGGGGCGTGGGGGTTCGAGTCCCTCCATCCGCACACGTGCCACCTGGGGTGGCAATTTTTTTTATTAAATCAAAACTGTAAAACAAATGGAAGTATTGAATAATCAAATTGACCAGCTCCAAGGATCTGTTACAGTCAAATTAACCAAACAGGACTACGAGCCCAAAGTTAACGAACGCCTGAAGGAACTTAAGAAAAAAGTTAATATGCGTGGATTCCGTCCCGGTCATGTGCCTATCCAGCTGGTAAAAAAATTATACGGAAAAGAAGTTCTCGTAGAAGAAGTTAATAAACTCGTATGGGACGCTCTTATTGACTTCATAAAAGAAAATAATCTTAAATTAATCGGTGATTTTATCCCTGTAGAGGATAAAACAAAATTCAATATAGATACAGAAGAAGACTACGAATTTACCTATGATTATGCTACTACTTCCACACCTTTTATTAATTACGAGGAACTTACCGTCCCCTACTACAAAGCTGAAATTACTGATAAAGATGTGGAAGACGAACTGGAACGCATACGTAAAAATTTTGGAGAATATATTGACAGCGAAGAGATTACAGATGATAAAGATATATTCTACGTAACAGTTATTGAACTGGATGAAAACGGACAGGTAAAAGAAGAAGGACTGAAAAAAGATGACGTATTGCTCTCCCTTGACCTGATTGATGAAAAAGTTCGCGAACAATTCAAAGGAAAGAAAAAAGACGATGAGCTGGAAATTAAGATCAGTGATCTTATCTCCGATACCAAGCGTCGTGCTGCAATGCTAAACCTCAAAGAAGAAGATTTAGATAACATCGGCGATAACTTCAAACTCGTTATAACAAAAGTCCGCCGTTTCAAAGAAGCTGAAATCAACGAAGAATTATTCAAAAAATACTCTCCTGCTGAAGAAATAAAAACAGAAGAAGAGTTCCGGGCTAAAATCAAAGAAAACCTGGAGAAATATTTTGCTGATTTATCCAGGGAACTGTTCAAGCGCGAAGTAAAAGACGTACTGATGAACAGCATTGAAGTAGAAATTCCGGAAGATTTTGTTCTACGCTGGCTGGAATACCGGCAGAAAGACAAACCAGAGGATCAACGTCTGAGCAAAGAAGATCTGGAAAAACAACTACCTGACCTGGTAAAAGCTATAAAATGGAATACTATCCTGGAACAGATTGCAAAAGACCTTGGCATAGAACTAAAGCGAGAAGATTCTGTTAAAGTACATGCTGATATGCTTCGTATGTCTCTGGCTAACTATGGTATAGATACTTCACAATTTGGCGAGGAATTCTTTATGCAGCACGCTGAGGCCGAATATGATAAGCTCAGCGAATCTGACCGTTATAACATTGACAGCGTTGCATTTGAAAACAAGGTTCTGGACGCCCTGCTGGAAAAAGTAAAACTGGACGAACGTAACGTAAGCATTGATATGCTGGAAGCAAAACTCCGTGGAGAAGATCAAAAAACAACAGAGAAAACAGAAGAAACAAAAGAGGAAAACAAGGAAGAAAAAACTGAACAAGCAGACAAAGAGGAAAAAGCTGAGAAAGAAGAGAAAACTGAAAAGAAAACTACCAGGAAGACCACA
>CAZYSM010000017.1:0-6464 GCA_964649975.1 uncultured Bacteroidales bacterium | reverse complement strand
AAGACCACAACAAAGAAAAAAACTACTACAAGTAAGACTACAAGCAAAAAAGCCAGTGAAGATAAAGCTGAGGAAAAAAAGACCACTACTCGTAAAACCGCTACTAAAAAAACAACTACCACAAAAAAGACAACAAAAAAATCTGAGGATAAAGACAAGAAAGACAAATGATACATTGTCCTTAAAACATAAAAAAAGAGCCGCATTTAAAATGCGGCTCTTTTTTATATTTTCATAATTTCCTTATCCAGAGCCTCTTTTAACCTGGGTAAATCATCCACTACAAAACCAGGAGAGTAAAACATAAAGAAATATTCAATCTCATAATATTTCATCATAGCATAGGCATAGAAGGGCTCAAAAGAATGAAAGCGGTGATTCCGACGAATTAAAGAAACAAGCTTGTAAAAATCAAACAATTCCATATCTGATGAAAGCTTGACAAAATAAACCCTTTTGGAATTTTTATCTTTATAAATGTCTGGATATAATTCCTCCAACTCAATATACTTTTTGTAATGAATTATAGCTCTACCCCTGTGATATTCACGAAAAATTTTAAACTGCCAGTTCAATCTATCTTTTAGATAATCAACAAATTCCATAGTGTAATCAAACTCATTTTCTCTGAAACGCAAGCTCATAAAAACACCTTCTTCCAATTTTAGCTGTCCCGGATAAATATGCAACTTCTTACCTATCTCTCCTTCAAGCTTATGTATATATTTAAAAGCATTATCCACAAAACACTCTCCTTTATCAGCTAAAACAAATAAATGATGCTCAAGTGGCGTTGAGGTTATCTCAGGCACAGAAGATCCATAATAATTAACATCAGGATTGGATTCCAGTATTGTTAACCTATCAGAAGATTTGGGATGTAAACCAACCTCGGCTTCATAAGTAATACAGAAAAAAGCCTTGACACATTTATTATTCATAAATCAATAAAATATATGTTTTACAATATCAATTTATGAATTCCTCTTTTAAAATTCAAGTCCTAAAAACTATATATGAGCTAAACCCTTGTATAACAATTCTTTAAATCTCGGAATATTTTCCTGACTACAATGCGGCGAGTAAAACATAAAGAAATAATGTACTTCGTAATACCTCACCATAGTATAAGCGTAAAATGGCTCAAACATACAGAAATCCCCACTGTATTTAATATAATCTGCCAACTTGTACAAGTTTTCCAATCCAATATCCCTTGGCAGCTTAATGAAATAAACACTTTTAGAATTTCGGTCTTTATATATGTCCTCATAAATTTCCTCCAGATCCATATATTTCTTATAAAAAACCTGTCCAGAACGACGGGTGAACTTAGTATCTTTCTTAAACTTATAACACATTTTATTCCTCAAATATTCAATGTATTTCATAACAGTTTCCAATTCCTTTTCCCTAAAACGCAATATCATATAAGTTTTATCCCCCAGCTGCAGATGTCCTGGATAAACATGTAACTTAACATTGTTTGCTTGCTCAAATTCATAAAGACATTTGAAACAATTATCCACAAAACAAACTACCTGTTCCGCCAATACAAACAGATGATGTTCCAGTGGTGTTGCCTTTACCTCTGGCGTATGCTGACCATAATAATCAACTTCCGGATTAGATTCCAGAATCAACAAATCTGGTCTGGAACCCGGGTAACGATCAAAAATCGCCTCATAACTTACCCAGAAAAACGAATCAAGTTTATTTTTATCCATAATCAAAAGTTTTTTTGATTTTTGTTAAGGAAGTTAAAATTTATTTTATAAAATTTCAAATCTTGTTAAGAATTCCTTCAACTTCATAACAAGAATATCACGCTATGAAAAAAAAGTTTTATCTTTGCCAAACAATAAAAAAACACTACAACTATGTTCTTTATTAACAAACCCGACAGAGATGAATTCAGAGAATATGCAATAAAACACAGGCGCATAAACAGTCTGGCACTTGACCAATACACTCGCCAAATAAGCAATATGACCCGCTCGGTCATTGAAGAACGCGAAATGCCATTCCGTGAAGTGGATGTATTCTCACGTCTTATGGCTGACCGTATCATTTTTATCGGTACGGAAATTGACGATTACGTATCAAATATTATTCAGGCACAGCTGCTTTTCCTTGATGCATCCGACCCATCCAAAGACATCCAAATTTATTTCAACACGCCAGGCGGCAGCCTCTACGGCGGAATGGGAATATACGACACTATGCAATATGTAAGTCCGGATATTTCATGCACATGTACGGGTATGGCTGCCTCACTGGGTGCAGTACTGCTGGCTGCCGGCACAAAAGGAAAACGTTATGCACTCAAACACTCCCGTATTATGTTGCATCAACCTTATGGCGTGGCATACGGACAGGCTTCGGATATTGAAATCAATGTCAACCACATGAGAGAAATGCAAAAAGACCTGTATGAAATTATTTCTTTGCATACAGGACAGCCTATTGAAAAAATTGAAAAAGACGTGGACCGAGACTTCTGGATGCGTCCCGAAGAAGCTAAAGAATACGGTATCATTGACGAAGTAATTATCCCGAATAAAAACAAAAAGAATAACGACGAAGATATTTTCTAAAACCTAATCTAAACCCAAAACACAGAAAACCATGAAACCCATACATAATCAGTCCGAAGAATTAATGAAACTTTTTGAAAACATTGAGTTTCGCAAAAAATTCCTGGAAAAACGTATAGTCTTTTTCTGGGGCCCGGTATATGATGAATCCGCCGAGGAAATTGTTAATCAATTACTCTATCTGGAAATGATGGATCCCGGAAAGGAAATTAAAATGTACATCAACAGCCCGGGTGGAAGTGTATCTGCTGGATTGAGCATCTACGACACCATGCAGATGATTTCTTCACCTGTATCCACTATTTGCCTTGGCATTGCCGCTTCTATGGGCGCTGTACTGCTCTCTGGCGGAGAAAAAGGACGCCGTTTCATTTTCCCTAATGCCGAGGTTATGATACATCAGCCCTCTATAAGCGGACCTATACAAGACCAGGCTGCAAACTTATACATCACTGCCGATCACATCAAAAAAACCAAAGAACGTCTCATCCGCATCCTGGCAGAGAATACCGGACAGGACTTTGACAAGGTACTCAAAGATGCCGACCGTGATTACTGGATGGATGCACAAACTTCTGTTAATTACGGAATTGTGGATGGGATAATTGATAAAATTCAAATGTAAATGGCTAAACAACACTCACATAAACCACAGGAATTAACCTGCTCTTTTTGCGGACGTCCTGAATCTGAAGTTAACTTCATCATCCGTGGCCTTCATGGCGCTATTTGTAACGACTGCCTTGAACAGGCGTATCAAATATATCAGGACGAGACAAAGAACAAAGAGAAAAAAGTCCATCTGGAAAGATTCAAAAATCTTAAACCACGGAAAATTAAACAATTCCTTGACCAATATGTCATTGGCCAGGAGGAAGCCAAAAAAGTCCTGTCCGTGGCTGTATATAACCACTACAAACGCCTGTATTCCAACTTACTCACCGGAGATGTTGAAATAGAAAAATCCAATGTCCTGCTGGTGGGGCCTACAGGTACTGGCAAAACCTTGCTGGCACGCACCATTGCCAAGATGCTGGACGTCCCCTTTGCTATCGCTGACGCCACAACACTTACCGAAGCCGGATATGTTGGGGAGGATGTGGAAAGTATCCTTACCCGACTGCTACAGGCATCAAATTATAACGTGAAACTGGCAGAGATGGGCATAGTTTTCATTGACGAGATTGACAAAATATCCCGTAAATCCGAGAGCCCATCTATAACACGTGATGTATCCGGCGAAGGTGTCCAGCAAGCTCTGCTTAAAATCATTGAAGGGTCAGTGGTCAATGTTCCACCGCAAGGAGGACGAAAACATCCGGAACAGCCTTTTATCCAGGTGGACACTTCAAATATACTGTTTATTTTCGGTGGTGCCTTTGACGGAATAGAAAAAATTATTGCCAAACGCCTTAATACACAGGTAGTAGGCTATAACCGGGTAAAGAATGCTGAACAGGTGGACCGCGAAAACCTTATGCAATATATTAGTCCGCATGACCTGAGAGCCTACGGATTAATACCAGAGCTGGTGGGACGTATTCCTATCGTCACTCATCTTAATCCTCTGGACAGAGAAGCTCTAAAACAAATACTCACACAGCCCAAGAACGCTATTATCAAACAATATAAAAAACTCTTTGAAATAGATGGCATAGATCTGGAATTTGAGGAAGCCACTCTGGATTATATTGTGGACAAAGCTATTGAGTTCAAAGTAGGGGCACGGGGATTGCGTTCCATCGTTGAGACAATAATGACCGACGTGATGTTTGACGTAGATAGCCACAACGGAAAAGTAACAATAACCCTTGACTATGCAAAACAAAAACTGGAACGCGACCAGGCTAAACGTCTAAAATTTATCTAAACGATTTTGAAAATAAAAAACAAATTTTTTATCTTTGTTGCCGCAAAGATTGGGCCCGTAGCTCAGCTGGCTAGAGCGCCAGAATGGCATTCTGGAGGTCGTGGGTTCGACTCCCATCGGGTCCACAAAACGCCGGGAGGAAATCTCGGCGTTTTTTATATCTTCAAGCAACATCTAATCCTCTGCCAGATAATTTGTAAAACACCACTTCCGCAGCTATCATTTGTTATAAATAAATCCTGTAGTCACCAGATATAATATTACGAACACTGCCAGCAGGGCCGAAGGTAAAGCTGATCGTTCTCCGAACAATGCTACTGCTGTTCCAGCAGCAAAACCCGAACTTTTAATCGTTAGCATTAGATTTTGAGCGACCCTGTGCCCATAATCCACCCTCCGCCGGAATAAATATTCATATAACAGACCAAGCACAAACATTGCCACAAACAACACCAGAGCCAACTTAAACAAAAGACCCAACTCACCAAAAATAGCACTACGGTTTAGCCCAACAATGGTATAAATTATCAGTGCAAAGGCCCAGTTAACCACTTTTCCCCGTATTTTTTGCACAGTCGGAAAAATACGTTTCCACAGTAAAAGTCGGGATAATAACAGAGGTATCAGAATCACCTGCACCATAATCATTACTACCTTCCACGGACTGATACTGGCATGCGGCACAAACAGCTGTAATATAAGTGGGGAAACAACTATAGCAAGGATATATACTCCCAATACTCCTACCATCGCATAATCTGTGTCACCTTTGTACATCACAGTAAAAGGTATAATGGCCACACCCGGTGGTGTTGCAGCTATAACCACCAGGCCCCACCACAAATCCTTTTCTTTTATCAATAAATGCCCCATAGCAAGTAAAACAAGTCCAAAAACAACATAATTCAACAAAAAGGATACAATAGTTATCCTGGCAAAACGTCTATAATCCTTTAATACTTTAAGCCGGAAACTGGTTGAGGAAAAAATCATTGCCACAGCCAAAAACCACAAAACATAAGGCTTGAGGTATTCCACACCTTTGCCCAGGGTAAGCCCCAGGGTCAAAGAAAAAATCAGCAGAAAATTCCGGTTATTTATTATCTTGATAATTAATCGCATAAATCACACATTTGTATTATTTCTGTTACAAAGAGATAAAATTCAGGGCACAGAGCCAATACCTACAAATCAGTATATTTATCTGCCCGGCCACGGGCTTTGTCCACAGGATATTTTTCCGCATTAATCTTAATTTTATCCAAAACTATTTGCCGAATATCCAGATTATGTTTGTGAGCCAGCAGAAAAGCATAAGCAAAAACATCAGCCAGCTCCTCCTTGAGCCGATTCTTATCCACGGCCTCGGCTTCTTTGCCATTTTTCCACAAAAACAGTTCATTCAGCTCTGCTGCCTCTATCATCAAGGCAAGAGCCAAATCCTTGCTATTGTGAAACTGTGCCCAATCCCGATCGTCACGGAATTTCAAAAGAGCTTCCAGAATTTCATTTATTTCTGACATAGCTTTCTATTTTTTCTTTTTCCTGCCAATAACTAACTGAAAACTCTCGTCCTTGAGCATATAATAATCATGCAACTGGTGAGTGCGGGCGTATTCAGCAGGTTTGGTAACTTTCAGTCCCAGATGATTAACCTGACGCAACAGTTTGGGTTTAATCACTATACGGAATTTTCTCACGCTATCATGTTCAAAGCTTATCCTCTTGTAAATATCACTCACAGAGGAATCCGGAAAATGTATAAAAATTTCCACCCTGTTAGTGTCCAGTACAACCTCAAAACTATCCGTAGGTGCCATTAAATAACGATCGCCATTGATGTAAGGAATAAACCATGCACTATCCACACTAGTATAAACCAGAAGTTTATTCTGCCCAGGCAGAGAATACACAGTCACCATAAGAAACAAAAACAAAACTGCCACTCGCTTCATTTTTCCGCTTTTTTTTATTTTTTTAGTCAAATATATGATTGA
>CAZYSM010000016.1:5438-56462 GCA_964649975.1 uncultured Bacteroidales bacterium | reverse complement strand
GCCCTGGCGGGCGGAGGCGACCAGCGGAAGCCCCACGCACCGCCACAGGGCTATACCACGAACCGATCCGAATTGCAGCGGAAAGCCCGACCCGCAGCCGCCTTGCGGCAAGGGACACGCCCAAAAGAAAAACATAAAAAAAGACCGCCAAAAGGCGGCCTCAAAAAACACGGATTTTTTAGCACTTCTAGCCTCAAAGGATATGATTAAACAACTTTGACACAAAAGAGGATTTTTTGCGCTTATTTTTCAAAAAATCCAGAGTTCGGGAATAAATGCCATCAGCATCAATACCTGCCAGACGTTTAAGATCCTCAGGTTTGCCGTGGTCAATGAAAATATCCGGAATGCCAAGGACAAGCACATCATTCTTATAGCCGTGGGCAGCCATAAATTCCAGCACAGCACTACCAAAACCGCCCATCACAGCGTTTTCCTCCACAGTGACGACCCTGTCAAAATTAGAGAAAACCTCGTGCAGCAATTCCTCGTCCAGGGGCTTGACAAAACGCATATCATAGTGTGCCACGGAATATCCGTCCTTTTCCAGACGTTCAATTGCCTTCTTAGCCTCCTGACCGATAAATCCAATGGACAAAATGGCAATGTCTTTACCGTCTTTTAGCCTGCGTCCCTTTCCGATTTCCACTTCGTGCATAGGCTGTCGCCAATCAATGGTCACACCTCGTCCGCGCGGATAGCGGATAGCAAACGGGAAAGCATTCTTTTCCAGCTGAGCAGTAAACATCAAATTGCGCATCTCCACTTCGTCCATAGGAGCGGAAACAACCATATTAGGGATGGCACGCAGATAGGAGAGGTCATAAACGCCGTGGTGTGTGGCTCCGTCGCCACCGACCAGCCCGGCACGGTCAATACAGAAAACAACGTGCAGATTTTGCAAAGCTACATCGTGGATAACCTGGTCATAAGCCCTTTGCAGGAAAGTGGAATAAATCGTGGCAAAAGGTATCATTCCTTCTTTGGCCAGCCCAGCAGCAAAGGTCACAGCGTGCTGCTCGGCAATACCAACATCAAAAGCCCTGTCTGGCATCTTTTCCATCATATATTTGAGAGAGGAACCACTTGGCATAGCGGGGGTTATGCCCACTATTTTATCGTTCTTTTCAGCCAGTTCTATGATTGTATAACCGAAAACATCCTGGAATTTAGGCGGTTTGGGACCATTATCCTCAACCATAGGTTTACCAGTCTCAATATCAAATGGGGCACTGGTGGAATGCCATTTAGGCTGATCCAGCTCAGCATATTTATAACCTTTTCCTTTCTGAGTTTTGATGTGCAGAAGTTTTGGACCTTTAATTGATTTGAGCTGTTCTAATGTCCTAATTAACAATGGTAAATCGTGTCCATCAATAGGTCCGAAATAACGCAAATTCAAACTTTCAAAGAAATTACTTTGTTGCAGCAGAACAGTTTTCAGTCCGCCTTCTAATTTCTGCACCATACGGATGGCTTCCTCTCCAAACTTTTTACCTTTGCTGAGCAAATTCCATATCTCGTCACGGATTTTATTGTAAGTCCTTGAAGTAGTAAAATTAACCAGATACCGGCTTAAAGCTCCCACGCTGGGATCAATAGCCATATTATTGTCATTGAGGATGATAAGCATATTAGCATTGCTGGCGCCGGCATTATTCAAACCTTCAAAAGCCAGACCAGCAGTCATAGCACCGTCGCCAATAACAGCCACAATTTGTCTGTCCTCCTCGCCTTTGAGCTTGGCAGCAATAGCCATACCCAGTGCAGCGGAAATGGAAGTGGAAGAATGACCTACGCCAAAAGTATCATATTCACTTTCAAAAATGCTTGGAAAGCCACTAATACCATTGAGCTGACGCAGAGTGTGAAAACGATCGCGTCTGCCTGTAAGGATTTTATGTCCATAAGCCTGATGTCCTACGTCCCAGACAATACGGTCGTAAGGTGTGTTAAAAACATAATGCAGAGCAACGGTGAGCTCAACAACACCCAGACTGGCTCCGAAATGTCCGGGTGTGCGGGAAATCATTTCTATAATAAACTGACGCAACTCCTGGGCAAGCTGCTGTAATTGTTCTACGGAAAGTTTTTTCAGGTCGTCGGGATAATTAATACTTTCCAGCAAGGGATATTTACCCATAATTCCTAATTTTGTATTTCTGCCAAAGTTATAAAGGAATGAGTAAAATAACAAACCTGCTTCTGGCAGCCAAAAAGCTGACAGTAAAAAAGATATATAATGCTGGACTTGTAAGCCTTTCTTACGTAATAGCAGGTATTATACGCCGGCCTGTGCGTTGGGGAATGCCGCTGTCTCTATCAGTAGAACCAACGAATTATTGCAATCTGCACTGTCCGCAATGTCCCACTGGTCTGGGACGCCTGACACGCCCCAAAGGATATATGAACCCCGTCACTTTCCGCAGGATAATTGACCAGACTGCTCCCTATCTGCTTAACCTGTTTTTCTATTTTCAGGGTGAGCCTTTCCTTAACCAGCACCTGCCGGAATTTATCCGTTACGCCTCGGACAAAAACATCTATACAGCTCTGTCCACTAACGGAAACGTCTGGAATGAAACAATCCTCAGGCAGGTTATACACGCCGGACTGGATAAAATCATCATTCCGCTGGATGGGGCAGACCAGCAGAGCTATGAAAAATACCGCCGTGGCGGACAAATTTCCCGCGCGCTACAAATGATAGAATTTATAGCCAAGGAAAAGCTCCGCACAGGGAAGAGGCAACCTGTCATAGAGATTCAAGTTCTACTACTTAAACATACAGAAAATCAACGGAATATCATCAAAAAATTAGCCCTAAATCACGGATCGGATATAGTCAAGTTTAAGACCATTCAGATATGCGATTTTTCCACGGCTTCGGAATTTCTACCTATTACGGAAAAATTTTCCCGTTACCGTAAGGCAGGAAATCAGTGGCAGATTAAACGCAAACTCCGCAACCGCTGCTGGCGTCTGTGGAACTCCGTGGTGTTCACCTGGGACGGAACAGCTGTTCCGTGCTGCTACGACAAGGACGCCAGATATGCACTGGGCAATATCCACCAGCAGGATGTAAAGGAAATTATCTCAGGCAAAAAATTCCAGACCTTTGCCCGTAAAGTGCTAACCAACCAGAAGGAAATAGACATCTGCCGCAACTGCTGGGGATAATTAGTTATGGTGAATATAACTTTTTTCAGGTTAAATCCACAAAAATCTTGACTTTTTTCAGGTTAACCCAACAAAAGTCATAACTTTTATAGAGTTTACCCGATAAAAGTCGGGCATCATATAAAAACAGCAAACTTTGTAGCCTCGGACAGAAAGCATTATCTTTGCACAAAAGCAGAGAGATGTCCACCGAAAGCCTGAAAAAAATAGCCCTGCAACTGCCAGAGAAACCAGGGGTTTATCAATTTCTGGACAAGGACGGAAAGGTTATCTACGTAGGAAAAGCTAAAAACCTGAAAAAACGCGTTTCCTCTTACTTCAACCGCGAACACGATGACCCCAAGACCCGCCTGCTGGTGCGCAACATCCGCCAGATAAAGCATATCATCGTGGACACGGAAATTGACGCTCTGCTTCTGGAAAACTCCCTCATTAAGAAATACCGGCCAAAATATAACATCCAGCTCAAAGATGACAAAAGCTATCCGTGGATAGTGATAAAAAACGAACCTTTCCCCCGTGTGTTTTACACGCGCAACGTAGTCAGGGACGGATCTCAATATTTCGGACCATATACGTCGGTATCACTCGTTCGGACAATGCTTGCAATGTTCAAGGACGTTTTCAAAATCCGCACCTGCAACCTGGACCTGTCGCCGGAAAAAATCCGCCAGGGCAAATACCGCCCCTGTCTGGAATACCACATCAAAAACTGCTACGCACCCTGCATAGGGCAGCAGTCCGAAGAAGACTATAACCGCAATATTGAACAAATAAAAAAGATACTCAAAGGCAAGACCCGGGAAGTCATTGACTATTTTAAGAAAATTATGCACGAATATGCCGAAAACCTTGAATTTGAGAAAGCCCAGGAAATAAAAGAAAGCCTGCAACTACTTGAAAATTACCAGAGTAAATCCACTGTGGTAAATCCTTCGCTTAAAGACCTGGAAGTTTATACAATCATTGATGAGCCAACTATGGCATTTGTTAATTTTATGAAAGTGGTAGAGGGAAAAGTAATACAGTTTTTCTCCACATACATAACCAAGAAACTAAATGAAACAAAGGAAGATATACTTGTTCACTTCATCCTCAATATCAGACAGGAAAAACTATCAGAGGTAAGTAATGCCGAGGAAATCCTTGTTCCTTTCCCTGTGGATTTACAAATCCCTGGCGTAAAAATCAAAGTTCCACAGATAGGAGATAAGAAAAAACTTCTGGACTTATCCCTGAAAAATCTGGAATATTACCGTCAGGAATACCATAAAAACAAAGCAGCAACCGACCCCAACTACAAAGCCATAAAACTGCTGGAACAGGTAAAGGCGGATTTAAACTTGAACAATATCCCTGTGCATATTGAATGCTTTGATAACTCCAACCTTCAAGGCACCAATCCAGTATCCTCGTGCGTGGTATTCAAATACGGCAAGCCCAGCAAAAAAGATTACCGTAAATTCAACATAAAAACAGTGGAAGGTCCTGACGACTTTGCCACAATGGAAGAAGTTGTTTTCCGCAGATATAAACGATTACTGGACGAAAATCAACCTTTGCCAGACCTCATTGTCATAGACGGTGGCAAAGGCCAGTTATCAGCAGCCCTGAAAAGTCTGAAAAAATTGAGCATCCACAACAAAGTGGATATCATTTCAATAGCCAAGCGTTTTGAAGAAATTTATAAACCAGATGACCCTTATCCATTATATATCAGTAGAAATTCATACACTTTAAAATTAATCCAACAAATCAGGGACGAAGCTCACCGTTTTGGTATTGAACATCACCGCAACCGCAGAGAAAAAGCAATGATAGCCTCAGACCTGCTAAAAATCAAAGGAATAGGCATAAAAACATATCAAAAGCTGCTTGACCACTTTGGCAGTATAGAAAATGTAAAAAAAGCCTCGGAGGAAGATCTCAAAAAGGCTATTGACAGCAAAAAGGCAAAAATTATCTATGAACATATACACCAAACTAAATATAAAAAACAATGAAACTAAGAAAAACACTGGCACTATTCCCCTTACTATTAGGCGCTTATCCTGTATTTTCCCAGAACTGGCTTGGCATAGATCCCGGAAAAATCATATATAATTTTCGGACAAGTTTTCCACACCAGGCACAGCATCCAATCGCATATATCATTAGTTATGCACTCATAGGCATACTGCTAATTATCCTTGACCAGGTCTATAAAAGAAATTTTCCAGCTTCTCTGCAAAGTTTTTTCCGATGGAACATCTTTTCATCCCAGGTAAAACAATCAAATCAGTTATTTAAAGCCCAAAGTATTATATATGCGACCTTATCCTTGCTGATAAACTCTTATGTTTTTTACATAGGCCTCCAAAACTTTTTTAAGTTCTGTTTATTTGGATTAATACTATCATTTGTTTTGCAAGGGTTGCTTAACTTGATAACTGCAATAGTAATAGATAAGTTATTCAATGAGAAAGAGATAAGCAATTTATTTTTTAATATAAACTTAAAATTCTGGACAGAGCTGACGGAACTATCATATATTTTCCTTGTGTTAATTAGCCTGGCGGTATCACCAATAATAAAAGGAGTAATAACAATAGTATGGATAATAATTTGGCTGGGGTTCTATTTTAACAAACTACTAATGTATTTAAAGACTTTTTCGGAAGCCAAATTTCACTTATTCTATTTTATTTTATATCTTTGCGCAGTAGAATTTATGCCGTTCTTATTGATTTTTACCGTATTCAAATAAATTAAAATCAGATACTTATGATTAAAAAAATACTGATTTCCCAACCTCAACCACAGGGCAAAAATCCTTACAGCCAGATTGAAGAAAAATTCAACATTAAAATAGACTTTAAAAAATTTTTTGGCATTGAACCTATTGATGCAAAGGATTTTAAGAAACAAAAAATAAACATTGAGGATTTTTCAGGAATTATTTTTACCAGTCGCACAGCCATTGATCATTTTTTCCGCCTGATGGAAGAGGCTAAGATTACGGTTCCTAATTCTATGAAGTATTTCTGTATGAATGAAAAAATAGCTCTTTATTTGCAGAAATACATTGTTTACAGAAAAAGAAAAATTTTTCCTGCCAATAGCACTGACGACAGCCTGATGGAAATTCTGCAAAAATTCAAAGATGAGGCATTGCTTCTGCCTGGATCAGAGGGTTATAAAAGCTCACTGTATAACAAATTAAAGAAAAATAAATTCAATATCACTCTGGCAGGGATATACCGCAACGTTTCTGCAGATCTGAAAGACATTGACATTTATTCATACGATATGCTTGTATTTTTCAGCCATTGGGGGGTAAAAGCTTTGCTGGATAATTTTCCGGATTTTAAGGAGAAACAAGATGGAATACTCATTGCTTCCTATGGTAACGAAACTGCCAAAGCATTGAAAAAGGCAGGCCTCAATATTGACATAAAATTCAATCCAAAGAAACACAGATCTATACAGGACGCTATAACAGACTTTATTGAAAGTAAGACCAAAGCTGAAAAGGATGCCTAAAAAATTCAAATTTTCCCGGCAAGAGAGAATAAAGTCAGAGAAAGAAATAAAGGAGCTACTGGCCACAAAAAATAAAATTTTTCACTATCCATTACTCGTCAAATGGGAAATTCAAAAACGAGAAAAGCCACCTGTCAGGGTGGCTTTTCTCGTTAGCCGGCGCAAATACCCCAGAGCAGTAGACAGAAACCTTATAAAACGCAGATTACGAGAAAGTTATCGCATATATAAAGAACCTTTACTTAAAATATTAAAGCAACAAAACCTTGCAATTAATTTACTATTCATTTATATTAGCCCCGAGATTTTATCTTTTACTAATATAAAAAGATCTTTAAGTGAAATTTTCGTTGATATAAACAAAGAGATTCAAACTTTAGATCAAAGATAATTTACATTAATTGAATTTTATTTTGACTTTTGCATAATTTTTGCATTACTTTTCCTAAAATTTTTTTACTATGCTGGACAAATTAATTATCAAAGAAGGTTTTGATACACCAAAAATAAATTTTGATCCAATCTCAGGTGAACTGTGGATTGAAGGCAAATCCTATCCACCAAATGTCACAGAGTTTTATGATCCCGTACTCAACTGGCTAAATGAATACTTTAAACAGCCAGCCTCACAGACTACTTTAAATCTAAAGCTGGATTATTTTAACACAGCTTCATCAAAAATTATAATGGATTTACTTTATCAACTTGAAGAAAAATACAAGCGTGATAATCTGAATATCAAGGTTATATGGCATTATCCCGAAGATGATGAAGATATTTATGAGACAGGACAAGAATATTCTGAGCTTGTGGATTTGCCTTTTGAACTAAAAAGTTACAAATTTATTGCCGAAAAATAATCCCTTGCATAGCTTCCCCGCTATCAGGCTGCCTTTGTTGAGAAAGGCAGCCTCTTTTTTATCCATACATATTGAGGATAAAGGGATTATTCAGTAATTCATCAGCTATTGTAGTCTGTGGTCCGTGCCCGGGCATTACTTGATAATCTTCCTTGAGGCTTAAAATTTTATCCTTTATTGAATGTACAAGCGCATCATAATCAGCTCCGGGTAAGTCAGTGCGTCCTATTGTATTTTTAAATAATAAATCCCCGGAAAAGAGGATTTTTTCCTTTTCTGCCAACAAGCACAAATGTCCAGGACAATGCCCGGGCGTTTCTATAACTTTCAACTTTAAATCACCCAAAATAATTTCGTCATTATCAGTTAATTCTGCATCTATACTGGGGACATATTCTATATTAATCCCAAACATCACAGCAAATTCGTCAATTCTACTGGCTAGTTCCATAATGCGCTGATTTGCCATTAAAGAAACACCCTGACTTTGTAGCTTCTCACCTCCACAAAAATGATCAAAATGACCGTGAGTTAGCACAATATATTTCAAGTCAATTTCATTGCTTTCAAGATATTGTTCAAATATTTTATACTCATCTTCATAATACATACCAGGGTCAATCACAAGGCCTTGCATAGTTTTATCATCAACCAGAACATAAGTATTAACCTTAAAATCATTGAAAACAAAACGTTTAACAATCATAATATACTAATTTTTAAAAATTTATGAGATTTTTCCCGCAATTAATTACAGAAAAAGTAAATTTGTGATAAAACAACAATTAATACAAAAAAATTATGGCAAAAAAATCAAAGTCAAAATTAAAGAAAGACATTCTTTCTATCTTCAAAAAAAATCCTAACAAGTTTTTTAATTATAAGCAAATAGCAAAGATGGTGGGGGCCAATACCCGCACCGGAAAACGGAACGTTATCCAGATACTGGAAGATCTCCATCGCACAGGCTACCTGATAGAAGTAAAGCCCGGAAAATACCACCTTCACCCTACCAGTCGCAAAGTCACAGGCATCCTGGATATGTCGGAAAAAGGTTTTCCCGTAGTCCACGTGGATGACTCAGCAGATTACGTCTATATACCAATAAACAAGCTTAACCACGCTTTACATAACGACCGGGTGGAAGTCATCATTAATGCCAGACATAAAAAACGGGATATTCCTCAGGGTGAAATAGTCCGGGTGATAGAACGCACCAAACAACTTTTTGTGGGCACGGTAATTAAATCACAGCACTATGCTTTTCTTACTACCAATTACCGAAGTATGCCTTATGATATATTCATCCCTGCTAAGAAACTCAATGGCGCAAATGACGGCGACAAAGCCCTGGTCAGAATTATAGAATGGCCGGATTATGCAAAAAATCCTGTGGGCGAAGTAGTGGAAATACTTGGACCTTCCGGAAGTGCAGACGCTGAAATGCATTCCATACTTGCTGAATTTGATTTGCCATACAGTTTTCCGTCCGAAGTGGAAGAAGAAGCAGAGAAAATTCCGGAACAAATTCCTGAAAATGAATACAAAAAGCGTCTTGATTACAGAAATGTTTTAACATTCACTATTGACCCAGCTGATGCCAAGGACTTTGATGATGCTTTGTCTTTCAAAAAAATTAAAGACGACCTTTATGAAGTAGGCGTTCATATTGCTGATGTAACCTATTACGTCAAACCTGGCAGTCATATTGACAAAGAAGCCTACAAGAGAGCCACGTCTGTATATCTGGTGGATAGAGTAGTGCCAATGCTCCCGGAACGGCTTTCAAATCATTTGTGCTCTCTCAATCCACATACAGATAAACTCACATTTTCCGTAATTTTTAAGATAAACTCCGAGGCTAAGGTATTAAGCTATAAAATCGCCAAAACAGTTATTAATTCCGATAGACGTTTTAATTACGACGAAGTTCAGCAAATAATAGAGACAGGAGAGGGCGATTATGCCGAAGCCATCCTGACACTTAATGACCTGGCCCAGAAATTAAGAGCTAAAAGATTCCGCAATGGTGCCATAGCCTTTGAATCCGGAGAAATGAAATTCAAACTGGACCATCTGGGCAAACCCACAGAGGTTTATTTCAAGAAAATGAAAGAGGCGAACCAGCTTATAGAGGAATTTATGCTACTGGCTAACCGCAAGGTTGCAGAAAAAATCGGTAAAATACCTAAGAACAAGCGTCAGGAAATAAAGCCCAAAACCTTTGTATATCGTGTTCACGACCTTCCGGATGCAGAAAAGCTGAAAAACTTTGCAGCTTTTGTAAAAAAATTCGGCTTTGAAGTGGCAACGAAAACGCCCAAAAGCTTTGCTTATTCTTTGAACGAGCTCTTTGAAAAAATAAAAGATAATCCAGTGGCTCTGGTAATAGCTAATATCGGCATCAGAGCAATGGCAAAAGCAGAATACTCTGTGGATAACATTGGGCACTTTGGCCTGGCATTCAAATATTATACACACTTTACTTCACCTATCCGCCGTTATCCGGATGTTATGGTGCATCGGCTTTTATACCGATATCTTTACGAAAATAAAGAATCAGCCAACCACGACACTTATGCCAAAAAGTGCAAACATTCCACAGATATGGAAATAAAAGCACAGAAAGCAGAATGGGCTTCTATAAAGTTCAAAGCAGTGGAATTTATGAAAGATAAAATAGGTCAGGAATTTGAAGGCATCATTGCCGGATTAAATGAGTGGGGAATGTTTGTTCAGCTGCTGGATACCAGTATTGAGGGCACTGTTATGATAAGGGATATTGAAGATGACTTCTATATCTTTGACGAAGAAAATTATTCGCTCATCGGCGAATATACAGGCAATCAGTTCCAGATAGGCGACAAAGTCCTGGTCAAAGTTGCCCGTGCCGACCTGATAAAACGACAGCTGGATTTTGCACTGATAAAAAAACTTGCAGATAATACCGAAATAATCAAACTTTAAAACACTGAGTATATGAGAGTTATAATACCAATGGCAGGAATGGGCAAACGCCTGCGCCCATTTACATTGCAAACACCAAAACCACTGGTAAAAGTAACAGGAAAAACAATTGTTGAACATTTATTAAACAACATCAAATCCGTATCTGATGAGCCAATCAGCGAGGTAAACTATGTAATAGGCAATTTCCCGGATCAGATAAAAAAACAAATAATCTCTATAGCAGAGCAAATTGGAATAAAATATAACATACTTGTCCAGGATGTTCCTTTAGGAACAGCACACGCAGTATATATGGCCAAAGAACAACTCAAAGGAAAAGTCATAATTGCTTTTGCTGATACAATATTTGTCAGCGAGAATAAAATTGATACTAATGCCGACGCTGTGATTTTCACCAAACAGGTGGACAATCCGCAGCAGTATGGCGTAGTGAAATTTGATAGCAATAAGGAAAAAATCATTGCCTTTGTGGAAAAGCCTCAGGAATTCGTATCCGACCAGGCTATAATCGGGATTTATTACTTCAAAGATGCTGAATTATTGAGGGAAAAAATTGAGTATTTGATTAATAACAATATAACTGTAAAAGGCGAATACCAACTGACAGATGCCCTGGAATTACTGCTCAAAGACGGCTTAACCTTCCGCCCTCTGAAAACAAAATACTGGCTGGACTGTGGAAATCCACAGATGTTGCTGCAAACCACAGAAAAAATTCTGGACCTCTATTACAAACAAAATACTTATCCCACTGAAGAGATTGTTAATTCTGTTATAATTCCACCCGTATATATAGGAAAAGAAACTAAGATAAAAAACTCAATAATAGGTCCTTATGTGTCAATAGAGAACAACGTTGAAATAGAAAATTCAATCATCAAAAATTCCGTTATTTACGACAATAGCAAGATTAAGGACACATCCCTGATAAAATCCGTAATAGGGCATAACACGGAGATATCTGACCGGTTCCAAAGCCTCATATTAGGCGATTACTCAAAAATATCTGGCAATGAATAAAAAACTTTTGACATACTTACTAATTCTAATAATGCTGGGCAACGGATGTTCTATCCTCCACAAGCCAGGAGGAGGCAGAAAAGCGGATAAATATTCCTCACTGAAAAAGCAAATCCTCAGTAGTAATATTACAACGAATACATACAAAGCCCGCTATCTGGCAGAAATTACCGGTAGCGGGTTTTCGCAAAAAATAAGCGGAAACATAAAAATTAAGGATGATTCACTCATAACTATAAATGCCGTATCAGGTTTCGGACTTCCAATAGCCAGAATTAAAATATCCAGGGATACAATTTCTGTCTCATCAATGCTTTTTCCAAACACCACAGAGCCATTGAATAAATTTTTGCCAGGGAGATATTCTGCTATAAACCCCAAAATAGCAAAAGCAATTTTCCTTGGTAATTTTTTCACTCTTTCTGATACCATAGACATATACAGGTATGGGGTGCAAAAAGCAAATGACACAAGCATTGTATTGCTATACAGACTACCCTCATATCAAAATCCCCAGCTATCGGATATGGCTAATCAAATAACATATTCGCTCACGCAGAATAAAATCACACAAAATAAAATATGGGATTTTACAGGAGATAATGCCATATTTATGAAATATAGCAATTTCAACTATATACACAGCAATAAATTGCCCTTTGCAATAAAGCTAAAAATCATACATAATGCGGATACTGTTTTATCAGCCAATATAACTTTAAAAAACATAAAACTGCAATGAAAAAGCTGATTTACATACTAATACTGTTATTTCCCTTAGTAGTTTACAGCCAAAATTCCACAGACTACGAAAAGCAAATAGAATTTTATATAAAGTATCTGGAAAAAACACCAGAAACCGATACTATCAATCTGGAAAATATTTTTCTCATCTCACGCAAAAATTCCTTACGTAAAAAATATATTAAATCATTACAGCAACAGATACGCGTAATAAACATAAGAATCAACCACATACAGACTTATATAAACGACTTACAGAAAAAGCTAAACAAAACAAAGCAGATATATTCCCAGATGCTGGTCTTTACTTATCTATATAAAAACTATTTTCCATCGGATATAATATTCATACTTTCTGCTAAAAGCTTTAATCAAGCATATCTACGCTTGAAATATCTGGAGCTGGCCACAAAATACTTAAAGTCCATAACCAGAGTAATTCTTTTGACCAAGCACGAATTGGAATATCAAAAAAAGATACTCCAGCAAAGTGTAAACTTACGAAAACAGCTAATTAAGCGGATAAAACGCCAACAAAGCATAATGCAAGCAGAATATACAATACTCAATAACATCAAGGAGAATTCCAGAGAGTATCAACGTCTGCTCAGCGAACTAAAAAATTACGAATTAGTCAGAACAACTCTTAACCGTTCTGTTTCAGAAAAAATCAAAACTGCTGGGGTTAAAGGTATGTCCGAAATAACCTCAGCCTTTGCCAGTAACAAAGGATTACTTAAACCTCCTTTAAAAGATGCTGTTGTCGTAATACCTTTTGGAGTTCATCAACATCCCCAGCTAAAAACAGTAAAAATAAGGAATGACGGAATAGACATCACTTCAAGCGCGGACACTGTGGTAAAAGCAGTTTTCAATGGTGTGGTTTCCAATATCATCACTCTACCAAACGGAAAAAATGCCGTGCTAATAAAACACGGGGAATACTTCACTGTTTATTCCAATCTGGCGACTGTAAATGTTAGACAAAATGATACCATAGCCACAGGACAGCCTATAGGAACTATCAGATCCAGCAAAGATGAAAAAATGCCTGTTTTAAACTTCCAGTTATGGCATTTATCCGAAAAATTAAATCCGGAGGAATGGCTAAACATATAAAAAATGGAAAAAAACAATATCAAAATACTTCTTAATGAACTGGACGGATTTATAAAAAAATACCACCTGATAAAATTGATGCAAAGTGCAATTATAGGCCTGTCCTTAATAGGTATATCTTTCCTGGCATTGGCAGCTATAAGCTATTTTACATACCCCAGCCCCACCTGGAAAAAAATCATTTTGATATTTTACTTAGCCATCATAACCTGGATAATAATTGAATTCATTGTTTTCAAATTAATTCCACTGATCAATCCTCGCAAACGCTTATCATATAGAGATGCTGCAGTGATGATAATCAAACTCAATCCGGAGTTTGACGACAGGCTTTTATCCTTACTTGATTTTGCCCGGTTAGATAAAAATGACCCATTTATACAAGCTGCTATCAACCAAAAATTATCCAGGATAAAAATCTGGGATATAAAAAACATCCTAACATACCGCGAAGCCCTAAAAAGCGTAAAAGCCCTTGCCTTTATCCTCGGATTTTTCATTATTGTGTTTTTATTCAATTCAGATATAGTCATATACGGCACAAAAAAAATTATCAACTATAACAGATATTACCGTCGCCCCGCACCTTTTAAATTTATACTTTTAAACAGAAAACTTAACATATTACAGGACAGCTCAATTACAATACGGGTTAAAGTAAAAGGTAAAATAATACCGGAAAATGTCTTTATCAACATAAATGGCAATAACTTCCTTATGCCCAGGGATAAAAATCAGATGAACATATTTTATTATACCCTGGACAATATCCAGGATGACAAAAAATTTTATTTTTCTGCACAAAACTACCGTTCCAGGGAATATACCCTGAAAGTAACTGCTGTTCCTTATATAATATCTGGCATAATAACAGTTATCCCACCATCTTATACAGGACTGAAAAAACAAACCTTCCGTAACATTACACAACTGGAAGTGCCAGTGTTCAGCAAAATTATTCTGGATTTGAGATTAAAAAATACAGATTCCATACTTGTATCCACCTTAACCGACACAATTATAAGCAAGGTAAAAAGACATTCGGCTCACATAAATCTACTTGCCACTTCTGATATGCCTCTATCAATCTTCCTCTATCACAAAGGTAGAAGGAAAAAAGCTTTATTAATTAAAGTGAAAACAAATAAGGATTATCCGCCGTATATCAAAGTAGAAGAAAGTCTTGACAGCCAAAACTACAACATTCATTATTTTATGGTTCATATAAAAGATGATTACGGATTTTCCTCATTAAGCTTTCTGATAAAAACAGAAGATAGTAGTATCAAATACAACATACCAATCCCTGGCGATAAAGAACAATTTTTACAATTCGGATTTAACTTTGATTCTATTGCACGGATACATCCTGAACTCTTTTATTTTTTCAGGATTTGTGATAATAGTAAAACACCTGTAGCACACTGTAGCGACAGCCGTATTTTCCAATTCAAAAGACCTGCCCCAGAACAAATAACGATCAAACTGGACAGTATTGATAAAGAGATACAGGAAAAAGCCAGCCTGGCGCAAAACCTAACCCGCAATTTACAGGAACTTACCAATGAATACAGGCAAAAAATGCTTACCCAAAATCTTGACCCCTGGGAAAAACAGGAAATGAGCAAAACCTTAAACCAAAAAGCTCAGGAATTACAACAAATATTGGAACAACTCAGACAACTTAACAGAGAAAAAAACGCTTTGCTTAATTCTTTTTCCTCACCACCGGAATCCATAAAACAAAAGCAGGATTTAATTAATCAGCTACTAAAACAAATTTTAAATGACGACTTAAAAAAATTACTTGACGATTTACAAAAAATTTTAAATGCCAAACAGCCTTCTGGTCAGCAAAGCTCGTATATGCCACAATTTAACAGAAAACTTGACCAAACCCTGGAATTCCTGAAACGTCTGGCAATTGAACAAAAAACTTACGAACAAACAAAAGCTGTCAAACAACTTGCCCAACAGCAGGATAGTCTAAGAAAAACATTAAAAAATAAAACTATATCCAAAGATCAGGCGATTGCCAGGCAACGGGAGATAAGCAGTAAACTCAAGCAAGAACAAGAGAACTATAATAATCTACGCCAACAAAACGCTACCTTAAAGCATCCTGCACCTTTAAAAGATTTTTCACAAAGCTTCCAGAATATCCAAAAAATGATGCAACAAAATCTTCAACTACTAAATCAAAATAAAAGGATACGCAGCCAAAGACTTCAAAAACAAATAATTGATAGTTTACAAAAATTATCCCGGCAAATGGAATCGCAGCTAAAAAGCGCACAGATGCAGGCCAATAGCATAGATTTACAAAAAATAATAAAACTCATTTACCGAATGGAGGATTTTACTGAAAAAACAGAAAATCTAATCAACATCACCACCAGTCTTAATTACACAAATCAATCTTTAAACAAGATTATTGGTATAACTCACACTTTAGAAGAAATGTTCAGCCCTGTTGCAGATTCTCTTTTTGCTCTGGGGGAAAGAAACATCCAGATAGCTAAACTTATTGATAATCACATCTATGATATACAAAAAAACTTCAAAGATATTTATATATTTGTAGAAAAACGTAATAGACATAATCTGGATAAAGCTGAAAAGAATATTCTTAATAACAGCAATACAATCTTGTTAATACTTACCGATATAGCCCATAATTTAAACAAACAACTAAACAATTCAATGCCCAGTATGTCGCAGTCGCAGCAACAAAAATCTTCAATGAACAATCTGTCTGAACTGCAGAAAATGCTGGAAAAACAATTGCAAAAATTATTACAGCAGGCAAAACAGGGTAGGGTATCATCAAAACAATTAGCAAAAACACTTGTTTTAAAAGAAAAAATTAATTTTGAAGTAGAAAAACTTTTGGAACAATATTCAAATTCTCTGGAAGTAGCTCGCAAATTAAAGGAAGTCAAACGTTTAAATCAAATGATAGAAAAACAATTATTAGATAAACAATTGGATAACTCCCTGCTGCAAAAAGCCTCTTTATTAAAAGTAAAACTACTGGATGCAGAAAATGCTATCAGAACACAGAATAAAAAAAGTAATCAGCGAATTGCACAGCATAACTTTGATACTTTCAAAGCACCTCAACTAACTGTAAAACAATTGGAAAAGACGAAAAAGGATAAAATTCAACAACAAATATTACAAAATAAAATTATTCGTATTGATAATTTTTATTATCAAATTTACAAAAGTTACAGCATTAAGAAGTAAGAGCTATGAAAAAAACAATCAAATTCACATCGGAATTCCATAATTTATCAAAAGCAGAGGAAATACTCGCACAAATTGCAGAAAAGACAGAATTATCCGAGGAAATATACGGAAATATTCTTTTATCTCTATCCGAAGCCATCAATAATGCTATTATTCACGGAAATAAAATGGCTGAAGAAAAATACGTCACTGTTACATATGAAATTGATAAAAACTGTATAGAAATTACTGTCAGCGACCAGGGCGAGGGATTTGACCCCAGTAATATTCCGGATCCCACATTGCCGGAAAATCTGGAAAAAGAAACCGGAAGAGGGCTTTTTATTATAAAAACACTATCCGACAAACTGGAATTTCTCAACAACGGAACTACTTTGAAAATGAGGTTTAATTTAAATAAATAAAAAGATGATAGATTTCTTTACAGAGCAAATTGATTTCCAGATAAATAACAAAGATGTTTTAATCCAATGGATTAAAAACACTGCAAAAGAAGAAAATCGCAAAACGGGTGAAATATCAATAATATTCACATCTGATGATAACCTTTTGGAAATCAACAAAAAATATCTAAACCACGATTATTATACAGACGTTATCACATTTGATTATTCAGAAAACGACACTATCTCTGGTGATATTTTCATTAGTATTGATAGAGTTAAGGAAAATGCTCAAATCTATAACAGCAAATTTGAACAAGAATTACACAGGGTTATTATCCACGGAATATTACACTTAATTGGATATAAAGACAAAAACGAGACAGATCAGAAATTAATGCGCCAAAAAGAGGATTATTACTTACAAAAGTTAGAACAATTATGAAAAACGTTTTTGACATAATAGTTATCGGAGCTGGACACGCCGGAAGCGAAGCTGCTGCAGCAGCTGCCCGTATGGGTTCGCAGGTGCTTTTGATTACCCTTGATATGACCAAAATAGCCCAGATGTCCTGCAACCCGGCTATGGGCGGAATAGCCAAAGGACAAATTATCCGCGAAATAGATGCTCTTGGCGGATTATCCGCAAAAGTTACGGATAAAACAATGATTCAATTCCGTATGCTTAACCGGTCTAAAGGCCCCGCAATGTGGAGCCCCAGGGCACAGAATGACAGAATGAAATTTAGCTGGGAATGGCGAATGCAACTGGAAAAAATACCAAACCTTTATTTCTGGCAGGACCAGGTCAAAGAACTTATTATAGAAGACAATACTGTAAAAGGCGTAAAAACAAAGCTGGGCGTTAAATTTTATTCCAAAGCCGTAATAATAACAGCAGGCACTTTCCTCAATGGAATAATCCATATAGGAGGCACACAAATCAGCGGGGGCCGTATGGGAGATCCCAGCGCCACAGGTCTATCCGACCAGATATTGGCACTGGGCATTGAAACTGGTAGAATGAAAACCGGAACACCGCCCCGCATTGACGGACGGACAATTAATTTCTCTGTCCTTACTGAACAAAAAGGAGATAATCCGCCAGGGAAGTTTTCTTTTGACCCAAAATCCAAAATGGTTTTGCCCGAACGCAGCTGCTGGATTACTTATACAAATACACAAACCCATAATGAGCTGAAAAAAGGCTTTAAGTTTTCACCGCTATTCAATGGAACAATAAAAGGTATCGGTCCCAGATATTGCCCGAGCATAGAAGACAAACTTGTCACTTTTCCGGACAGGGACTCTCACCAGCTATTTCTGGAGCCAGAAGGCACAGAAACAGTAGAATACTATCTTAACGGATTTTCATCATCCCTGCCGTTAGAAGTCCAGGTCAAAGCCTTGAGAAAAATTCCGGGGCTGGAAAAAGCAGAAATATTCCGGCCTGCTTATGCCATTGAATACGACTTTTTCCAGCCCACACAATTATATCACACACTTGAATCAAAATATATCCGTAATCTATATTTTGCCGGACAAGTAAATGGAACAACAGGATATGAAGAGGCTGCAGCCCAGGGTATAATTGCCGGAATAAATGCACATCTAAAAATAAACGACAAAGAACCTCTTATTCTTAAACGTGACCAGGCTTATATAGGCGTGCTTATTGACGATTTGGTGACCAAAGGCGTTGACGAGCCATATCGTATGTTTACATCCAGAGCGGAATTTCGTATTCTTTTACGTCAGGATAATGCCGACCAGCGTCTTACACCTATTGGATATGATTTAGGACTTATAGACGAACAACAATATCAATATTTCAACTACAAATATCAAACAATAAAAGATTTAATTGAGTTCATAAAACAGACCAGTATTACTCCGGACCAGATAAATGGATTACTAAAAAGCAAAAACTCCACCCCAATTAAGCAAAGCGTAAAGCTGGAGCGAATATTACTAAGACCACAGATAAGCCTGGAAGATTTGATAAAAGTTTTTGCTCCTCTAAAAGAAAAAGCAGACAAAATAAAAAACGAAAGGGCGGAAATCCTGCAAAGTGTAGAAATAAACATAAAATATCAGAATTATATAGAACGAGAAAAACTAATTGCAGAAAAAATAAAAAAACTGGAAAATCTGGAATTGCCAGAAAATTTTGACTATAATAAAATTCCGTCAATATCAACAGAAGCCAGACAAAAACTAAATAGAATAAAACCCAGAAATATTGCTCAAGCATCACGAATACCCGGAGTTTCTCCTTCGGATATAAACAACTTGTTAATATTTCTGGGAAGATAAAAATTATTGTTCCTCGCGGAACAATCAAACTTAAATCTTTTAACTATGGAAATTCAAGGAAAGATTATAGACGTAAAAAAAAGGGAAATATTTCCTGGGGTGATTAAAATAGAGAACGGCAAAATAAAGGAAATCATCCCAGTAGAGAATGCACCGGAAATCTTCATTCTGCCGGGCCTGATTAATTCTCATGTACATATTGAAAGTTCTATGCTTACCCCACAACGTTTTGCAGAAGTAGCAGTGCGCCATGGAACAGTTGGATCCGTGTGTGATCCTCACGAAATAGCAAATGTGCTCGGAGAAGAAGGCGTTTTATATATGGTGGAAAACGGAAAGGAAAGTAAGTTCAAATTTTTCTTTGGGGTTCCTTCATGTGTGCCGGCAACTGATTTTGAAAATTCTGGATCAGTTTTAGACAGCAAGGCAGTAGAAAAACTATTACACAGGGATGATTTGTATTTCCTGGCAGAAATGATGAACTTTCCAGGGGTTATATACGGAGATGCAGAAGTGATGGCCAAAATTAATGCAGCTAAAAAACTCGGGAAAAGAGTAGATGGACATGCACCTGGATTACGCGGAGAAGAACTGACAAAATATATTGAGGCCGGCGTAGAAACGGACCACGAAGCAATGGAACTGGAAGAAGCAGAGGAAAAAATAAAAAAAGGTATGCGTATCTTAATACGTGAAGGAAGTGCCGCTAAAAATTTTGAAGCACTATATCCATTGATAGATAAATATCCAGATAAAGTAATGCTATGCACAGATGATTCACATCCGGACGATCTTATTAACTGGCATATAAACGAGATAGTCAAAAGGGCGCTTGCAAAAGGATTGGATACATTTAATGTATTAAGGGCAGCAACAGTTAATCCAGTAGAATTTTATGGTTTAGATGTAGGGCTTTTGCAGGAAAACGATCCGGCTGACTTTATCATCATAGATAATCTTGAGGATTTCAATATTCTTGCGACCTATATCAATGGCGAAAAAGTATTTGACAAAAAAACAAACTATGTAATAAAGCATACAGGAAATAGTAAAAAAATAAATAAATTCCGTGCTACAAAAATCACTGAAGAAGCTTTGAGAGTCAAATATCCAGGAGGGAAACTAAGAGTCATAAAAGCTTTTGACAAACAATTATACACTGACGAAATCCTGGTAGAACCAAGAATTTCCGGAAATTATGTGATAACAGACCTCAAAAGAGATATACTCAAGATAGTAGTGATCAATAGATACACCCCGGGATCAAAACCTGCCATAGGTTTTATTACAGGTTTTAATCTGCAACGAGGAGCAATAGCAAGTACTATAGCACACGACAGCCACAATATTATAGCCATAGGCTGCTCTGATACCGAAATAACAGATGCCATAAACGCTTTAATAGAAATCAAAGGAGGCATAGTGGTTAATGATGGAATGGGCAATATTGATAAAATACCACTGGATATAGCAGGACTATTGACAGACGAAGATGCTTATACTGTAGCAGAAAAATACAAAAGACTAAAAGATCTTGCAAAAAAACTTGGTACCAATCTTAATTCTCCAATGATGACATTGTCCTTTATGGCATTACCAGTAATTCCTAAAATAAAAATGACAGATAAAGGCCTGTTTGATGCTCAAACATTTAAACCAGTTGATTTATTCGTAAGCTAAAAAAGACTTATTATGAACTTACAGGAAATAAGAGAACCAGTAAAAGAGGAGCTGAAAGAATTTAACAAGTATTTTAACCAAATTTTAAGCAGCAACCACGAGCTGATAAAATTTATTACAAACATATTTATCCGTAAAAAGGGCAAACAAATACGTCCATTATTAGTATTTCTTTCAGCTAAAATAAATGGAGAAATCAATGAAAAAACTTACACAGGAGCTGCGTTAGTAGAACTATTGCATACAGCGACACTTGTTCACGATGATGTTGTTGATAATTCCGAATTGCGCAGGAATACTTTTTCTATAAAAGCTCTATGGAAATCCAAAATAGCAGTCTTATTTGGGGACTATCTTCTTGCAAAAGGGTTATTAACAAGTGTAGAGAAAGGGGCAATGGATCTGCTTCAATTAACATCCGAGGCTGTGGAAAAAATGGTAGAAGGAGAATTAAAACAACTAAAACGATCACGCCTGGTTAATATAAACATAGACGAATATTTTGAGATAATAGAAGCCAAAACAGCTTCCTTAATGGCTGCTGCTTGCGCAATAGGAGCAAAATCTTCTACGGAAGATACAAGCAAAGTATTGATTATGAAAGAATTAGGAAAAAACATTGGTATTTGTTTTCAAATAAAAGATGATATATTGGACATAGAAAAATCAGCAAACTCAGGTAAACAAAAAGCAAATGATATTATTGAAAGTAAAATAACGCTTCCGTTGATATTGGCATTAGATCAGAGTAGTAGCAGAGAAAAAAAGGATGTATTGAAATTATTACATAAAAAAGAAAAAAAATATCAAGAAATAAACGAAATTATTAAATTTATAGTCAACAAAAATGGCATTAAATTGGCTTATGATGTTTTAAATGAATATAAAAGTAAAAGCCTGGAAATCTTAAATAAATATCCTGAAAGTCCAGCACTTATATCCCTACAAAAATTAATAGATTTTATTACAGTCAGAAATTTTTAAAAAAGCAGAACTATGAAATTCCTCTCAAATCTAACATTAAAAGTAAAGTTAGTTCTTACATTTGTAATAATTATAATTCTCCTGGGAATTCCATTAATTTTTGAACTGAATTCCATTATAAAACTTTCAGATCATCTACAGGAACAGGTGGTTTTTAACAATGTTCGCTCTAATCTATACGACATAGAACGATATACTTTGAGTATAACATTACGCACGGAAAATCTTCCAAAAATAAATTCTAAAAAAGCTTTGATAACCTATAAAGAGGACTATAAAAAGGACTACAAAGAATTAATGACTATTATTTCACGCTTGAAAAAAGTTAATTATAACTCAGAATATATCTATAAATTAAAAAGTGTTTTAGACCAGGTTGAAAATCTACTTATAGATATTAATATACACTTTGAAGACCTTGTTGAACAAAAAGAACTATTACTTGACCAGAAAAAATTTTTAATGGCTAATATTACCCGCGAGAAAGTCATTTCCAATATCCAAAATGATATAAAATTAATAGAGTTTAACAAAAATCAGATAATAAAAACAGTAAACAACAGTATCCATAATATTGAAAGTTATCTAAAAATCTCAAATGCAAACAAAGAAAAGATCAGAGAGACAATACGAAGTTTAAGTATAATAATTTTTTCGTTTATAGTTTTATTATCCCTGGTAGTAATCTTCTTAATGAGTAATTCAATCAGTAATCATTTATCAGAACTGTATCAGGTAATACGTAAAGTTTCCATCGGAGAACTGCCAGATTATAAACCCAATATTCAGAATGATGAAATAGGCATAATAGCCACCTCTTTAAAATCGCTAATTGATTCCCTCAAAGAAACCACACAATTCGCAGCCGAACTTGCCAAAGGTAATTTTGATATAGAAATTTCACCGCTAAGTGATAAAGATGAATTCCGTAATCTGCTATTAGACCTGCGGGATAACCTCCGTAGAGCAAAAGAAGAACAGGACAAACGCGCAATAGAAGATATGCAAAGGCGTAAAGTAAGTGAAGGCCTGGCAAAATTTGCCGACATCTTGAGAGGACAGCATAAAAATATCAGAGCACTGGCTGAAAATATTATAATTGAACTTGTACGTTATCTGGACGCAATACAAGGAGCGTTTTTCATCCTTAATGATAAAGACGAAGCTAATCCATTCCTTGAATTATTAGCTGCATATGCCTGGAACAGAAAAAAATATTTTGAGAAAAAAATAAATCTTGGCGAAGGTTTAGTTGGAGCGGTAGCGGTAGAAAAATTCACTATATATATGACTGACGTGCCTGAAGATTACATAGAAATAAAATCAGGAATAGGCGAATCTGACCCAAGAGCAATTTTAATTGTTCCACTATTAGTGGAAGATAATGTCCTTGGTGTGATAGAACTGGCTACAATGAAAGAATTTCAGAAATATGAAATAGAACTGGTTGAAAAAATAGCAGAAAGTATCGCTGCAACTCTACAAAACATAAAGATTAACGAAAAAACAGAAGAGCTTCTGGCTTTCACTCAGCGCCAAACCAAAGAAATGAAGCGCCAGGAAGAAATAATGAAGAAAAATATTGAAGAACTTAAAAGAACACTAAAGGAAAAAATAAATAAAGAAGAAGAACTTAAAGACATTATCAAAAAGCTTGAAAAAAACATATCTGCATTAAAAATAAAAGAGAAAAATCTTAATGACCTTCTGGAAAAAGCCAGATCTCAGGCACAAGAATATAATTATGAATTAACTATTTTCAAAAATCTGGCGCAGAAATTCTATAAACCTCTCATTGTAATAGACAAAACGGGAAAAATAAGATTTTCAAATCAACTCTTTAATGAAATTTACGTTCCTCAAAAAGATGACACAGTTGAAAATCTTACCAAAAAAATATGCGAAGAACCTTTTGAGGGAGACATTAGCCAGTTAGAAAATAAAAAAATAACAATAAAGAGTAACAATCAGTCTTACAAAATAAAAACTATTTATCTGGAACGAGCTGAAATGTATGCTATAATTTTTGAGCCAATAAACCTCGCTTCGGAAACAATGCAAGATATAAGAAAAAAATTAATAGAATACCAGAGAGATATATTTGTCCTGAAAAACTTATTAAAAAAGAACAATATTGTAGTTGAAAATTTAAAAGACGAAAAACTAACTATAGAATGGAAAAAAGAATATGAAACAGGCATAGAAGTAATTGATAATCAACACAAAAAATGGATTGATTTTATTAATCAGTTAACTACAGCTATAGTAAATGCTGAAGGACAAGGAAAATTAACTGAATTATTTAATAATCTCATTGAATACACTCAATATCACTTTTCTTTTGAGGAAAAATATATGAAAGAATTTAACTACTCAGATTACGAACAGCACGTACAAATCCATAACGGCTTTATTAATAGACTGACAAATCTGTTTAACCGCTTCTTACAAGGAGATTATTATATTGGGCTTCAATTACTGGAACTATTAACAGAATGGGTAATTAATCACGTGACAGGTACCGATAGAGGATATGTAAAACTATTCAAAGAAAAAGGATTAAAATAAAAAAAACGGGGCTAAGCCCCGTTTTTTTATTTAACCACAATATTTACCATCCTGCCCGGAACAATAATTATCTTTAATATCTGTTTTCCTTCAATATATTTCTTTACCTTATCCTGAGATAAAACCAATTCTTTAATTTGTTCCTGTGTATAATCAACTGGAATTTGCAGAGAAAGACGTTTTTTTCCGTTTATTGCGACAGGATACTCAATACTATCCTCTTTGAGGTATTTTTCGTCAATTTCGGGGAATTTAGCGTAAGTTATTGAAGGTTCATGTCCCAACTGCTGCCAAATTTCCTCAGCCATATGAGGAGCAAAAGGCGCCATAGCAATCAATAAAGGCTCAAGAATAGCCCGTTTATGCGTTTTCATAGCAGAAAACTGGTTAACCGCAGTCATAAAAGCACTAATAGCAGTATTAAACGAAAGACGTTCAATATCCGTAGAAACCTTTTTCAATGTCTTATGCAATACCTTCAATTCTTCCTCAGTTGGAGTATCATCCGTAACAATAAGCTTGCCGTCATTATCATGATAAAGTGCCCAAAAACGTTTGAGAAACTTATGCATACCTTCAATTCCCTGTGTGTTCCAGGGTTTTGATTGAGTAATAGGACCAAGGAACATTTCGTAAAGACGGAAAGTGTCGGCTCCGTAGCGCTCAACAATATCATCCGGATTAACTACATTATATTTAGACTTGGACATTTTCTCTATTTCCCATCCACATACGTATTTGGCTTGTGGATCATCTGCAGATGCTTCAACAATTTGACCGTCAACTTCTTTTTCCAGAATGAATTTAACTTCATTAACCTTGTTTTTGTCATCAATCATGCGGAAGACTTCCTCCTGCATGAATTTATCCAAATCAAGTGTATCATCCTGAGGATTAACAATATTAACATTTACATTTATAGCAATAGTATCGTATTTATCCTTCAAATTCTTAGAAACAAATGTATTAGTTCCTTTAATACGATAAACAAAATTAGAACGTCCCTGTATCATTCCCTGATTAACAAGCTTTTTGAAAGGTTCTTCCTCTATTACAACGCCAATATCCTTAAGGAATTTGTTCCAGAAACGGGAATAAATCAAATGCCCTACAGCATGTTCTACACCTCCGATGTAAAAATCAACATCTTTCCAATAACTAATAGCCTCAGGTGAAACAAGTGCATCATTATTACGAGGATCCATAAAACGGATATAATAAGCAGATGAACCTGCAAAACCTGGCATAGTAGAAGTTTCCAACGGATAGCCCTCCTTTGTTTTCCAAGTCTCAAGACGGGCGAGAGGAGGACGTCCATCCTTAGTTGGGCGGAAATCATCCATTTCAGGCAGCTCCAATGGTAGTTCACTCTCATCAAGCGGATAAGGAATACCATCCTTGTAATATATTGGGAAAGGCTCACCCCAATAACGCTGACGGCTGAATATCGCATCGCGCATACGATAATTTACTTTTCTGCGGCCCAATCCTCGTTTTTCAATCTCATCAATAATTCTGGGGATAGCCTCCTGAACATCCAGCCCATTAATAATGCCGGAATTAATCATTTTACCATGTTTGTCGTCATAACTTTCCTCCTCAATATCCGCTCCCTCAATCACCTGGACAATAGGCAAGCCAAATTTTTTAGCAAAGGCAAAATCACGGCTGTCGTGGGCAGGTACAGCCATTATTGCGCCAGTTCCATAATGTTTAAGGACATATTCACTGATCCATATCGGAATCTGAGCACCAGTAAAAGGATTAATAGCATAAGAACCTGTAAAAGCTCCTGTAACCTTCTTAACTTCTGCGATACGCTCGCGTTCGGAACGGCGCTTTACATATTCCAGGTATTCCTCCACTTGCTGCTTGAACTCAGGTTTAGTCAACTTTTCAACCAACTCATGTTCAGGTGCCAACACCATAAAAGTAGCACCATAGATAGTGTCAGGACGAGTAGTAAAAATCAGAATCTTCTCATCACTACCAGCCACCTGGAAATAAACTTCCGCACCTTCGGAACGTCCTATCCAGTTACGCTGTATTTCTTTAACATTTTCCGGCCAATCAACCTCATCCAAACCTTTCAGTAATCGTTCGCTATAAGCAGTGGTACGGAGGAACCACTGATCCAGTTCAAGCTGATAGACAGGATATCCTCCACGGACAGATAATCCATCCTTTACTTCGTCATTAGCCAAAACAGTACCAAGATCAGGGCACCAGTTAACGGTAGCTTTGGAACGGTAAGCAATACGGTAATTCATAAGAATTTCCTGACGCTTACGTTCATCAAAACTTTTCCACTGCTGAGATGTAAATTTCGGAGTATCAGGATTGCAGGCAGCATCCACCTGTAAATTACCATTCCTTTCAAATTCTTCTATAAGCGTCTCAATAGGTTCAGCTTTCTGGGTTTTATTATTAAACCAATGCTTATACATTTGTAAAAAAGCCCACTGTGTCCATTTGTAATATTCTGGATCAGAGGTAGCAAACTCACGGGACCAATCGTAAGAAAGTCCTATAAGCTTAAGCTGACGGCGGTAATTAGCAATATTCCGTTCGGTAGAGACAGCTGGATGAACACCATGTTCAATAGCGTATTGCTCGGCGGGTAATCCAAAGGCATCATAGCCCATAGGATGTAAAACATTATATCCCTTCAGGCGCATATAACGCGACAAAATATCCGAAGCAATATATCCCAGAGGATGCCCAACATGCAAACCAGCACCTGAAGGATAAGGAAACATGTCCAGAATGTAATATTTAGGCTTGTCCGGATTAATATCTACCTTAAAAGTCTGATTGTCATCCCAATACTTTTGCCATTTCTTTTCAATCTCACGAAAATTATAGCTCATAACTATAAGATTTTTAATTTTAACGAATGCAAAATTATTAAAATCAGGCAAAAAAATAAGAAATTTTGTGGATATTAAACTATTTGTATTTTTGTCCAGTAATTTCAAAAATTTAAAAAAATGACACGTTATTCAAAAATCATCGGGACTGGAAGTTTCCTTCCAGAGCGTATTGTAAAAAATAGTGATTTTCTCAAAAATGAATTTTACGAAGACTATGGAAAAAAGCTAAATAAACCCAACGAGGAAATTGTAGAAAAGCTCTATAAAATCACAGGCATCAAGGAGCGCCGCCATGTAAAGCCGGAACAAAACAATTCAGACATCGCTTACGAAGCTGCTAAAAGAGCAATAGAAGATGCAGCGATAGATCCGGAAACATTGGATTACATTATAGTAGCTCATAATTACGGGGATGTAATACTTGGACGTCACTCGGATATGGTACCTTCGCTGGCAGCAAGGGTCAAAAATAAACTGGGAATAGAAAATCCGTGGTGTGTAGGCTATGATATAGCTTTCGGATGTCCCGGATGGGTAGAGGCTATGATACAAGCCAACTATTTCATAAAATCAGGCGATAGCAAACGTATCCTGGTCATTGGTAGTGAAACACTCTCAAAAGTAAGTGACCCCCACGATAGGGATTCTATGATATATGCCGACGGTGCTGGAGCAGTAGTATTAGAAGCAGTTGAAAGTGAAGAGCCCACTGGCATCCTGGGGCATCTATCCCGTACAGATACAAAAAACGAGGTATTTTACTTAAAAAATGGCAAATCATTTAATCCTGATTTTGAAGGAGATAACTTCTTTATAAAAATGCAGGGAAGAAAAGTATATGAATATGCACTGGTATATGTTCCGGATTTGATAAAAAGATTATTAGAAAAACTAAACATTAGCATAGAAGATATAGACAAAATATTAATTCATCAGGCTAACGAGAAAATGGATTTCGCAATAGGGGAACGCCTTTATAAGTTATTCAACAAACCTATGCCCGAAAACATAATGCCAATGACAATTAATAAGTTAGGAAATAGTTCTGTAGCTACTATTCCCACAATGCTGGATATGATTTTAAAAGGAAAATTAGAAAATCATACACTAAAAAAAGGAGATATTACTATATTTGCATCTGTAGGGGCAGGTATGAATATAAATGCCCTGGTATATAAATTTTAAAGCAAGAGAGATGAAAATAGAATTTAAACCTATCATTGAAAAAAAGAATTTGACCTTACTGGTTATTAGCGCAATACTGGTAATAATAGGCTTTATTTTAATGGCAGGTGGAAAATCTCCTGACCCCAATGTATTTAGTTATGCAATATTCAGCCCACGTAGATTAATAATCGCTCCGACGTTTGTAATAGGCGGCTTTGTCCTGGCAATATTCGGAATAATGAAAAAATAACGGACATGTCAGGGGAAAAAGCCTCAACAATATTATTAATTTACACAGGAGGAACAATAGGAATGCTCACAGACCCCGTTAGCGGGAGTCTGCGAGCATTCAATTTTAAAGAAATAGAAAAATTCATTCCCGAGTTGCATCAGCTAAAGATCAATGTAGAAACTTATGCATTTGAACATCCTATAGACTCCTCAAATGCAGATCCGGATTTCTGGATAAAACTCACGGAAGTAATAGAAAAAAATTATCTGGATTTTGATGGATTTGTAATCCTTCATGGCACGGACACAATGGCCTATACAGGGTCTGCACTAAGCTATATGATAAGCAACCTCACCAAGCCTGTAATATTAACAGGTTCGCAGTTACCACTGGGAACGATTCGTACAGACGGAAAAGAAAATCTCATCACAGCTATTGAAATTGCTGCAGCCAAAAAGAAAGATGGAACAGCCAGAGTTCCAGAAGTAGCTCTTTACTTCCAGAATAAACTTTTCAGAGCCAACCGTACGCATAAATACAATGCAGAGTATTTTGATGCCTTTGAAAGTCCAAATTATCCTCCACTGGCCGAGGCAGGAATAAAAATACACTTTAATGATAAATTCATCCTAAACAGGGATGTGACAGGCATAACGAATTTTGAAAAAAAACTGGACAGAAATGTATTTTTATTAAAAATCTTTCCTGGCCTAACCCCTGCATATCTGGAAACTATCATTACCTTACCAAACCTAAAAGGCATTGTGCTTGAAACATACGGCGTAGGAAATGCCCCCACTGAAAAATGGTTTATTAATCTACTGGAAAAAGCAATAAAACAAAACATTGTCATTTATAATGTCACCCAATGCAATGCCGGTAAAGTAGAAATGGGACGTTATGAAACAAGCTCACATCTAAAAGAAATAGGCGTTATCAGCGGCTTTGACATCACGACAGAAGCTGCTGTAACAAAACTCATGTATTTATTAGGTAAAAAACTAAGAATTAAAGAATTAAAATATTTTCTTGAAAGTAATATTGCAGGAGAAATAAGTAAATAAGCTTATTTCTAATCATCAACAAACAACAATTTCTTAACAATCTCTATCATCTGCTTATCTCCGGTATATTTGCCTTTATCGTCCGAAAGTTTAACAGTAGGTATCCATTTATCCTTATCATATTTCACTGCATCCATTTTAATTACAATATTAAGTGGAGTAACTCCTACGTCATTGGTAAGATTAGTTCCTATTCCGAAAGAAATATTAATTTTTCCATCCACAGCTTCCACGATTTCTTTAACTCTATCAGGATTAAGAGAGTCCGAAAAAACAATAACCTTGGAGAGGGGGTCTATTCGAAGTTTCTTATAATGATCAATAGTCATACGAGCAAATTTTATGGGATCTCCGCTATCCTGACGGACACCGTCAAAAAGCTTGGAAAGTTTAGTATTAAAGCTACGGAAAAATACTTCGCTCGTATAAGTATCAGCCAGAGCAATTCCAAGATTACCTTTAAATACATCAGCCCAATTTTCCAGAGCAAGTTCATTAGCTTTAGTATATCCAAAATAAGCACCATGATACATAAACCACTCATGGGCCTGAGTTCCGATAGGTGTAAGATCGTATTTATGAGCCAGATGCACATTGCTGGTTCCGATAAAAGCAGGCTTTCCGTAAGATGATAAGAGACTAACAACAAAGTCATGATTATCATAAGAATAGCGACGTCTTGTACCAAAATCCGCATATTTAATTGCCAAATCATTGAAGAATCCAGCTTTATAAATCACTGTATTCTCAATAACTTTCTTATCATTAGGTTTCTGTCCGGTCATACGGAAGAAAAGCTCTGAAATCAAAGCCATCAGAGGAACTTCCCATAAAATAGTACGATACCAAAAGCCCTGTATAAAGACTTCCAATTTATCCCCCTGCTGCTTGATTATAACCTCCTCAGGATTATAACGATAACCTTCAAGAAAATCCAAGTAAAATTCCGGTAAATAATAACATCTCTTTCTCAAAAAATCTTTTTCTTCAGGGGTAAGAGACAAAAATTTCATTTGTTCAACCCACTGGCGAAGTTCCCTGTCAAAACCAGGAGGGAAAGGAGTATTCCCACGATTAACAAAGCGATAACGCACTATAGCATTTGGAAATTTCTCAATAACAGCATATTGCATAGTAAATTTATACAAATCGTTATCCAGAATAGAGGTAATCGGGAAATCCATAGTTAAACAGATTAATTTTTATGGTAATTTTAAACAAAATAATTATGTTTGGCAAAAAAAACATGAACAAGGATAACAGCGGATTCTCAGGGCGACTTCTTCGTCTGTTTGATTTACTGGAAAATATATTCTTACTTTTATTTGCTGGCGGATTATACATCCTGACAAAAGAAATTTCCTGGGCAAAGATTGTTTTATGGAGCGGAATTATCGGACTGACCTTTATATACCTACTTAAGTCCACCAAAGGACCTAAAGAGAAAATTACAGATTACATCATTTACAAGCTATTATGGATAGGCTATATTTTATCCTTATTTGGTGTTTATGCCAAGCTGGAAATGCTGGAAAAAAATCAAATGTTACTATGGATAGCTATAGCATCAGTGATCATTGGGACAATAGGTAGCATTGCCGCAAAATTTATCCCAAAAAAATATATGGAAAAAAAGGACATAATACGTTCTGTAGTTTATCTGTTAATAACCTTCCTTTTTGCAATACTCTAAAACCACAAATATATGGATGTAAAAAAATTTAATCGCCTGTTCAGACAATGTATAGAAACTTATCACATCAAAGACGAAATAGACCAGCCATTCCATAATCCCTATGAGGGCTTTGAAGGATTATTATACGAAAAATGCTGGATAGATACAATGCAATGGCATCTTGAGGATATTATCCGCAAACCGGATATAGACCCTGCTGAGGGAATAAAAATAAAAAGACGCATAGATGAACTGAACCAGAAAAGAACAGATTTAGTAGAACTTATAGACGAATATATTTACAATATGTTCAAAGACGTGCCTGTAAAAGAAGATGCCAGAATAAATACTGAAACTCCGGGCTGGGCAATTGACAGATTATCAATACTTAATCTAAAAATCTATCACTGGGAAGAAGAAGCTAATCGTGAAGATGCTACACCAGAACATAGACAGAAAGCCCAGGAAAAGCTGAATATCTTACTTGAACAGCAACGTGATCTCACAACAGCTATAGAACAATTAATCAATGAATTATCACAAGGAAAAGTTATCGCCAAAACTTACAAACAGATGAAAATGTATAATGACCCGGAACTCAATCCGGTATTGAGAAAATACAAAAAAAGCAATAAATGAATAAACGACTACTGATAATACGTTTTTCTGCACTGGGAGACGTAACAATGGCCATACACCTTATAAATGCTCTAATCCGGGAAAATCCCGGATTAGAGATTTTTTTCTTAAGCAAGCCTGTCTTTTATCAACTCCTAAAAAATCTGCCAATAAAAACAATAGATAATAATCTGAAAGGAAGACATAAAGGAATAGTTGGTTTATGGAGATTGGCAAGAGATATAAACAAATACGATATTGACTCTATTGCTGATATACACGGAGTTATCCGAAGTTATATACTTGATTTATTTATGATTTTACAAGGAAAAAAGGTAAAAATAATTAACAAAGAACGTAAAAAGAAGAAACAATTAATAAAAGGGAAAAACGTAAAAATCAAACACACATTTGAACGATATGCAGAGGTAGTTAAAAAGCTTGGTTTTATAGTGAATATAGAAAAATACGAACCTAATTTTATTTTTGAGACAAGGACTGAAATAGAAAACAAATTCATAGAAGAAAATAAAAAAAATATAGGTCTGGCACCTTTCGCAGCCCACAAAACCAAGCAATATCCCCTGGAAAAAATGGAACAAGTTATAAAACTCTTAGACGACAAAGGCTACAACATACTAATCTTTGGAGGAGGCCCCAAGGAGAAAGAACAGGCAGAAAAATGGGAAAAAAAATTTGATAATGTAAAATCTGTAATAGGCAAACTATCTATGTATGAAGAAGTTGGTCTCATAAAAAAAATAGATGCAATAGCAACTATGGATTCAGGCAATATGCATCTGGCATCATTAGTTCAAACGCCCAACATTATTATATGGGGCGGAACACATCCTCAAATGGGCTTTACTCCGGTAAAAAACTATAATCCACAACTGAGCATTATTAAAAACTTACCCTGTCAGCCCTGCAGTGTATTTGGCACAAATAACTGCAAAAGAGGGGATTATGCCTGCCTCTATCAAATATTGCCAGAAGAAATTGTGGAAAGAATAGAAATAGCAATAAAACAAAGCAAAAATTGAAAAAAGTAAATTATTCTTTACAACGAAAGAATTAAAAGGAAAAATAAAATTAAATTTTTTTACATTTTCATCCTTACACCATATTCATCTGAAAATAAACAAATTACCAGATAAAAATTATTTTTGTAAACTATACTTTACCTCCCTATTTTCAAGAAATTCTATGGATAAATAACTTTGTAGGACACAAAAAAATAGAAACATGCAAGAGAAAGTAGAAATAATGGCACCAGCCGGAAATTTTGAGAGCTTAATGGCTGCTATTCAGGCAGGTGCAGATTCTGTTTATTTTGGAGTAGAACACCTCAATATGAGAGCAAAATCTGCCAATAACTTTCGCCTGGCAGAATTAAAGGATGTAATGGATACTCTTCATAATCACGGAGTTAAAGGCTACCTTGCGGTAAACACAATAATTTACGACCACGAGATTAATCTGATGAATATGCTCCTGGACAAAGCCAAAGAGAGCGGAGTAGATGCAATAATAGCCTCTGATATAGCTGTTATAATGGCTGCCAGAAAAAGGAATTTGTCTGTGCATGCCTCCACTCAACTAAACATCAGCAATATAGAAGCGGTTAAATTTTATGCACAATTCTGTGATACGCTTGTGCTTGCAAGAGAACTCACTCTTAATCAGACAAAAAAAATCACCCAAGCTATAGAAAAAGAGAATATTACAGGGCCCAGTGGAGAAAAAATAAAAATAGAAATTTTCGCCCATGGCGCACTATGCATGGCTATTTCAGGGAAATGCTATTTGAGTTTGCATGAGTTTAACTCTTCGGCCAACCGTGGAGCATGTTTGCAGACATGTCGCCGTCCTTATATAGTATTTGACAAAGAAACTGGATACGAGCTGGAAATTGATAACGAATACATCATGTCGCCCAAGGACCTGGCTACAATATTCTTCCTTGATAAAGTGCTGGATGCAGGTGTGAGTATACTGAAAATTGAAGGTAGGGCTCGCCCACCTGAATATGTCAAAATAGTCACTCAGGTATATAAACAAGCCGTGGAAGCTATACAAAAAGGCGAGTATTCCCAGGAAAAAGTGGAAGAATGGACACAGGAGTTAAAAAAAGTATTCAACCGTGGATTCTGGGATGGATATTATCTGGGACGCCGTCTTGGCGAATGGGCAAAAGTACACGGATCAGAAGCCACCCGTAAAAAAGTCTATGTAGGGCCTATCACTAATTATTTCAGTAAAATAGGAGTTGCCGAGGTACACGTGCAGTCTGAACCACTCTCAGTAGGCGACGAAATCCTTATCATAGGTAATAAAACCGGCGTAATAGAAACAACAATAAAGGAACTGAGAGAAGACGACAAAAATATCACTACAGCAGAGAAAAAAAGTAAGGTATCATTTCCAATTAAAGAAAAAATCCGTAAGAACGACAAAGTTTATAAATGGATAAAACAGGGTTAAGGTTTTGTAAATTTTTTATTAAGTTTGCTAAAAACTTTTTCTATCGTCATGGATGAAAAGGTAGAACTTGAAATAGTAGGGCTTACATACACCGAACATGCCCAACCGACATATGTCCTTATACTAAAAGAAAAAAACGGCACACGCCGCTTGCCCATAGTTATAGGGCCATTTGAAGCTCAGGCAATAGCCCTGGAGCTTGACCATCTTACCCCCAAAAGGCCTATTACTCACGACCTGACAACCAATATTTTAAAAACTTTTAACATAAACATCCTGGAAATTACAATTGTAAAAATTCAGGAGGATATTTTTTATGCCGAAATAACCCTGGAAAAAGACGGATCAATAACCAGAATAGATTCCCGTCCTTCCGATGCTATCGCACTGGCTCTCAGGTTTAAAAGTCCTATTTATGCCAATAAACAGGTACTGGACAGCGCAGGTATAGATATGGCCAAACTATGGCAGGCAAAAGAAGAGGAAGAAAAGTCAGAACAAGAAAATAAAACAAAATCTCCTGAAGGAGAAGATTATCTGACCAGACTTAGTATAGATGAATTACAAAAACTTATGCAAAAGGCCATAGAAGAAGAAAATTACGAACTGGCCTCCAAAATCCGCGATGAAATAAAAAGACGTAAAGGCGAAATATAAAACAAGCATTATGGAACGGAATTATCTCAAACTCAGGCTCACAGTATTGAATTTTTTGCAGTTTTTCGTTTGGGGTGCATGGTTGCTCTCCTTTGGTAAATATCTTGGTGCTACACTACATTTTAAAGGAGAAGAAATTGGTGCCATGTTTATGACCCTTGGCATAGCCTCTCTGTTTATGCCTGGAATAATGGGAATAATAGCCGACCGATGGATTAGTCCGAACAAACTTTATGCATTTTCCCATATCATAGGCGCTTTTCTACTATATTTAGCATCATTACAGACACAATTCGCCCCTCTTTACACAGTGATGCTTATCTACCTTATGCTCTATATGCCAACCATCGCTCTGGATAACAGTATTTGCTACTGCTTGCTATCACGTAATGGATACGATGTTGTTAAAGTGTTTCCACCTATCCGTGTGTGGGGCACAGTAGGTTTTATAGTGGCTACCTGGATAACAGATTTAATGCATTGGGGCACTAGTTCCACACAATTAGTTTTTGCAGGCGCATCGTCTTTGTTACTCGGAATATATGCACTTACTATCCCGGACTGTGGAGTAAATAAATCCTCCGAAAAGAAAACTCTTGCTCAAGCATTGGGTCTGGATGCCTTTGTCCTATTCAAGGATAAAAAAATGGCCATTTTTCTGATTTTTGCCATGCTCCTGGGCGCTGCACTTCAGATAACAAACATGTGGGGCGAAGCATTCCTTCATGATTTTGGATCAATAGCTAAATATAAAGATGCTTTTGCGGTGAAACACAATGGAATACTCATGTCATTATCACAGTTATCTGAGACATTGTTTATCCTGACTATTCCGTTTTTCCTCAAACGTTATGGCATCAAGACTGTTATGCTTATGAGTATGTTTGCATGGTTTTTCCGTTTTGGCCTCTTTGCCATTGGATCTCCAATAGGCATAGGTCTGGTTGCATTAATCCTTTCTATGATTGTTTACGGAATGGCATTTGACTTCTTCAATATCTCTGGATCTTTGTTTGTAGAAACAGAGGTAGAACCCAAAATACGCGCCAGCGCTCAGGGATTGTTTATGATTATGACAAACGGTATTGGCGCAATAATAGGAGCATACGGAAGTGGCGTAATCGTAGACTTGTTTACTCATAACGGCATCCGTCATTGGCAATCAATATGGGGCATTTTCGCCTTATATGCATTAATCATAGGCATACTATTTATGCTATTATTCAAATACAAGCATGACCCGGAAAAAATTTCAAAAGCTCAAATAGCACACTAAACAAAAAGGGACTGCATGGCAGTCCCTTTTTAAATTTAGGAAAAATGAAAAAAAAGACAGATTATCTGATAATTGGATCCGGCGTAGCCGGACTGTTTTTCGCCTTAAAAGCATCTCAATATGGCAAGGTTACAATAGTAACCAAGGGCAAACTGGAAGAATCAAATACCAGATACGCTCAGGGCGGAATAGCTACAGTGATGTATCCTCCGGATAACTTCCAAAAACATATCCAGGACACCATCACAGCCGGAGATGGGCTTAATAACGAAAAAATAGTAAAATTAGTAGTCTCGCAAGCACCAGATAGGATAAAGGATTTAATAAGTCTGGGGGTTGAATTTGATACTACAGAGAATGGTAAATTTGACCTGGGCAGAGAAGGTGGACATAGCCAAAAACGTATACTGCATCATAAAGACAATACTGGTCTGGAAATAGAAAGAAAACTTATTCAACATGTTAGACAAAACCCCAATATTGAAATTCTTGAAAATCATTTCGCTATAGATCTCATAACCCAGCATCACTTAGGTTATACTGTGACATACTGCCAGGACAATATAGTAAATTTCGGATCTTATGTATTAGATAAAAACAGCGGACGTATCTTAACCATTCTCAGCAAGATAACCTATCTTGCAACAGGCGGTATAGGCAATATCTATCAAACCACAACCAATCCTCCTATAGCCACAGGGGATGGCATTGCTATGGCATACCGGGCAAAGGCTAAAATATCACACATGGAGTTTGTACAATTCCATCCTACAGCCTTATACAATCCTGGCGAAAGACCTGCTTTTTTGATAACAGAAGCATTAAGAGGATTTGGTGCACGTCTGAAGAACAAAAAGGGAGAAATGTTCATGAAAAAATACCATGAGATGGGCGAACTGGCACCCAGAGATATAGTTGCCCGGGCTATAGATAATGAAATGAAAAAACACGGTGACGAATATGTCTATCTTGATGCTACACATATTCCCAAAGAAGACCTATTAAGCCATTTTCCGAATATCTATGAAAAATGCCTGTCTTTGGGAATTGACATTAGCAAAGACTATATTCCCGTAGTACCAGCAGCGCATTATAGTTGTGGCGGAGTAGAAGTAAACGAACATGGACAGACGACAATAGAAAATCTTTTTGCCGGCGGGGAAGTTGCCAATACTGGACTACATGGCGCCAATCGCCTTGCTTCAAACTCATTACTTGAAGCACTTGTATTTGCCCACAACTCTGCTGAATTCACAAAAGATAAGTTAAAGTCCATCTCATGGAGGGAAGATATACCTGACTGGAACGATGAAGGTACAACATTATTGGAAGAGATGGTATTGATTTCCCAGGAATTCAAAGAACTTCAGCAAATTATGACAAATTATGTTGGCATAGTACGTTCTAATCTACGTTTACACAGAGCACTAAAACGTCTTGAAATTTTGTATAAAGAAACAGAAGAAATTTATGAAAAATCAGTCATTAAGCAGGAGATATGCGAACTACGCAATGCCATCAATGTTGGGTATCTAATCACCAAAATGGCTCTTAGACGTAAAGAAAGCCGAGGGCTCCATTACAATGTGGATTATCCATATAAACTCAAAGAAAAGAGATTCTTGATTTAGCATGAAAAATACTGTTTTAGAGTATTATAAAAAATGATTAAAACAATAACAATGTCAAAGTAATAATCCTAAATTTGAATAAACCAAAAAACAAGTAACAATGGCACTATTTACAAAACAAGATGCCCTGGATTACCACAGTAAAGGGCGTCCGGGCAAAATTGAAGTTATCCCTACCAAGCCCTACACCACGCAAAAAGACTTATCACTGGCCTATACTCCAGGCGTGGCAGAGCCATGCAGAGAAATTGAAAAAAATCCCGAAGACGTATATAAATACACGGCCAAAGGAAATTTAGTTGCTGTTATATCAAATGGTACAGCAGTGCTCGGTCTGGGTAATATAGGACCTCTTGCCGGAAAACCCGTAATGGAAGGAAAAGGTCTTTTGTTTAAAGTTTTTTCCGATGTGGATGTTTTTGACATAGAAGTCAATGAGACAGATGTTGAAAAATTCATTCAAATAGTAAAAGCTATCTCGCCTACCTTTGGCGGAATAAATCTGGAAGATATTAAAGCACCTGAATGTTTTGAGATAGAAGAAAGATTAATTAATGAGCTAGATATTCCTGTATTTCACGATGATCAGCATGGCACAGCAATTATTTCAGGGGCAGGTCTGCTCAATGCCCTGGAGATAACCGGTAAAGACATAAGTAAAATAAAAGTAGTAGTGAGTGGAGCAGGAGCCGCTGCAATAGCTTGTTCCAAGTTTTATACACTGCTCGGGGTAAAAAAAGAAAATATCATAATGTTTGACAGCAAGGGCCCCATTACCAAAGACAGAACGGATTTGAATAAATACAAAATGATGTTTGCCACAGACAGAGATGTACATTCGCTTGAAGAGGCACTGGAAGGTGCAGATATGTTCCTGGGACTCTCGGTAGGGGGCTTATTAAAGCCCGAGATGGTAAAGAAGATGGCAGATAATCCAATTATCTTTGCTCTGGCCAATCCTGACCCGGAAATTACCTATGAGGATGCTATTAAGGCTCGTCCTGACGTCATTATGGCAACCGGACGTTCAGATTATCCTAACCAGATAAACAATGTATTGGGCTTTCCTTTCATTTTCCGTGGGGCTCTGGATGTACACGCACGCAAAATTAATAATGAGATGAAAGTTGCCGCTGCTAAAGCCCTTGCTGCACTTGCGAAAGAAGATGTCCCGGAAGAAGTAGCAAAAGCCTATAATGTATCCAATCTGGTCTTTGGACGTGAATATATTATTCCTAAGCCACTCGATCCCCGCTTGATTACCAGAGTGGCACCAGCTGTTGCCAAAGCTGCAATAGAAACAGGTGTTGCACGTAGAACAATAGAAAACTGGGATGAATACATCGCCTCCTTGGAAGCTCGTATGGGACACGAAAACAAAATTATCCGTGGAATACGTCTAAAAGCCCAGGCAGAAAAAGATAAGCCTGTAATTGTCTTTGCCGAAGGCGAATACTTCAAAGTACTCAAAGCAGTACATGAAATAGTTAATACACGTATTGCCAATGCTATTGTTCTGGGCAATAGAAAAAAGATTGAAAAAATTGCAGAAGAAAACGCTATAAACCTGGACAACATTAGAATTATTGACCCACTGAGCCCGGAAAATGAAGAAAAACGGAAAGAATTTGCTTATAAATACTGGAAAAAACGTGAACGTAAAGGACTTACTTACGACGAGGCCCTGTGGAATATGCGCAATAACAATTATTTCGGTCTGATGATGGTTGAGACAGGCCAAGCTGATGCTTTCATATCCGGACATGCCACTAAATACAGAAAAGTTATGGCACCTGCAATAAGAGTAATAGGTAAACGTGATGATGTCAAGGCTATTGCAGGCTTGTATATAGTTTTAACAAAAAAAGGCCCATATTTCCTGGCTGATACCACAATTAACCTGAATATGAATGCCGAGACCCTTGCCTGCATAGCCAAGCTGGCCTCGGAGGAAGTAAAAAAATTCGGAATTGAACCAGTAATAGCAATGCTGTCATATTCTAACTTCGGATCCGTCCGGGATGCACAGCTGCCACAAATGGTCAATGAAGCTGTAAAAATCCTTCACGAAAATTATCCAGACATCATTGTTGATGGAGATATACAGGCCAATATAGCCCTGGATGCTGAAATTAGAGATGAGCTATTTCCTTTCAGTAAGTTATACGGCAAAAAAGTTAACACCTTAATATTCCCGAACTTAAGTTCCGGAAATATTGCTTACAAATTACTTCATAAGTTAGCTGATGCAGAGATAATTGGACCTATTACCCTGGGAATGAAAAAACCTGTGCACGTAGTTCAGATCAACAGTTCGGTAAGAGAAATCATTAATATTGCCACAATTGCTGCTACTGATGCAATAATCAGAAGGAGCTAAAAACTACCGATAAATAAACAAAAAGGAGGGAAGTTATTGCTTCCCTCCTTTTTGTATAATATAAGCACCCAGGCGGCATTCCAAACATTTATTTTCCAGACAATAATTTTTATATAGCTGTATAAGAGCCTGACTATCTGCAGCACTGTGCTGTTTTATATCAAGTTTTGCAAAAAGTCGTGTTATATAATTATCTTCAAAATCAATAAGCTTCATAAAACCAAATGATTTATCTTTCAACTCATCATCATGCATATACAGAGCATAAGAAAACAAAACAGGAATAACAGCGTTAATCAAAATATTATCAATAGCCTTAGGTCCCAAATCCTTGCGGATAAATTTTCCTTCGTCCCCAAAACGGAAATGAGTATTCCAATAATCTGTAGTTTTTGCCATGAAAAGCTGCTTAATCTTATTAATATCCTCTACTTCAATAATATAAGAAAATAAATTATCGGTTTGAGCAATAATGTATGCCAGATGAGAAATACGAATAGTTGGATAATTATAAGGCCTCAGACGCATAAATTTCCATATCGTTTTATCAAGAGGCTTCAATTTATGTTTAGTAGCATAATGACGATAATCACGCTTTAATTTCAAAAAATATTCATCGTCAATATCATCATCAAGAAAACCAGCTTGTCCATATAACAAGGCCTCCAAAATCTGCCTATCATCCTTATAGCGTTTAAGGATTTTATAAGGAAGAGAACGTGCCAACATTTCAAAAGGCTGGTCATTAGCCCTCATACCAAGAGATCGGGCAATACGCTGATAAAAAGTTTCTTCCCAATCTTCGTTGTTATTATGCAACTGATCTATAATTTCCAGACGACGGGCAATTAATCTCTCAAACAGCAGGTTATCAAGCCAACCAGCAACAACAACAGAATCAATAACTTCGTGATAAGCCGAACATTTCACTTTTTCCCTGGATGAGGCTAAGTCTTTATATCTGGCTATTAAAGCATCAGTAGGCTTAATAACCACGGTAGGAATAAGCTCTCCATTTTTACGATAAACTGGCTTATCATATTCCATTACCACATGCAATATAACTCCTTCATAAACAGGATTATCACTATGTCCATGCCTATACCAATCCGAAGATTTTACATGCAATTCAACAGCACCTGCCCAAAAACGATTATTTATTCTCAAGCGTGCCCCAGTAAAATCCGGACCAGCATCCACGGAAGGAAAACCTACATTCAACACCTCTATCTTTTGCCCATCCACGGAGTTTAATTTTTTAGGAAAAAGACGGTTCCTCCACAAAAAATGTAAGAATTTCTCATTCATAAAAGTAAACTTTACTTGACAAAAAAGAGTTTATCAAAAATTAAAAATAAATCTATAAACTCACAAATATCTGATAAACAAAAACATAAAACTCACAAAAAAATAACTTTACAAAAGCGCAAACAAGAATACAAAACACATCTTTTTGTAAATTTTTATTGACATATTGTTTTACAATTTTATATACACAAGTTTTTTATAACTTTGCACAAAACTTTTATCTTTTTAGGTATGTATAGAACACACACTTGTGGAGAGTTAAGAATTTCTGACGTAGATAAACAGGTCACTCTGGCAGGTTGGATACAACGCATCCGCGACCTTGGGAGTGTGATTTTCATTGACTTACGCGACCGATACGGAATAACTCAATTATATTTTGACAGTGCTGTCAATCCCCAGCTGCATAAAATAGCAAAGGAGTTGGGCCGGGAATATGTAATTCAGGCAAAGGGAAAAGTCCGCGAAAGAGAAAGTAAAAATCCCAATCTGCCTACCGGAGACATAGAAATTGTTGTTGAAGAACTTAATATCCTCAATAAATCCGATACACCGCCTTTTACCATAGAGGAAAAAACTGACGGTGGCGAAGAGCTACTGATGAAATATCGCTATCTGGATTTAAGACGTCCTAACCTGCAAAGGGCTTTGCTGCTACGCTACCGTATGGCCAAAGAAATCCGCAATTATCTTGACAAAAATAATTTTGTGGAAATAGAGACACCATTCCTCATAAAATCTACTCCCGAAGGCGCAAGGGATTTCATTGTGCCTTCACGATTGTATCCTGGCTATTTCTACGCTTTACCACAATCACCTCAGCTCTTTAAACAATTACTTATGGTAGCCGGATACGACCGATATTTCCAGATTGTCAAGTGTTTCAGGGATGAGGACTTCCGCGCCGACCGCCAGCCAGAATTCACTCAAATTGACTGCGAATTATCCTTTGTCACACAGGAAGATGTGCTTAATATTTTTGAAGGCCTGGCCAAGCACCTGTTCAAAGAAATCAAAGGAATAGATATGAAGGAGACCTTCCCCAGATTATCCTATAAAGAGGCTATGGAAAAGTATGGAAGCGATAAGCCAGACCTGCGTTTTTCTATGGAAATCAACGATATAACAAAATTATTACAAGGACAGGGCTTCAAGGTATTTGACAGTGCCGAATATATTGGCGGAATAAAAGTGGAAAATAAAGCAGACTATTATAGCCGTAAGAAAATTGACCAGCTCACAGACTTTGTCAAACGTCCACAAATAGGTGCCAAAGGACTGGCCTGGATAAAATACAATAAAGATGGTAGCATTAAGTCATCTGTGGATAAATTTTACTCTGCTGAAACACTCAAAGCTGTGTTAGAACAATTTGGTGCACAGCCCAATGATATTATTTTCATAATTTCTGGAGAAAAGTATCCAAGTCTGAGGGCACTGGGCGAACTTCGTCTGGAAATTGCAGATAATCTTGGACTTAAAAACGATAACGAATTCCGCCCATTATGGGTAGTTGACTTTCCTATGTTTGAATGGGACGAAGAAGAAGGGCGTTATAAAGCAATGCACCATCCATTCACCTCACCAAAAGAGGAAGATATTCCACTGCTGGATAGCGACCCCGGACAGGTAAGAGCTAATGCATACGACTTTGTAATCAACGGCGTGGAAATAGGGGGTGGATCTATACGTATCCATCGCCGCGATGTGCAGGAAAAAGTATTCAAAGCACTTGGCTTCAGCCAGGAAGAATACTCCGAAAAATTCGGATTCCTTCTGGAAGCTTTCAAATACGGAGCACCTCCGCACGGGGGTATTGCCTTTGGTTTTGACCGCTGGGTGGCTTTAATGAATGGATCAAAAAGCATTAAGGAAGTTATTGCTTTTCCGAAAAATAGCGCTGGAAGGGATTTGATGCTTGATGCACCAGCTCCGGTTAGCCCGCAACAGCTGGAAGAGCTGGGCATAACTATCAAAGAAACGGAAAACTTATAATATGTTTTTCCAAACTGTCAACATACACCTGATTGACATTATAACCGTAGGACTGATAGCCCTGGGTGCATACCGCGGCTTCAAACTCGGAGCTATTGTCCAGGCATTGGACCTATTACTGGTCATCATTGGGTTTTATGTTCTGGTATATTTTACCAAACAGGTTTATCTTACATTCTTATTTCAGGGATTAAAAACCGCACCTCTATTTGCCGCACTGTTCCTCGGAGGAACATTTATTGCCCTTCTGTGGATCACTGCATTACTGCAAAAATCTGTTAATCAAAAACTTAGCCAGATACAAAAAAGCTGGCAGGATAGAATATGGGGATTGATATTAGGAATTATTAAATATATCCTTATCATTGGTGTTTATATGGTAGTAGTAAGAGAAGTTGATATATACAGTAATTTTTTGCCTAAAACGGAAAAAATCGCTCCTGTCAAAGGAAGATTTAGATCTATTCTGGGAACAGGAACTTATTATATTACAACAACTATTGCTCCCTCACTTAAATTTGATATGAACCAGCCGGAAAAAACTATCAAAAGGCCTACGAAATATGTAGAACCTCCGTCAAGTGATTTTTATGATAATGATTTCTAAAATATAAAACCAAATAAAAATGAAAACTGTATTAAGCGGTATAAGACCAACTGGCCACCTGCACCTGGGAAATTATTTCGGTGCTGTGCGTAATTTTGTCAAAATGCAGGACGAATACAATTGCTTTTACTTTATAGCTGATTATCATTCACTTACCACACATCCTAAACCAGAACACCTTCAGGAAAATATTAAGATTGTTCTGAGCGAATACCTGGCTTGTGGACTGGATCCGGAAAAAGCTACAATCTATATACAGAGCGATGTCCCGGAAGTAGCAGAGCTTTATCTCCTTATGAATATGAATGCGTATGTGGGCGAGCTTGAAAGAACTACTACTTTTAAGGAAAAAGTGCGCAAACAGCCCAACAATGTAAACGCAGGATTGCTAACTTATGCTGTGCTGATGGCTTCGGATATACTTATTCATCACGCTGATTACGTCCCAGTAGGTAAAGACCAGGAACAGCACCTGGAAATGACACGCCGTTTTGCCCGCAGATTTAATAATATCTATGGCGTGGATTATTTTAAAGAACCTCAACCCTTCAACTTCTACGGAAAAGACCTCATTAAAGTTCCTGGACTGGATGGCAGCGGAAAAATGGGTAAAAGCGAAGGCAACGCAATTAACCTTACAGATGATCCGGAAGTCATCCGCAAAAAAGTTATGAAAGCTGTGACAGATGCAGGGCCCAAAGAACCTAACAGCCCTATGAGTGAGCCCATAAAAAATCTGTTTACTTTGCTTGAATTGGTCTCCACACCTGATACAGTGGAATATTTCCGTGAAAAATATAATGATACGACAATCCGCTACGTGGACTTGAAAAAACAACTGGCTGAGGATATAATCAAATTTACAACTCCTTTCCGGGAACGTTTTGCAGATATATACAATAACGTTGATTACCTACGTAAAGTCCGCAAAATAGGGCAGGAAAAAGCAAAGGAAAGCGCTGCTAAAACTGTCCGGGAAGTCCGCGAAATTATCGGCTTCAAAGATTTCTAATAATAAATCAGGGGGCTGCGCCCCCTGATTTTATTTCAAGCCCAGCTGTTCCGAAATGTCCAGCATACGCCTTATGGGCCTGTAGGCTTTTTCTATCAATTCTTTATCCAGAGTTACTTCCGGTTGTTCATTTTTCAGAGCAAGATATACCTTTTCAAGATTATGCTTTTTCATATTTACACAAATACTTTCTTTGCCATCCTTACGTGGTAGCGGAATGTATTCTTTATTGGGATTAAGCTTTTTCATTTGATGAATAACCCCGGGTTCGGTAGCTATGATAAACCTCTGAGCATCAAGCTCCTGTGTCCATTTGATAATTTTGGAAGTAGATCCAATATAATCAGCTTTTACCAGTATTTTTTTGTCGCATTCGGGATGTGCCAATACAATAGCATCAGGATACTTCTTTTTAAGATCGTGCAATTTTTCATAAGAGAAGTTCAGATGCACCGGACAAGCGCCATCCCAGATAATCATATCCTTTTTATGACTCATAGATTTGACATAATAACCTAAGTTTTTGTCAGGGCCAAAAATCACTTTTACATCTTCTGGCAAAGAATTTACTATATCCACAGCATTGGAGGAAGTGCAGATAATATCGCTTAAAGCTTTAACTTCGGCAGTAGTATTAACGTAAGAAACCACAAAATGGTCAGGATGTTTTTTCTTCAATTCAAGCAATTGCATAGCTGTAAGACTATCAGCCAGAGGACATCCAGCCTGCAAATCAGGCATAAGCACCTTTTTATCAGGAGAAAGAATTTTAGCTGTTTCCGCCATAAAATGAACACCTGCAAACAGAATTATATCAGCATCAGTTTTTTGAGCCTGAAAAGCAAGTGCCAGACTGTCACCAACAAAATCCGCAACATCCTGTATATCACCGTCAACGTAAAAATGAGCAAGTATTATTGCATTTTTACTTTTTTTCAATTGTTTTATCTCTTTGATAATCTGAGTTTTGTCTATTTCATTAAAATTATCAACACTTTTATTTATATTCATCATATTAATTTAATTTTTAAATTTTTTTTTTAATGATGATGTTTTATATATCCGGTTGAAATTGTGAGAAATTTTTTTTGTTTCAACAGCGAAATTTCGGAATTAGTTTTTAATTCACAAAATTTACAAAAGTGAGATTATATGAATTGCTTAAAATTTAATTATTTAAATTTTTTATTAACATTATGTTGATAAAATCCCTGTGAAAAAAAATTTTTAATTTTGTTCTGCTTTTCCTGTTAGTATTTCCAAGTTTTTGTGTGGATAATCTTTTATTTATTTTGTTATTAGTGTGGAGAAATTTGAGGTTTCTTTATCTTTACACAGATAATAAAACTTATTCACAATATTCTTATTAGAACTTGTTAATAAAAACCTTAAAAAGATGAAAAAGATAGCATTAGCTTCTGATCACGCTGGTTTTGAACTTAAAGAAAAAATAGAAAACTATCTGAAAGACAAAGGATTTGAAGTTTATGATTTTGGAACTCACTCAGAGGAAAGTGTGGATTATCCTGATTTCATTCATCCTCTGGCCGAGGCAGTAGAAAAGGGCGAGTTTGATTTGGGGATTATTATGTGCGGTAGCGGAAACGGTGTGGCTATTACAGCAAACAAGCATCAGGGCATCAGGGCAGGGTATTGCTGGAATGAGGAAATAGCACGTCTGGCTCGGATGCATAATGATGCCAATATTTGCGCTCTGCCCGGACGTTTTATTGCTTTTGATTATGCCAAGGTGATTGTGGATGCTTTCCTCTCGGCAGAGTTTGAAGGCGGACGTCATCAAAGACGTGTAAATAAGATACCGGTTAAAAAGTAAAGCGTAATGGCTTCTAAAAAACAGTTCCTGCGCCAGGCCGGGCAAGTTGCATTTGACCCGCAGCACAGAAAAAAAATACAGTTTAATCTTGGTAAGTATTTTTCTGCTGTGGAAAAAGGTTTAACCCGTTTCTCCGACTTTCAGAAAGCACGGGATATTGCTGCGGCAGTAAAGGATTATGCTCTGAATAATCTGGACAGCCTTGTGCCACAGCTTGTGGAAAATATGGAGAAAAACGGCATTGAAGTTTATTTTGCTGCAGACCACGATCAGGCGCTTGATATAATTGGCCGTATTATCACAGAAGAAAACGCCCGCCTGGTGGTTAAGAGTAAATCAATGACCACTGAGGAAATAGGCCTGAATGAATTTCTGCAGAAAAAAGGTGTGGAGGTTCTGGAAACAGACCTTGGCGAGTTCATTGTTCAGATAGCAGGTGAAAAGCCTTATCATATCGTTACGCCGGCTATGCACAAATCCCGCCAGGATGTGGCACGTCTTTATCACCGGATTTTTGGAACACCTGAGAACGCTACGCCTGAGGAACTGACAAAGTTTACTCGTAAATTTTTACGTGAGAAATTCACCCGGGCAGACGTGGGAATCACCGGGGCAAACTTCCTTGTGGCAGATATTGGGGCTATTGCCCTGACCGAAAACGAAGGAAATGCTTTTATGAGCTTTTCCTTTCCGCGGGTGCATATTGCCATTGCCGGATTTGAAAAAATCATCCCTTCCTACCGCCATTTATCTTTTATGTGGCAGGTGCTTGCCAATCGTGGAACAGGCCAGAGTATTACTGTTTACAATTCCATTGTGCGTGGTCCGCGCCGCAACGGCGAGGAAAACGGACCAGAACGGATGATTGTTATCCTGCTGGATAACGGACGCACTGATATCCTTGCTACTGAACAACAACGTCTTTCGCTCAAATGCATCCGCTGCGGCGCTTGCCTTAATTATTGTCCTATTTATCAGAATGTTGGAGGATATACTTATGATGCTGTTTATTCCGGGCCTATTGGTTCGGTGCTGATGCCATTTTTTAAAGGCTTTAAGGAATACGGACATTTGAGCTTTGCCTGTACGGTATGCCGTAAATGTGAGGAGGTCTGTCCAGTGGAAATTCCGCTTCCGGATTTGTTGTTATTAAACCGCAGAGAATATGTGGAAAAAGGCCTGGCTCCGGCTACGGAAAGATTGAGTTTCAGGATGTTTGGCTTGTTGATAAAATCTCCGGCACTGTTCAAAATTAATTTCCACGGATTGAAAAATTTGCTAGTTAAATCAGTAAAAAATAAGCTCTGGGGCAAGCAGAGGGCTTTTCCAGAGTTCAAAACTCCTTTCAGGAAAAAATTTCGCAAGTAGAAAAAATAAATGGCGACTGAAAAGTCGCCCTTTGTGAATGAGGCTCCACCGGGACTCGAACCCGGACCAGGAGTTCCGGAAACTCCCGTTCTATCCGGTTAAACTATGGAGCCAAATGGTCCTGCCAGGACTCGAACCTGGATCTGGAGTTTAGGAAACTCCCGTTCTATCCCTTGAACTACAGGACCTATTTAAGCAACGCAAAAATAATATTTTCTGATTACTTTTCCAATACAAGTAAAAAATCATATTAGCTCGTAGTTTTTCCGTCGTTTTTTTGAGTAATATTGATAAATATTATCTTTTGTGTTAGTATTACATTGATATTCAGAAGATTGATATTAGTATTGAAATTTTTACTTGAAATAATTAATCATTTTTAAACTTTTGTTGAGAAAAAATTAACATTATTTCCTGCATCAATTAATCTTATGCTGAAATACAGAGATAAGTGTTTTATTTTCAATTAAATGCAGAAAAATAAATTTGGTGTAAAGTTTACTTTACTTACACTGATAAAAATTTGCTTTGTGCTTCAGAAATTCAACTTTTTTAACAAAAAAACGTTGTTTGTCTTTTCTTATGTTCTTTAAATCAGTTATTTATTAAATTTAGCTAAAGTATTTGTAAAGTTTATTTGATATTTTTTGTAGTCTATTTTACTTATTGAGCCTGCTTTTTTCTTTTAATAGTCTGTTTGCCAGATTGTTTTGGGTTTTGTTTAAATTTTTATGTAAAATACGTATTACTTTTTGTATTTTAAAATTGATTTGTGCTATTTTTTTATTACTATTTTTCTTTTTTTAGAGATTTATTTCTAAACTTTCAAGAATAAAGTTTTTTTTATTTCTTTACGGTAAACTAAAAAAATTAGCAAAATGAATGAGATAAAACAATACATTGACCAAAATAAGCAGCGTTTTCTGGACGAGCTGTTTGATTTGATACGTATTCCTTCCATTAGTGCCAAGGAGGAAAATAAACAGGATATGTGGCGTGTGCAGGAATATTGGCGGGATTTACTCCTCAAATCTGGTGTGGACAGGGCTGAGATATATGAGACAACTGGGCATCCGCTTACTTATGCGGAGAAAATTATTGACCCAAAACTGCCTACTGTTCTGGTTTATGGACACGCTGATGTGATGCCTGTTGATCCCCTGGATGAGTGGGAGAGCGATCCATTTGAACCTGTTATCCGTGACGGAAAGATTTATGCCCGCGGTGCGGACGACGACAAAGGACAGTCTATGATTCAGGCTAAGGCTTTTGAGACCATTAACAAGCTCGGATTGCTTGGTGTTAACGTGAAGTTTGTCATTGAAGGCGAGGAGGAAATTGGTTCTGCTGCTCTGGCTAAATGGATGGAAGAACACAAGGATATGCTTAAAGCTGACATTATCCTGGTATCGGATACCGGAATGATTGCCAAGGACGTTCCGTCCATTACCACAGGCCTCCGTGGATTGTCCTACGTAGAGGTGACTGTCACCGGACCAAACCGTGATTTGCACAGCGGATTATTTGGCGGAGCAGTTGCCAATCCTGCTAATATTCTGGCAAAGATGATTGGGTCGCTGCACGATGAAAAGGGAAGGATTACTATTCCGGGTTTCTATGATGACGTATTGGAAGCCTCTGAGGAAGAACGCCGCAAACTGAATCAGGCACCATTTGATGAGGAGGAATTCCGCAAGGCTCTGGGTGTGGACGAGTTATGGGGTGAAGAAGGTTATACAGTTATTGAGCGTCTGGGAATACGTCCTACTCTTGATGTAAACGGTATCTGGGGTGGATATACCGGCGAGGGTGCCAAAACTATCATTCCTGCCAAAGCTTCGGCTAAGATTTCTATGCGTCTGGTGCCCAATCAGAACAGCGAAAAAATCAGCCGTTTGTTTGAGGATCATTTCCGTTCAATTGCGCCTAAATCCGTGAAGGTGGACGTTAAAATTTTGCACGGAGGCGAGCCTTATGTTTGTCCGATTGACCTTCCGGCATACCGCGCTGCCGAAAAGGCTTATGCCGACGTGTTTGGCCGTGATCCTGTGCCAGTGCGCAGCGGAGGGAGTATTCCGATTATCTCTACATTTGAAAAAATATTGGGAACAAAGACCATCCTGATGGGCTTTGGTCTGGAAGAAGACCGCATACACGCACCAAACGAGAATTTCCCTGTTGATTTGTTCTATAAAGGTATTGAAACCGTGGCACGTTTTTATATCCACTATGCTGAAGTGATGAG
>CAZYSM010000016.1:0-5338 GCA_964649975.1 uncultured Bacteroidales bacterium | reverse complement strand
TATTCCTCCGCCTCAATGCGGTTCTGCTGCAATGACCGCAGGAAGCTATCTGCCTGACCGAGCGGAACGGACGCAATGATGTGGCAATCCGTGGTGTAATTTTGCTCTTTAATCTGTCCGTTATGTTTTTGTATCAGGCTCATAACAAGACTAATGCGATTATAATCGCACCGGATTGAAAAGTCCTTTGTCACGGTGCGGGTGATTATCTGGGCGTTTTCCAGAGCGTCGCGTGCAGCCGTGGAATAAGCATTTATCAGACCCGGGATACCGAGCTTTTTTCCACCGAAATACCGCACCACTGCAACCATAACGTTTGTCAGTCCCATTGATTGAATAGTGCGTAGCACGGGTGGACCAGATGACCCGGCTGGCTCGCCTGCATCACTGGCACGGGCAAGTTTGCCGTCCGGACCGAGGGCAAAGGCATAAACAATATGCCGTGCGTCGTGGAATTTCTTATGCAATTGTTTCAGGATTTCCTTGACCTGTGCCTCGCTTTCCACAGGATAGGCAAAAGCGTAAAATTTGCTTCCGCGGTCAGAGAAATATCCTTCGGATATATCGGCAATGGTTTTATATGTATCGTTCATTTTGCTCTTGTGTTTTGTAAGATGCTGTTATACAAGGCTGTGTCGGACAATACTTCCAGAGCTTTTTGATACGGCGGACTGTATTGGTTGAAAAAGGCAAATGCTGAATCTGGTCCCAGTAAACTCCTCATCAGCTGGAATTTCACAACAAAACGTTTTTTAAAATCAGCATTTTTTAATAAGCTATCAGCAAATTTATTAACATCTCTGATATTTTTCATTTTCATTAATTCTGTTCCGTGGTTTATAAGGGTGCGGGTAAATAGCAAAGCACCGGAGAAGGAATTTTTAGGCAGAGTGTCCATTAAGCGGATGTCCGGGGTTATTCCGCCGTGTCCATATATTATGCGTCCGTTGTGTGTGTAGAATTTTTCCGTGGTATCTTGCGGAATGCTATCCAGCAGGTTCAGAATGGGATTATTATAGTATGAATATGGTTTTTGCAGGCAGCGTCCGCTGGGTGTGTAATACTTGGCAGTTGTGAGCCGCACCACAGACCCGTCCGAAAGTTTGTATTCGGTTTGCACCAGTCCTTTGCCAAAGGAACGTGTGCCAATGATTACGCCACGGTCATTATCCTTTACCGCACCAGCTATTAGCTCGCTGGCAGAAGCTGTGGACGAACTTATCAGCACCACAAGCGGAATATCTTTCAGGCGTCCGTCGCGGCTGCTGACAAATTTTTTCCGGATTTGATTTTTACTTTTGATGTAAAATAACAATGTGCCTTTTGGGAAAAATTCCTGCACCACCTCGTAGGCTGACGATAAAGTGCCGCCGCTGTTTTCCCGTAAATCCAGAATAATCCCTTTTACCGGATTTTTCAAACATCTATCCATCACACTTTTAAATTCATCATAAGTGCGCAGCGAGAAATTATTTATCATCACATAGCAGATGCTATCCCGGGTTCTGTAATAATACAGGCTGGGCAGATTAATTTTTCTTTTTTCCATAGAAACTTCAAAAACACTATCGGCAGATTTTCTTTCTATCACTAAATCAACCTTATGCAGGGAAGCGAAAATCTGGGTAATGCTATCCATATCAAGCCCACGGGTCGGTATGCCATTTATTTTTTCAATAATATCTCCCGGAATCAAGCCTTTTTCCTGTGCCGGACTGTGGTCAAGGATTGTTAAAATTACAGGAGTGTCTAACAGGGAATAATAAATAACCCCAATGCCTTTGAACACGCCCTGTGTCTCGTCTGATATATGGCGGTATTCCGACGGACTGAAATACAGGGAATGCGGGTCAAGGTCTTTTAGCACCCGGGTAATCACATCATCAACAATGCTATCGGTACGGACATTGTCAACATATTGCTGATTTATCAAATCAATTAATTTCAGAATTTTTTCCGAGCCACTACGAGTATAAATCCTGGGTAACTTATCGCTGTAGTAAAAGGACAGACGTCCCAATAACATTCCGATAATCAAGGCAATGGCAAGATATATGTAGATGTTGCTTTTATTTTTCTGAGACATTTTCCAGTTTTTTTCCGTCAATTTTTACAGGTTCGCCAAAGTTATAAGTTATTGTGTAAATCAGATAACCTTTGTCGTTATAATAATACCAGATGCCGTTTTTCTTGCCAGAGATGTAGCGTCCCTGCTCTTTGAGCTTTTTATTGGACCAGTAGCATTTGTGCTTGCCTTCGCGGTATCCGTCCTCGTAATGGTCAATGCACATCAGACGTTTTTCGGGCATATAATAGGATTTCCACACGCCCTGACGTCGTCCCATATCGTATTGTCCGGTTTCCATATAATCGCCCAGCGTGAAGGTATATTGTCCGTCCAGCTCTCCGTCCGTGTAGGAAGTGCTAACAATGGTGTCGCCCTGTGGCGAAAGCTCGTAATACTGTCCGTTGCGCACTCCGTCGGAAAAATATTCCACGCGCAGCAGATGTCCGTCCGGATAATACCATATCCATTTACCCTCGGGCTTGCCATTGCGATAATGTCCGATTTGTTCTACAGCGCCGTTTTTGTAAAAGAATTTCCACGTGCCTGTGCGCCTATCATTGCGGTATTGTCCTATGGCCAAAGTGTCGCCATTTTCGTAGAACAAAATCCATTTGCCTGTTTTGTGTCCTGCGGTATCTGTGATGCCTTGTCCGATTTTTACGCCAAGGTCGTTATACCACACGGCACGGACAATGCGTCCGCTTGTATCATAATAACGATGGATGCCAACCGGGATTGTGTCGGAATACGCTCCGGTGTATTTCAGGCGTCCGTTGGCATAATATTTTTCCACCATACGCAGGCGTCCCTGTTGTTTTTCCTTGACGTCCGGGGCTTCCTTGATGAGTTGACCGTTGCGGTAGCGCAGGAATTTGACCAGAGCGCCATAGCGGTTATATTCCTTGTAATATCCGTTGAGTTTGCCGTGAGAATAGGTGGCTTCCCATTTGATTTGACCGTTGTCGTAGTACTGGCGCCACAGTCCGTTTTTCCGTCCCAGACTGTCGTAGCGGTTGATTGCGTCGGCTTCCACGGGATTGCCATAGCGGTAGGTGATAACCGTGATAATGCGTCCGTCTGGTGCGTATTCAAACGCCTGTCCGTGCGGATAATTGTTCTGGAAATTAATCAGTTTTTGCAGTTTTCCGTCCGGATAGTAGAAATAGCCCGGTCCCTGACGCCGGTCGTCCACGTAAAGGATTTTTGAGCGGATGCTATTGCGCGGATAGCCGTCCACGCGCGTGTAATAGGTGTAATACCAGCCGTTTTTTTTGCCAAGGTAATAGGTGATTTTCTTTGTGGTGTCGCCCTGTTCGTTGTAGAAAATCCACACGCTATCCAGCAGGTAGTTTTTGCGGTTTCCTTCGGATTTTTTTACGCCAGTGGGATAGTAATTTATCCAGTATCCGTCGGGTTTTCCGTCGCGCATATAGCCTTCGGATGATTTAACTCCATTGGGATAGTAAAAAACATTGTATCCGTTGGGATTGACTTTATTTGTGCCTACCTGTGCCAGAATGTTTGATAAACAGATGATTGTGAGAAAGGATGTTATGAGAAATTTCTTCATATTTTTCTAAATGCTTGTGTTTAAACAAAAATATAACTTTTTCTGTAATAAACCGCTAAGTCCGCTAAGAAGCGCCAAGGAAAAACTTTGCGAACCTCCGTGCCCTTGCGGTTAAATTTAAAGAACTGTCAAGATGCCAAGATGTTAAAAATTTTGTTATCTTTAAAATAAAAAATGACTGAAAATCAGATAGCAAAAATTATTGTTAATTCTGCTTTCAGGGTACATAAAGAATTAGGACCAGGCTTGTTAGAAAATGCATATCAGGAATGTTTGTTTTACGAATTAAAGCAAGCAGGTCTATTTGTAGAGAAAGAAAAACCTATGCCTTTGATTTATAAAGATGTAAAATTAGATATTGGTTATCGGCTTGATTTGTTAGTTGAAAGAAAGGTTATTGTAGAATTAAAATCTGTGCAAGAATTAACAGATGTCCATCTGGCACAAGTGATAACTTATTTAAAATTATCTGGTTGTAAATTAGGCTTTTTGATAAATTTCAATGTCAAATATATAAAACACGGAATAAAAAGGGTTGTTTATGACTTGGATGAAAAACAGCCAAGACGCTAATTTTTTTATAAACCGCCAAGTCCGCTAAGTCCGCCAAGAAGCGCCAAGAAAAACTCTTTGCGAGCCTTTGCGACCTTCGCGGTTAGATTTTATAAACCGCTAAGCCCGCTAAGAAACGCTAAGAAAAAACTTTGCGATCCTCCGCGCCCCTTGCGGTTAGACATAAGAACCCGCAAAGACGCCAAGAAACACTGAGCAATATTATTCGTGCATTAGTGGCCTGTGATTTAGTCACGAATTACACGAATGGAAAGCTATGTATTTTAAAAAATAAAGTAGCGAACAAAATTCACAGCTGTTTGAAATCAAAAATCTCTTATAATTTGCTTTGCAATGTCAGAAATGAACTTGGACAGCGGACGGTTGCCCGGGGTGTCTTTATACGCCCAGAATACCAGACGGTAAATGTCAAAATCGGTAAGTTTAATCCCTTCTAAGGTCTTCCTAATGCTCTCTATATAAGCCTCATTATAATATTTTGCTTTGAATAATACCTCGGCGGCTATGTCCTTATGATTGTTGTAAATATCTTCCAGAGCAAATAATGTGTTATTCCCTTTTGGTGCTTTGAGTTTGACTTTAAATCCTTTGGCAATTTTGTTCAGAGAGTATGAAAAAACATTTGTATTTTCTATGTTAATGGTGAATTCAAACTCATCTGCCTTAATTTCATAAGGACTTTTAAGTTCTGAAACTTCCAGCGGGTCTTTCTCGCTTTTTACATAATTGCAAACTCCACAGGACGGAATAAGATTAAAATAAGACAGAGCCAGAATTGGATATTTACTCTTTGGGAAAAAATGGTCTATCTGTCCTTTTATTTTCCTTATTGTATTTGACTCGTGTTCCTCAGTCATTGGCTCATAAACAAAAGCGCGGTTGCAATAGGGACAAACTCTCACGTCTGTGAAATTGACAAAAGCGTATTTGTCAAGTTTATTGTATGCTTTTGTAAATAAATCTTTTAACTCATCAAACACTGTTTCACATTCCTTTTTGAAAGCTCCATTTTCGTAAAATATATCATTGAAAGTTTGAGCTAAATCTCTCACTTCATCAGGTTTTAATAAAATTAATTCTTTTAATCCCTCCTCATCTCTTAGCATTCTGCCGATTTCTGTATTTTT
>CAZYSM010000015.1:43098-61004 GCA_964649975.1 uncultured Bacteroidales bacterium | reverse complement strand
TACTGCCAGTGTATTTATCAATGACGATGAACCCGGCTTACACGAAGATTTTGAGAAATGGCTGGAACAGTTAGCTCCGGAAAAACCTTATTCGCGTTATAAGCACAATATGACTGGTGAGGATAATGGAGATGCACATCTCAAGCGTCAGGTTATGGGCAGGGAAGTAGTAGTAGCTATCACCGACGGAAAGCTGGATTTCGGTCCTTGGGAGCAGATTTTTTACGGAGAATTTGACGGAAAACGTCCTAAACGTGTGTTGATAAAGATTATCGGAGAATAAGAAAAGGGCTGGCACGTTTGATAAATATTTTTTACGGTGCCAGCCCTTTGTCTTTAGAAACGTGAATAGTTCGGGGCTTCCTTGGTGATGGTCACGTCGTGCGGATGGCTTTCCACCACGCCGGCGTTGGTGATTTTAACGAATTTGGCTTTACGCAGTTCTGTAATATTTTTGGCGCCTACATATCCCATACCGGCTCTTACGCCGCCTACCAGCTGGTAGAATACTTCGCTGAGTGTGCCTTTATATGGTACGCGAGAGACTATTCCTTCGGGCACAAGTTTGGATATGTCTTCTTCCATATCCTGGAAATAACGGTCTTTTGATCCTTCCTTCATTGCTTCCACGGATCCCATACCGCGGTAGATTTTGAACTTACGTCCCTGGTAAAGTATTGTTTCGCCGGGTGCTTCTTCCACACCAGCAAATAGTGATCCTGCCATAATTGTAGAGGCACCGGCAGCCAGGGCTTTGACAATGTCGCCAGAGTAACGTATGCCTCCGTCTGCAATAACCGGAATGTCAGTATTTTCCAGAGCTTTGGCTACATTGTATATAGCACTGATTTGCGGAACGCCAACGCCGGCTACTACGCGCGTGGTGCAGATACTGCCCGGACCAATGCCTACTTTCACGGCGTCAGCGCCAGCATTGATCAGGTCAACAGCAGCTTCGGCAGTGGCAATATTACCGGCAATGACCTGCACGTCCTGTCCAAAGGTATATCTTATCATTTTCAGCGTGTTAATAACGCCTTTACTGTGTCCGTGGGCTGTGTCAATGACTATGGCATCAGCACCGGCGTCTAATAGCGCCTGGGCACGTTTGAGACTATCTTTACTAACTCCGATGGCTGCTGCTACCAGTAGTTGTCCTTTGTCATCCTTGCTGGCAAAAGGACGGTCTTTGGCCTTGGTGATGTCTTTGTAAGTTATCAGTCCGATGAGATGGCCTTTTTTATCTACAACAGGCAGTTTTTCAATCTTGTGTTTTTGCAATATTTCTGCTGCTTTTTCCAGATCTACATACTCCTTGACTACCACGAGATTATCTTTTGTCATCACTTCTTTTATGCGCGTGTCCATCTTTGTTATAAAGCGCAAATCCCTGTTGGTTACAATGCCTACCAGTTTATTATCCTCGTCCACTACCGGAATACCACCGATTTTAAATTCTTTCATCAGGTTGAGGGCATAATTGACAGTCTGGTTAGGACTGATTGTTATGGGATTGATAATCATCCCATTTTCTGCACGTTTGACTTTTCTTACTTCTTCGGCCTGACGTTCAATGGACATGTTTTTATGAATAACACCTATCCCGCCTTCGCGGGCTATTGCTATGGCCAGGGCGCTCTCGGTTACTGTATCCATGGCTGCCGATACAATGGGCATATTCAGTTCAATCTTTCTGGTAAATTTTGTTTTCAGGTTTACTTCCCGTGGCAGAACTTCGGAATAGGAAGGAACAAGTAAAACATCATCAAAGGTAAGAGCTTCTTCAACTACGCGGTCTTTTAAGAAGGACATTTTTGATTGTTTTAGGTTTGGACAAAGTTAAAATAAAAATTCTTTTGTCCTACCCCGGCGGAATGTTTTATGTATTTTTGGTGTTTATTTACTGATTTTTAGGGAAATAGTTAGTTTTGGGAATTGATTATTTTTTGTCTCTTATATAAGAAAAATAAAATTTATTCCTTGTTTAATAATCCCAGATATTTATTACATTTGAAAAAGGAATAAAATAAATAAAAAAACTGCAAACCAATGTTTTACAGCAACACGGAACTTAAAATTTTTTCCGGACGAGGGTCCAGGTATCTTGCCGAAAAGATTGCCAAAGCCTTGGGGGTGGAATTGGGAGATGTGACAGTGCAGCAGTTTAGCGATGGAGAGATTCAGCCCAGTTTTAACCAGAGTGTAAGAGGTGATTATGTTTTTCTTGTGCAATCCACTTTTGCACCAGCGGATAATTTGATGGAACTGTTGTTAATGATTGATGCTGCTTTCAGAGCTTCGGCTTATAAAATTGTAGCGGTTATTCCTTATTTTGGGTATGCTCGTCAGGATAGAAAAGATAAACCGCGTGTCCCCATTGGCGCCAAGTTGGTGGCTAATATGTTGCATGCAGCTGGGGCCACCCGTGTTATAACAATGGACCTTCATGCCGACCAGATACAGGGTTTCTTTGATATTCCTGTGGACCATCTTTATGCTTCCTCTGTTTTTGTGCCTTATATTAAGGAATTGAACCTTCCAGATCTGGTTGTGGCCGCTCCTGATACCGGAGGAGTAAAACGTGCTAATGCTTATTCCAAATTCCTTGATGCTCCGCTGGTGATAAGTTATAAAAAACGTGTTAGAGCCAATGAAGTGGAGAGCCTTACAGTTATAGGTGATGTTAAGGATAAGAATGTTATTTTGATAGATGATATTGTGGATACAGCTGGTACTATTACTCTGGCAGCTCAAAAAATGAAAGAAATGGGTGCTAAAACTGTCCGTGCTTTTGCTTCGCATGCTGTTTTATCCGGGCCTGCCTATGAAAGAATTGAAAACTCTGAGCTTGACGAATTGGTGGTTACTGATACTATTCCGCTGCGTCAGGAAAGTGAGAAAATAAAAGTGCTGTCTGTAGCAGAATTGTTTGCCAATGTAATTTTGAATGTCTATGAGCGTAAATCTATAAGTCAGAATTTCATTCAAAAGAGTTCTCTGTAAAAAAGGTTTTGTTGTTATGAAATATGTCTGGGAGTGGTTGCCATCTGCTGATATTGAGAAAGTTACATCATTAGTCAGGAGCTTGAAAATTTATCCTGTAATAGCTAATCTATTTATTAGTAGAGGGATAGAGGATGAGGAAGCTGCCCGCCATTTTTTTCAGATAAAGCTTGAGAATTTACATAATCCGTCCTTGATGTCTGATATGGGTATTGCTGCCTATAGAGTGGCACAAGCTAAGGCAAATGGCGAAAAAGTGATGATATGGGGCGATTATGATGTGGACGGAACTACGGGAACTGCTCTGTTGATGAAGGGATTGAAAAAATTTTTCCCGGATCTTACTTATTATATCCCCGACCGTTATACCGAAGGTTATGGTATTTCTACGCAGGGCATTGATTATGCTGCTTATCATGGTATAAGCTTAATAATCTCTGTGGATTGCGGAATAAAAAACACTGCTGAGATTGAATATGCCCGTTCAAAGAATATTGATTTCATTGTTTTTGATCATCATACCCCTGGAGAACAGTTGCCTCCGGCAGTAGCGGTTGTGGATCCCAAACGTCAGGATGATAATTATCCTTTTAAGGAACTGACTGGCTGCGGAGTAGCTTTTAAATTCCTGCAATATTTTTATCAGCAGACGGATAATGATGTCAAATCTCTCTATAATTTCCTGGATTTATTGGCTTTGAGCATAGCTGCGGATATTGTGCCTGTTGTTGACGAAAACAGGATTTTGGCTTACTATGGGTTGAAGGTTTTGAACCGCCGTCCCTCTGTAGGATTAGCTGCTCTGAAGGAAGTAGCTGGCTGGAAAAATAGGACTTTGACAATAGGAAGTCTTGTATTTTCACTGGCCCCGAGGATTAATGCTGCAGGTAGAATAGGGCATGGCTCTCAGGCAGTGGAATTGCTTATATCCGAGGATTATGATAGTGCCCTGGATATTGCACGTCAGATAGATAAACTTAACCGCCAGCGTCAGAATATCCAGTCGTCAATTGTAAAGGATATTTTACGGCGTTTTGATGATGATCCGGAATTAAAAAACAGAAATTCCACAGTGCTTTATAATCCCGACTGGCATAAGGGCGTTGTGGGTATTGCCGCTTCAAAGATTATAGAGACATATTACCGTCCTACTATTATTCTGACCAAATCAGAGGATGGACTGACAGGGTCGGCCCGCAGTGTGGCTGATTTTGATTTGTATGAGGCTATTGATGAATGCTCACAGTGGCTTACCAAATTCGGTGGACATAAATATGCTGCTGGTCTTAGCCTCAAGCCCGAAAACCTTGAAAAATTCACGGATTGCTTTGAAAAAGTGGTTTCCCGCAGGATAACCGAGGATATGAAAAAGCCCAGGCTGAAAATTGCCGGGGAGTTGCGTTTTGATCAGATTAATGACAGGTTAATGAGGATATTAAAGAAAATGGAGCCTTATGGCCCTGGCAATCCCCGTCCTGTTTTCGTCACCCGCAAGGTCCGTGATACAGGTTATTCACGTATAGTGGGACGGGAAAATAATATTTTGTTGCTGCAGCTGGAGGATGCATCTGGCAGGATTTTCACTGGTATTCATTATGGTAATGCTGATTTGATGGCAAAGATTAATACGCGTAAGCCTTTTGATATAGCTTATACTGTGGAAGAGAATAATTTTAATGGTAAAACCAGTATCCAGCTGGAAATAAGGGATTTTGCTTTTTAAAACACCAAAGGCGCCCCTCAGGCGCCTTTGGTATTATTTCTGCTCCAGTTTCTTATAGGAGAGTATTTCGCCATCCACATTTTTAAATTCGTATTCTGTAAAATCAATATTGCTGGTAAATCCACCTTTTCCTCGGATGCTATTGCCCTTTTTATCAATTACTTCTACAAATTTTATGGAGTAAATTCTCTGCTGGTTCTGGTCGTAATACAGTTCCTGTGTTCGCAGTGTGCTTCCTTCTGGATTAACTACAACGACATCTCCGGATAATTTCCATAGCTGTGTTTTTTCGTAGTAAACAGCATATTTACAATGGATGGTAGAGATAGGTTGTTTTTTTTCATTAAAAAAGACAGCATCCAGCCCCTGTGGAAATTCCATTTTAGGATTTTTTTTGTCTTTGATAAAATATTGTGCCACAGGGGCTTTTATTAATGCTCTTAGTTTGTTGTCATACTTGTATTTTGAGGTTAAATTTTCAATCATAATATCCGGGGCATCTTCCACGTCTGCGTAGAAGTTAATTTCCGCAACTTTTTTCTCAGAGCACGAAGCAAGCATCAGTATCATTAACAGACTTATGTATAGCAACCTTTTCATTGAGATTTTTTTGACAAACCAAGTTATTTTGATATTAAATTCAAATTAAAATTTTATAAAACTTATTTTTTATTTTTCACCCATTTATCCAGCCATGCAAATACTTCGTGATGCCATTTTTCGCTGTTTGCTGGTTTGAGTACGAAATGATTTTCGTCCGGGAAATACAGCAGTTTTGATGGGATACCACGGCGTTGTGCGGCTGTAAAAGCTGAGAAGCCCTGTGTCTCTGGTACACGGAAGTCCTGTCCGCCATGGATAATCAGGATAGGCTTTTGCCAGCGTGTAACATAGGTAGATGGAGAAAAATCGTGATACATTTTTGGATTTTGCCATGGTGTGCCTTTCATTTCAAATTCCGGAAACCATAGTTCTTCTGTTGCGTAATACATTGATGTCAGATCAAACAGACCATCGTGGCAGACAAAAGCGTCAAACTGGTCAGGAGCTTTCCCCATGAGATAGTTAATCATATATCCACCGTAGGAAGCACCGAGAGCGCCGCGGCGGTTTGCGTCAATGAACGGGTATTTTTTCAGGACATAAGCCAGGCCGTCCATCAGGTCATAGTAAGGACGGTCTCCCCAGTGTCCGCTGATAGCCAGGCGGAAAGCATCGCCATAGCCAGTGGACCCACGGAAGTTAATAGCTACCATTACGTATCCGTGGGAAGGAGCAATTTCCAGGTTCCAGCGATAGTGGAAACTGTCGTGCCATGCTCCCTGTGGTCCGCCGTGGATATAAAATGCCAGAGGGTATTTTTTATTCGGGTCAAAGTCAACAGGCTTTATGATCCAGCCATGCACACGGATGCCGTCACGGTCGTTGAACCAGAATTCTTCCACCTGTCCGAATTTGACCTGTGCAAGAATAGAGTCATTGAAGTGTGATAGCTTGTTCAGGCTGTTGTCTGCCAGGTCCAGACGGTAAATTTCTGCTGGTGAAGTAAAGGATTCTTGCAGGAAAAATAGCTGATTATCAACGTAATTTATTGACTTGTTGGTGTGCTGGGAATAGATTTCCTTAACCTCTTTGGTAGCTGTATTGAGGGCAAAGATACGTATGCGGCCTTCTTTGTCGCCGGTAAAATAAATAGTTTTTCCGTCCGGAGTGATTATAATATCGCTCGGATTAACCTGGAAATCTTCGGTTAAATTTTCTTTTTTTCCGCTCCTGAGGTCATATCGCATAATACGGAAACGGTCGGCTTCATATTTAGGAATACGCATAGCCAGATAATAGAGGTATTTTCCGTCCGGGGAGAAAAATGCTGCACGGTCCCAGGCAGGATTGTCTTTTGTCAGGTTACGTGTTTTGCCTGTTTTGACATTATAGAGATATACGTCAAAGTTTGTTGTCCACATACGGTCTCGTCCGAGTTTGGTAGTATAGGCAATGAATTTTCCGTCAGGTGAGATGGCGAATTCTTCTGTTCCACCAAAGGGTTTGGACGGGCAATTGCCTTCAACGCCAGCCATAATGTCTTTAACTTCTCCGCCTTCTACAGGCATAATGTAAAGATGATTCCAGCGGTGATTTTCCCAGGTATCCCAATGACGGATAGGCAGCTCGGTAAATTCCATAGCTGAGGTAAGCTGTTTGTCTTCTTTTTCAATACGTTGTGCTATTTTTTGCGGGTCGGATTCATCAGCATAAGCTTCAATGGAAAAGACAAAGAATTTTCCATCCGGGGAAATTTTTAAGTTATAAACAGAAACTGGCAGATTGGAAATTTTTTCAGTCTTTTGTTCCTGTAGGGAATATCTGTAAATCTCGGATTTTTTTGTCCTTGTGCTCAGGAAATACAAATATTTTCCATCCGGAGAAAATACTGGGTTAAAGTTAGAACCCAGACCTGCTGTCAGATTGGATACTGAATTTTCCTGCCGGTCCATCAGGTAAACGTCTGTCTTGTGATTATTTTTTTTCAAATTGTATTGAGTAACCACGAAAGCCAGATACCGTCCATCAGGCGATACTGTTAGCTGTGAAAGCCTTTTCATCTTTATCATATCATAAAAAGTAAAGGCGTGCTTTTGAGTTTGTGCAAAACCAGTCATTATGCCCAATAAAAATAAGATTGTCAGTAGTTTGGATTTCATAATATTTTGTTTTTGGGTTTGGCAAAAGATAAAAAAAATTATTCCGGAAAATAAAATTCAATCCTCGTATTTGAATAGCCACATCTCCCCTTGCTTAACACTTGTGGTAAGTTTGCGTTTTACAACAGAGTCAGTTTTTTCCTGAGCCAGAGAATTTAACAATTCCAGCCCTATTTTGGTCATCACATCATTACTGGTGACATAGACTATTTTTCTGACGCCAAAATCTGGCAGGCGGGGCGTGAGTTCATTCACTACCCAGGAGATATATTCCGGAGTATAGGCAAATTTAACTTTGCTTACATCCTGCAATATGTATTTGGGATGATTTTTTTCTATCTGGCGAAAAGCTTTGCGGGAATATTCTATAGCCTCTTGTGTGGTAATATTTTTCACAGCTTCTTTCCATTCAATTTTCAGGTATTTTTTTACAGGATGAAAGGTTACTTTAAGATAATCATTGTCAATCAGAATGATAATTTCATTCTCGTAAATCATCATTTTTTTACAAGATTTTTTCTTTTAAATTTATGCAAAACTTTAAAAAACAAAAAATGAAAATAGTTTTCCTTGAACGGTCTACTCTTGGCAATGATATTGACCTCAGTCCGCTGGAAAAGGAAGGAGAGCTTGTTGTTTACGAGACAAATACTCCAGATCAAACTTCCCAGCGTATCAAGGACGCCGATATTATCATTGTTAATAAAACTCCTATTGGCGAAAAGGAACTGCAAGTAGCTGAAAAACTGAAGCTTATCTGTGTTGCTGCCACTGGATATAATAATATTGATATTGAGGCCACATTGAAATATGACGTTGTGGCTACAAATGTTAAGGGATATTCCACCGAAAGTGTGGCGCAATATGTTTTTGCTCATCTATTGGCTGTGGTCAACTCGGTTATTCCATACCAGGAGGATATGAGGCGGGGACTGTGGCAGAAATCACCCATTTTTACAATGCTTACGCATCCTGTCACAGAACTTAAGGGAAAGACTATGGGAATAATAGGTTATGGTGCTATTGGACGGCGCGTGGCAGATCTTGCCAGGGCTTTCGGTATGGAAGTCCTTATAGCCCGCCGTCCGGGTGTGGAGTATGGCGATGACTTCCGCACGGACTTTGAGAGTGTGCTACGTGAGAGTGATGTTCTTTCAATTCATACCCCATTGACACCTCAGACTAAGGATTTAATCACCATGCGCGATCTGAAAATGATGAAGCCTACGGCTATTCTGATAAACGCTGCCCGTGGTGGAATCGTTAATGAGGATGACCTTTATCTTGCTTTAAAACAGAAACTTATAAGCTTTGCTATTGTGGATGTTCTGACAGAGGAACCACCGCGCCACGGACATAAATTTTTTGAACTGGATAACATATTTATTACTCCGCATATTGCCTGGACCTCCCGTGAGGCACGGCAAACACTCCTGCAAGGAATAGTGGACAATATCCGTAAATTCAAGCAGGGAAAAATTGATGAAATCCGTCTAACAAAATAAATTGTGTGCTTATGGAATTTTTAAAAGTTGAAAAGCTAAAAAAATCCTACGAGGGCCATGTGGCGCTGAAAGAGGTCAGCTTCTCGGTGCCCAAAGGATCTATCTTTGGACTACTCGGCCCTAACGGAGCTGGAAAGACAACATTTATCCGGATACTCAACCGCATTATTGCCTATGATAGCGGACAAATATTTTTTGATGGTGATCCTCTTGCAGAAAAGCATGTTAACAGAATTGGCTATTTGCCTGAGGAACGCGGACTTTACCGAAAAATGAAAGTAGGAGATCAAATACTGTATTTTGCTCAGCTCAAGGGTCTTACCTATACTGAGGCTTACCGCAGAGCAAAAGACCTTATGCGGAAATTTGAAATGAGTAGCTGGTGGGACAAAAAATTGCAGGAGCTATCAAAAGGAATGCAACAAAAAGTACAATTCCTTATAACTATTATCCACGACCCCGACCTGCTCATTTTTGATGAGCCTTTTACTGGTTTTGACCCCATTAATCAGGAGATGCTCAAAAAGGAAATTATTGATCTGAACAAAAGAGGAAAGACGATTTTGTTTTCCACCCATCAGATGGCTTCGGTAGAGGAGCTGTGCGATTCCATTGTGCTGATAAATGAAGGCGAAATAATCCTTCAAGGTAAGCTCAAAGAAATCAAAGAGCAATATAAGAAAAATATCTTTTTGCTGGAATTCCAGTCGCCTGATACAGAATTTGTTGAAACAGACGAATTTAAAATCCTTGAAGTGAAAGATGGGATTTATAAAATTCAAATTTCTGACAGAAGCAGTGTAAAGGAATTAATTAACTATGCACTTTCACTGGGAACTATCCGCATGTTCAAGGAACAACTCCCTTCTCTGAATGAAATTTTTATCTCAGCTGTCCAGTCATCTAACTTAAAAACAGTAGAACTATGAATAAGACATGGCTTGTTTTCAAACGGGAATATATTTTCCGCGTAAAGAAAAAATCTTTCGTTATTATAACCCTTCTTATGCCCTTGCTTTTTGCCGCATTTATTATTCTGCCCAGCTTCATGATACAAAAAGCTATGAAAAAACATTATACAGTTGCTGTAATTGATGCTATTAACAAACTGGATTTTCCGAAAAACAAAGATGTGGATTTTGTAAAAGTCCAGACTAAGGATATTGAACAATTGAAAAAACAATCTGAGGGACAGAGCTATGATGCAGTTCTGGTAATAGATAACGACTTTGTTTCGCATGGAGCAACGTTATATTTATTTTCCGACAAGGACGTTCAGATATCCGAGGTGGTGCAAAAATATTATCAACAGGCAGTTGAAAATTACAGGCTTCACCAGCTTAATATAACCCCGGAACAATTAGCTCAGATACAAGCGCCTGCTATGCTCAAAACACTCAAATGGACAGAAAAGGGTGCTGAGAGTTCAGCCTCTGGCATCAAATCAGCTCTGGCTGTGGTTGGCGGACTGTTGATTTATATGTTTATGCTGATATATGGCGGAATGGCTATGCGGAGCGTTATGGAGGAAAAAGTTAACCGCGTGGTAGAGCTGATAATTTCTTCTGTGCGTCCTTTGCAATTGATGTTCGGTAAACTGATGGCTATTTTATCCGTGGCTCTGACACAGTTTGCCGTATGGATTATACTAATTCTACTTACAATTAAAGGCGCAAAGCTATGGTTTGGTGTTCAACCCGGTGTTATGGACAAAGTAAATATGGTATTAGAGATGGCAAAGTCATTAAACTGGGGACTGTGGATATTTACTTTTGCTTTCTTTTTCCTGACAGGTTATCTGTTGTATGGTAGTTTGTTTGCTGCTATAGGATCTGCCGTTGATGTAGAGACCGATTCCCAGCAGTTTGTCACACCTTTGTTATTGCCCATTATTTTTGCCATGATTTTTATGCAGGCAATAATTTTCAATCCGGATGGACAGCTGGCTTTCTGGCTGTCAATTATTCCTTTCACTTCTCCAGTGATTATGCCTTTGCGTATTAGTTTTGGTATTGGCGAAGCTGTGATGTGGTGGGAATTCCTTTTGTCCATTGTGCTGATGATACTTACGGTATGGGCTTCGTTGTGGGCTGCTGGAAAAATTTTCCGTATGGGAATACTTTTCTACGGAAAGCGTCCTACATACAAGGATTTGTGGAAGTGGATCAAGCAGGGCTAATGTGTGTCTATGTCTTTGAAAGTTTTTATTACAGGTGGTTCCGGATTTCTGGGGCAGGAGATTGTTAAATTTTTGGTGGATAATGGACATGAGGTTTTGTCTTTGTCCCGGTCTCCTGCCTCAGCTGCTAAATTGCAGCAAATTGGATCTTTTCCGGTCAATGGAGATATGCATCAGGTAAAACAATGGAAAAGTGCGCTCTCTGGCATGGATGTGGTTATCCATGCCGCAGACCCTATGGTTTTCTGGGCACCGTGGAAGTTTTATCATAATTCTGTTATAAAACCTGCCATGGATTTATACAAGGCTGCATGTGACTATGGGGTAAAACGTTTTATATTCATCAGCTCCGATGCTGCTTTGCAAGGAATGAAGGATTTGATAGATGTAGACGAAAGTGCGCCGTATCCGCTGTTTATAAATTCTTTCTACGGAAAGGCCAAAATGACTGTGGAGAAATTTTTACTATCTACCCATGGCACTACCCAGGCAGTAATTATACGTCCTACCTTTATCTGGGGCAGGGGAGGAAAAGGAACTGAGGGAATTATAGCGGAAATGAAATCAGAAAATTTCTTCTGGATAAACCACGGAAAGGCTCTGTTTGAGGCTGTCCATGTGCGTAATGCAGCTTATGCAGTATATTTAGCTGTAACTTTTCCTCAAAATCTGCACAGACAGGTGTTTATGGTTACGGATGATGCAACCTATACAGTAAAAGAATTTTTTACACAACTGGCACACAGACGTGGAATAATCCCCGGAAATAAAAATATTTCCTCCCTCAGGGCTTATACCCGTGCTATTGCAGAGGAGACATTGTCTAAAATTTCCGGATACCGCTATCAGCCAGCAATTAAACGGATAGATGTTGCATTTAAGGCAATGAACAAAAAATACCGCATTGATAAGATAAAAAAAATCCTGGGTTATAAGCCCATAGTATCACGCCAGCAAGGATTTGAACAAATATAAAAAACGGGCTGGCATCGTTTATAAATATTTAAAACCGTGCCAGCCCTGTCTGTTAGAAGTATATTACATATCCGGCATTACCACCCCGCCCAAAACGTGGATTGACTATGTTATTATAAATTGCCCCAAAAGTATAGCTGATACCCACGGAAAGGAAATAATTAAAGCTCGTTTGTAATACTTGCTGCTGTGTTAGTATTTCCTCCAGGGAGAGGTTGCCTTTGGGCAAGTTTATCTGGTCATGTATAAATCCGTAGCTACCTGAAAGATTGAATGACAGACCTTTGACAATTCTGAAACGGAAGCTTGCATATATATCTGTACTGTTTTTCTTCCAGTCGTCCATATAAGCAGAGGAATTGACTGATAATTTTATGCTACCCCATTTTTTTACTGTAGCATAAGTAAGTTTCAGGCTGTTTCTAAAAATTAGTTCCTCTGTTTTATTGTAAATGGTAGTATCAAAATATTGATTGTAAATCGGGCCTATTTTGTAAAGTACTGTAAACTGATGAACCGTAGCCTCGGAATAAGGTAGAAAATTATATTCTACAGCTGGCTGAATAACTGCTGAAATTTTATAGTTGTTATAGGTGGATTGTAATGCAGAAGTATAAGCACCAATAGACCAGTGTTCGTTTATGCTCCTTACTACCAGCCCATTATAGTTGTAGCTTCGGGTAAAGCTTTTGACTGTGTAATTGTCATTTATTACGTAGGATGATGTATTTATATTTGAGGAAAAAGAAAAATCCAGTATCCAGTCGTTGGTTATTTTTGTTGCATTGAGGCTGGCACGGGCATATAGATTTTTATATCTACTTTCGCCTGAGGCATATCCGCTTGCAGATATATCAAAAACCCAGCTATGCCATTTATCCTCAACAAGTTCCTGGCGGGCCTGCTGATTTTGTGTGAAGTTAATGTCTATTTGACTGAATACAGGCGTGCGAGCCACGTAGGGCATCAGCCCGGCTCCGAGATATTTTAGTAATAATTGGCGTATCTCATCCGTTGTTGCATCAGGCTGTGTGGAAAACTGCAATGTGTCTTTTTTTCCTTTGAACTTGTTTTCTCCCTCAAAAATAAGTGAATATCTGGAACCTCCGTTTCCGGCATTTTCTCTTACCATAAGGATGTATATATCAGCCTCATAAGGGTCTCTTACATAGTTGACATAGGTTAAATGGTCCTTGATGAACTGTTCGTTGAAGCCAAAATGGTCCAAAAAAACTTTTACAGCTTTTTTCCTTTCCAGAGAATCTGTTTTTTGGGAAAACATTAATAACGGAAAAAGTGTAATGATCAGAAATACAGTGAGTTTTTTCATGTTATTTGTTTTTGTGTTTATGGTAAAATATAAAAAAAGCGGATAACCATAAGGCTATCCGCTAATTTTTTTCGAAGAAAAAATTTTAGTTATTAACACTTGCGGGGTCTTCTACACCCAGAACTTCTTTAATAGCTTGTTTGAGCACCTCTTTTGGTAAAGCTCCTACTGCCATTTGAGGCATACCATCAACGGGAACGAAAAGTAATGTAGGAATGTTACGAATACCGAACATAGCAGCCAGACGAGGTTCTGCTTCGGTATCTACTTTGTAAACCTGTATTTTATCACCATATTCCTGCTGGAGTTCTTCCAGAATAGGTCCGATAATTCTACAAGGCTGGCACCATTCTGCCCAGAAATCAATTATTGCAGGCACATCGCCTTCATATTTCCAATCCTGATTTTTTTCCCAGTTGAATACTTTTTGTTTGAAAGTCTCTTCTGTTAAATGTTCAACTTGACGCATTTTTTATTGTTTTATGTTTGAAATTTTCTGTGCAAACATACGAATTAAAATTTATATAGTAAAGCTGTTTAAGTAATTTTTAAATTTAAGATATTTTTGTCTGAAATTTTTTATTTGAGTATTTTTCGCAAAAGATTTAAATTTGAATTAAAACAAAATTCTTTGATTATGAAAAGGTTAAAATTTATTTTTCTGGCATTGTTGGTTTCTGCTGTATTTTTTGGCTGTAAACTGAATATCCCTACTCTTACGGCCAAGCTGGGAGACCAGAATTATAAAGCTGTATATGTCCTGGCTGTCCATGGACAAATTACTGGTATTGGTAATGGTTTTGTCATCATGGCAGGAGATCAGGCTGATTTGTCAAAAGCAAAATATCTTGCTTTTGTTGTCAGGGGTGACCAGGTAGGAGAATACCGCCTGGATAATTTTATTAACGATACTATTCCTCAGGTTTCTGCTATTTATATCCCTACGGGACGGGGAGATACCACTGCTAATAAATATATTGCAACTGATGGTTTTGTGAAAATTACAAGTGTTAATCTGGAAAAACAGCAAATTAACGGAGAATTTGAATTTACATTACAGGACAAAGACGGAAACAAAATTATTGTCACTAACGGAAAGTTTGAAAACATACTTTATGTCAATACTGATGACATTTTGTCAGAATTAGGCCAATTTAATGACTAATTTCACGCTTTTTGTATATCATTGTGGAAACATTATAAAAACACAGGATTTATGATATCGGATTATTCTGAAAAAGTTAAAAATATTTTTATCTATAGCAGGGAAGAAGCTGTGAGATTGAAAAATGACCGTTTATTGCCCGAGCATTTATTCCTCGGAATACTTAAAGATGGTGATAATCAGGTTGTTGATTTATTGTTGCGTAAAGGAATAGATTTGCTTGATTTAAGGAAATTTATTGAAAGAAATCTTGCCCTTAACCGTGTGGATACCAATCTGGATGACCTTAATATACCTCTGGATGAGAAGACACAAAGGATTTTAAATCTCTTGCGTCTGGAAGCTATGGCGCTCAAAGAATCTGAGGTCAAAGACATACATTTGTTATTGGCATTTCTGCGTGATGACGAAAATTTGATTTCCGAATATCTGGAAAAGCATGGGATTGATTATGGTACGCTTAAAGGCGAAATGCTGGATCACCAGATAAAAGACCTCCACGAAGAAGAGGATGACGATGAGGAGGAGGAGGATGACGAATTCCCATCCTCTGGAGGAGGATCTTTTGGTGGACAGCGTTTTTCCCAGCAGCGTAAAGTTTCGGATACACCTGTGCTGGATAATTTTGGATACGATATTACCCAGGCGGCTCGCGAAGGAAAGCTTGACCCAATTGTGGGCCGTGAGAGGGAAATTGAACGTCTGGTGCAGATACTCAGCCGCCGTAAAAAGAACAACCCAGTACTTATTGGTGAGCCAGGCGTAGGTAAATCTGCTATTGTTGAAGGTTTGGCTCTGAGAATCGTGCAGAAAAAAGTTTCAAGAGTATTGTATGATAAACGTATTGTAGCTCTGGATTTGGCTTCGCTCGTGGCTGGTACTAAATACCGTGGACAGTTTGAGGAAAGAATGAAGTCTCTGATTAACGAGCTGGCAAACAATCCTAATGTAATACTTTTCATTGATGAAATCCATACCATTGTTGGGGCTGGCGGAGCCAGTGGATCATTGGATGCTGCAAATATGCTTAAACCAGCTCTGGCTCGTGGAGAAATTCAATGTATTGGTGCTACTACACTTGATGAATACAGGCAGTATATTGAAAAAGACGGCGCCTTGGAACGTCGTTTCCAGAAAGTACTGGTTGATCCGCCAACTGTTGAGGAAACCATTGAGATTCTGAAAAATATCAAGAGCCGGTATGAAGATTTCCACAATGTTATATATACCGACGAAGCCATTGATGCATGCGTACGTTTGAGTTCCAGATACATTACAGACCGGAATCTGCCTGACAAAGCTATTGATGTGTTGGACGAAGCAGGTTCGCGTGTACACATTTCCAAGATTAAAGTACCGGAAATTATTGAGAAAATAGAAAAGGAAATTGCGGAAGTTAACCGTAAAAAGGTAGAGGCTGTTAAACGTCAGAATTTTGAGCTTGCTGCTCAGTATAGAGATAAGGAACAGGACCTTCAGCGTCGTCTGGAGCGCGAAAAACAGGCCTGGATACAAAGTATGCAGGAACACCGTGAAATCGTTGATATTAAAGCTGTTGAGGAAGTGGTGGCTATGATGACCGGTATTCCTGTGACGCGTATTGCCCAGGGTGAGAGCGATCGCCTGCGTAAGATGAAAGAAGAACTCAAAAAACGTCTTATCGGTCAGGACGAAGCTATTGATAAAGTAGTACGCGCCATCCAGCGTAACCGTACCGGTCTGAAAGACCCCAACAAACCCATTGGATCGTTTATTTTCCTCGGACCTACTGGCGTGGGTAAGACATATCTGGCAAAACTACTGGCAGAATATCTCTTTGACTCCCAGGATGCTCTTATCCGTATTGATATGAGCGAATACATGGAGAAATTCTCTGTATCCCGTCTGGTTGGTGCGCCTCCGGGATATGTGGGATATGAGGAAGGTGGACAGTTAACAGAAAAAGTGCGTCGTAAACCTTATTCTGTTGTTTTGCTGGATGAGATTGAAAAGGCGCATCCCGACGTATTTAACATCCTTCTGCAAATGCTGGATGAAGGACATTTGACCGATAGCCTCGGACGTAAAGTGGACTTCAAGAACACCATTATCATTATGACTTCTAATATTGGTGCCCGAGACCTTGAACAATTCGGACGTGGCGTTGGATTTAAGTCCGATGCCGAAATGATGCAGCAGCGTCAGGAATCTATTCTGAAAAAAGCTCTAAAACGAACATTTACGCCCGAATTCCTTAATCGTATTGATGACGTGGTTATATTCAAGCCTCTGGGTAAGCAAGAGATTTACCATATCGTTGACCTGGAGCTGGAGAACATATACAAGCGTGTGAAGGATCAGGGATATAATCTGGAGCTGACACAGTCGGCCAAGGATTTTATTGCGGAAAAAGGACTGGATGTCAAATATGGTGCTCGTCCTATCAAACGTGCTATCCAGCGTTATGTAGAGGATGAACTGGCCTCGGCTATAATTGAACATCAACCTGTTTCTGGTAGTACTTTTGTAGTGGATTATATCAAGGATAAGGACGAGATTAAAGTGAAAATAATTCCGCCTGAGAAAGAACCTTCCGCTGATGATGCAGCATCACAGTCTCAAGCATAAAAAGTAAAAAACAGAGGCGTTTTCAAGCGCCTCTGTTTTTTTATGATATTTTTTTTGAAAATTTGGGCTGCAATTATTATTATTGCACTACAATTTTTGCGGGGTGTAGCGCAGTCAGGTTAGCGCGCTACGTTCGGGACGTAGAGGTCGCCGGTTCGAATCCGGCCACCCCGACAGATAGCCGCCCAAAGGGCGGTTTTTTTATTCTACATAAAGTACCAGCCCTTTGAGATACTCAGTTTCCGGATGGAAAATATTAATCGGATGGTCTATCCCCTGGGTCAATTGATGTATTATACGGATGTTACGACCAGCCTCGGCAGCTGCCGAGAAAATTATTTTCCGGAATAAGGCTGGATCAATACGCTGCGAGCAGGAAAAAGTGAAAATAATTCCGCCGGAGCGTATTTTACTCATTACCTTTTTGTTTATTTCCTTGTATCCGCGGCTGGCATTAGGGATATTTTCCTTGGATTTGGCAAAGGCCGGTGGGTCAACGACAATCAGGTCAAAAGTGTTTTTATCCGCGTTATCAATGAATTGGAAACAATCCTGGGCGTATATTTCATGCCTGGATGCATCCAGATTATTCAGTCTTATATTTTCCTCTGCTATTTCCAGTGATCTGGCCGACATGTCCACGGAAACAACCCTTTCAGCCCCGGCCTTAAGGGCATAGAGGCTAAATCCGCCTGTGTAAGAGAAAAGATTAAGCAC
>CAZYSM010000015.1:22690-42998 GCA_964649975.1 uncultured Bacteroidales bacterium | reverse complement strand
GTCTATTCCACTGTGATATGTCTGTATCACAGCAATTTTATCATATACATCAATAATTAATCCGGGTAGGAAATCGCCTTCGGCATATATCAAACGGTATCCGTTTGTAATTCCTTTGAGGTTTTCACGGAGTTTATACGCTTTGAAAATTTTGTTTTTCCAGTATTGCGAGGAAGTAATATCTATTTCCGTTTTGGTGTATTCAAAAACTTTAATTTTAATGCTTGGTCCATCGATCCAGAAGCCATAACCGGCCAGGTCGCCATTGTGTAATCTTATTTCTACGATTTCACCTGGAGGAATTTCTGGCAGGTGTTCCAGGGATCCGCTGAATATCCACAGATGGCGGTTGGACAGGGCTTTTTCCCTTCCACGCTTTATGTAAACTTTTGGTAAATCCATTTTTTCCGGCAAAGTTAATAAATTAAAACTTATACGATAGCGAGAAACGGAAAAGTCTTCCGGGGCCAAATAGTGGCGCATGCCATGCTTCGTATGCCTGTATGATATAATCATTGGAATTCAGTAGGTTATATATCCCTATGTTGAAATTTAAATTTTTGTTTTTTATCATAAGGGATGGACTGATAATAAATGTCCAAGGAAATTTTTTGTATAGCAGTTGATTAGTGCTGCTGTTATAACGGTAATACCCCATCTTGGGACCTATAACTAACAAGTCGTTATTGAGAATAATATTTTCAGAGATTTTGTATTTGATGTTCATAAAACTTTTGAACCAGCTGGTGCCCAGGTAAGTAGTTGCCCCAGGTGAATAGTATATTTTTAGCGAATCGTATTCCAGGGCTTGCTGTAAAGACAGATTAGCTTTAAAGTCCAGCTTTTTGTTGAGATATTTTGCTTCAATGTATAGGCCATAACTACCGAGACGGGCTACATTGGCATATCCTTCAGTTCCATCCTTGCTCACGAAATAGGAAATAGTGTTGTGGGAGCTCAGATAAAATCCATGGATAGAAAGTTCGGTATGTTTGAGGCATAGGCTTATTTGTGAGTTGACAAAATTACTTAGTTCGGGTTTGATAAGTGGATAGCGCCCTGATAAGAATAAAGGATAATTATAGGTTATGTTGGCTACGGTAGGAGGGCGGAAAGCTCTGTCGTAGGATAGCTTAAAGGTCACGTTATGGGAATACTGCCGGACAATTGCCAGGCGTGGCACAAGGGTAAAACCATAAATGGGATTATATTCAAGGCGTTCTCCGCCTGTGAGGACAAGGTCATCTTTTTGATAATAAATTTCTCCGAATTGTGCGAAGGTGGTAAGCAGACATTGTTTTTGTCCGTTCCAGAAAATATTATTTTCCCCAGGGGAGAAGTCAATGGCATAGTTGCCAATAAATTCCCCGCCTGAAGTTATTTTAATCTCAGGAGTTATTGAATAAGAGAAAAAGATTTTGGGATTTAATGTGTGGATATCCTGAATGAGGCTGTAATACTGGCTATCTACAGGGTTGGGATTCTTTTCCGGGCTTTCCCACGGACGCGAGTATTGATACATTATTTTTATGGAAGCAAGGAGTTTGGGAGTGATTTTATAGCTATAAGAAAAATTTGTTGTATAATACTTGAAGTTTTTTTGATAAGGCCGAGAAAGGATTTTTACAAGATAGTCCCTGGTAGTAGTCTGGTAATCATCGTATATTCCACTGATTTCAAACTTTTTATATCTGATTTTGTAGTTGAGAGAGAGATTATTCAGTTGATTTTGCCATAGATTGTAGCTGTTGTTATAAACATCATAGTATTGTTTATCGCTCCTGTGACTTCGGGAATATCGGGCAAAGGCATAAATTGAAAGATTTTTTGAAAAATTTTTTCCATATTCCATAAAGTAATTTTGATAAAATAGTCTTTTATTTTGATTAATAGCCAGTTTGCTTCCTGCTTTTATACCCTGGAAATCGTCGGGACTGTCAGTTATGACATTTATGACCATAAGTTCTCCAAAGCTGCCTATAAGCACGGATCCAGCACCTTTTATAATTTCTATTTTCCTTATATTTTCCACAGGATAGTGGTTGCCAAATTGAAGGGTACCGTACATAAATTCATTCATAATTTTTCCGTCAATCATTAAAATAACCTTGCCTTCATTTGCCCATATTCCACCTACGGATATGCCTACCTGTCCTACCACATCACTACAAAAGTCGATCCCTGCAACTCTGCGTAATACTTCCATTAAATCCTGTGATCCGGAGGCAAGGATTTCATCTTTTGAAATAGTTTTTATAGTATAAGGCATAAACTTTGAAGAGGAGGAATCCGAGTAATTACCTTTTATCTGCATATTCATGAGCTGTACCAGACTAAAATTGAATATATCAGAAGTGTCAGGTTGTTGTGCAAAAATTTTTCGTATATTTGTCATTAGTATTAAAGAAATAAGGGTCAGAATGAGAAGGTTTTTAAGCTTCATATTATTGTTTTTTTTATTTGCACATATAAATGCGATTTATGCTCAACAGTTGACTGAAAATCAGATAAAAGCCAGTTACATTTATAATTTTGCCATTAATATTGATTGGCCTGACCAGGATAAAATTGATACCTTTAAAATATTAATTTTAGGAAAAAATACCGAATTATTCCGGTATTTAACTTTGATGAAAAAAACAAAAGTTATTCATGGTAAGCCAGTTAATGTCTTTCATTATCCTGATATTACTGAATATAATGATGACACAATCCAGGTAGTATATGTTTCTCCTGAATTGAATGATGAGCTTAATCTTATCTATTGGCATTTTGCCCAGTTACCTGTTTTAATTGTTACAGATGATGCGACCAAGCTTATTTATAGCATGATAAATTTTTATAAACAGGGTAATGCTGTAAAGTTTATAATTAATGAGCAGAATATAAAATCGGCGGGTTTGACTATAAACAGGGAATTATTGGTTCTGGGTGGCTCCCAGGCAGAGATATATGGCATTTACAAACAAATGGAACAGGAGATACAACATTCACGGAAATTGCTTGAGCAGCAACAGAAACGTCTGGATAGTTTATCAACAATCGTTGACCAGCAAATAAATTTGATAAGGAGTCAGAAGCAGGTTATTGATAACCGTCAGAAAAAAATCGCCAACCTGGAAAAAACGCTTTCATCCATACAAACAAAATATGAAAGAGCACAGGCAGCTCTGGATAGCTTGCAAGCTACTATTTCTGAGAGGGAAAGATATCTTGCCCAGCGTAATCTGGAAATAGCCGCTAAGGTTAAGGAGATAAGTAAATTAAAGGATAATATTGAGGACCAGAAAAGAGTATATAATTCTTTGTTGAAAAGCATTGCGGAAAAACAAAAATTGTTGAAGGAAAAGGAGGCAGAGCTCAATCAATATCAACGTAAAGTTAGTCTTCAGCGTCGGAGTATTTTGATGTTAATAATAATTCTGGTTTTAGTTGCAGCCAGTTTTGCTGCCATATATTTTTCTTTGTTAGCCATCCGCCGCAAGAATAAGGAATTAAAGGAAGCTAATGATTTAATCTCCATGCAGGCCGAGGAGCTCAAAGTGGTTAATATGGAGCTGGAAAAAGTTTCTCTGGCTGCCAGTAAGACGGATAATGTTGTTCTTATCCTTAGCCCTTATGGTACTATTGAATGGGTTAATGATGCACTGGAAAGGCACTATGGATATACTAAGGAGGATTATGTGGGTAAAAAATTATATGAGGTTAGTTCTATTTCTTCCGAGCAAATAATGCGTTTTTTGGAACAATGCCGGGTTGAAAAGAAAACAATCGTTTATGAAAATTATTTCCGTAAAGCTGATGGCAGCTATATCTGGGTGCAGACGACTTTGACGCCTGTGTTGGGACCTAATGGTGACGTGATAAAGATAATTGCTCTGGATGCTGATATTACCAAGCTCAAATTGGCATCCTACGAAATTGAAAAAAAGAATGAGGAACTGCTGCTACAGCATGAATTTTTAGTTAAGCAAAAAAAGCAGATAGAAGACCAGAATAGGGTTATTACCAGTTCTATTGAATATGCCAGGGCTATACAGGGTTCCATTATGCCTCCTGATAGTGAGATACGTAAAGTAATAAAAGAATATTTTTTGATTTTCCGGCCTTTACAGACTGTATCTGGAGATTTTTATTGGATGGCTATTGACGATAAGGATACTGATTCCTTTTATTTAGCAGTGGTGGATTGTACTGGCCATGGCGTTCCGGGAGCTTTTATGTCTTTGATAGCCGAAAGATTGCTTGATGAAATTATTTTTATGCGAGGCATACGCGATCCCAATATGATACTTAAAGAAATGGATAAACAGATAATTAATATTATTGGTACTAAAGAGGACAGTGAACAGGAAACTCTGGCTGGGCTTGATATGATATTGCTGCAAGTCAAAAAGAAAGATGATGTTTTTGATATTGTCTTTTCCGGAGCCAAAAGGCCATTGGTATATTATATCCCGGGACAAAGAGATATTGAAATTATCAAAACTGACAGATATTCTATTGGTCAGGATTTATTCTTGAGAGAAAAAGAAAAGGAATTTACAAATTACTATATAACAGTTCCGCAAAATACCCAATTATATTTATTCACTGATGGAATTACTGACCAGTATTGTTCTTTCCTTAAAAGAAAAATAGGATCTCTGCGTATATTTGATATTATCAGGGAGATGAAAGATTTTCCTTTTCATAAACAAAAGGAGACCCTGGAAAACTATCTTAATTATTGTCTGGAAGGCGAAGATCAAAGGGATGATATTACTTTTTGGGCTATCAGGCTTTAATTTGATTTAGGAGTATATTTCTGCCCAAAAGGATAATTGAGATTTTCGTAGTCTATCAGTTCTGCCTTTACAGATCCAAAGGGTGTTCGCATCCTTACTTTTAGCGGAATGTAATTTCCATCATTGGAAAACCAAATTAGTAAATCGTTTTCTCTTTTAAAAGGATTATCTTTGGCATCCAGAGCAGGTACGAATAGCAGAGCTTCTACACGTCCAAATTTTGTCCTTACTTTTGTGACTTTTTTGAATTTTATTTTTGCCGGAAAAATCCTGTCTTCAAAATAAGTAGTTAAATCAATTATCTGCCCTTGTTTGAATTCTCTGTCAAACAGAAAACGTCTGGCAAAATAATAGGCGGAGAGAATATCAAGGATTGGCGTAGGTACAGTTTTGATACCGCTACGCATACTCCAGACCTTTCCGCTGTCCTGATAAAATATCACATCATTGTAATACCAATAATGATTTTCCTGGATTGTACGAGTGGCTCTAATAGGATAGCCTGTGAACATGTCAAAATAAGTCTCATATGTGTCGTGAATATTTGCCACAAGCCTTGCACTGCCTGTGGTACGTGCGTCTGCCCGTGCATAATATACATACTCGTCTCCGTTCTGAAATAAATCCAGGGAAAGTGAAGCCTCTCCGCCTTTTATTAGCTTATATTTTACCTCGTAAATCAGCTTCTCACCTACTTTATAAGCATTATGACTATTTAACGAGTCAATGTCTATATTTTGACCTGATAGTATAAAAAAGCTAAAGACCAAATAACTCAGGAATAAAAGTCTTTTAAGCATTTTCTTCACCTTCTATTTTGAAGAATTTTTCAATAAGAGCTGTAAATTCTTTTATCAGCTCATTTTTCTGTTCTACAGATATTTTGGGTTTGGCATCAGCATCCTCTTCCTGTGTAAGGAAGGCAACACTTACGCCTAAGGCTTTGGCTATTTTGATAAGATTTTTTACATTGTAAGCATTAGGGTCTTCACGGGCGAGCATAGCTCGCAGGCTTACGGTAGGGATACCAGCTTCGCGGGCCAGCTTGGCTACCGACCATTTTTTTTGTTTGCGTAGAGTTTGAATCTTTTCTGTGATGTTCATGTTTCTAAAATTTTATATTATTTTGTAATTTCAAATATAATTATTAAAAAAATAAATTGCTAAATTTTTAAAATAAAAAAAATCAAAAATCATAAGAAAATATTTTGATTATGAATGAAAAAATAAAAAACTTCTCAAATTTTATAAAAAAATATAGACAAATTATCCTTAACGTCATAATTTTTCTGGCTTCATACTTTATAATAATAAATTTTTTGCCTCAGGAAAGACGTTTTAGATATGAATTTCAGAAAGGAAAACCATGGCAGCATGAGGATTTAATTGCTTCTTTTGATTTTCCTATTTATAAATTGCCCGAGGAAATCCAGAGGGAAAAGGACAGTATTGAAAATAGTGTAAAGCCATATTTTGTCTATAACGAAAATATTGAAGCTCAGGTTGTTTCAGCCTTAATCAATGAATATGAAACCCAATGGAAACATTATTTAAAACAGGATTCTTCATTGAGGGTAAATGATTATAATTACCGTAGATCAGTGCCAAGGCCACGAAAGGAACGTTTTGATATGTATTTCAAAAGATTACAGAAGATTTTACATTTTATCTACGACAAAGGTTTGTATGACCCGGCAGATTTGCAGCAGATTACCTCTTCTCCCGAAAAGGTTTCTCTTATTGTAATATACCGGAATAAGGTGGCAAAGACTTATAGTATTGATGAAGTGTATTCTCTAAAAGCTGCTTATGAGTTTATTCAGCAATATTTTGAGCAATGGGTTAAGCAAAATCCCAGAGACGCTTACATAATTAATTTTTTCCGGAATATGAACCTTGAAAGGTATCTGCGTCCTAATTTGATTCTGGATAAGCAAAAGACCCAGATGCTGAAAGAGACTGCTCTGGCTAATATCTCAGAAACAATCGGGTTTGTACAGGCAGGCGAGAGAATTATATCCAAAGGAGAGGTGGTGGACCAGCAGAAATACCGTATTCTTATGTCGCTGAAAAAGGAATATGAGAAATCTAATATTTTGGCCTCCAAGACTTTTCTTTTACTTGGTAACTCTGTGATAGTTTTTATTTTACTTTTGACCCTGGGGCTGTTTATATATAACTACAAACCGTTGATTTTATCTAATTTCCGACAGACGAGTTTTCTGCTTTTATTGATTACATTGGTGATACCTTCGTTCAGCTATGTTATCCGTTCCAACTTATTTAACGTATATATTTTTCCTCTGGCCATAGTGCCAATTATTATAAAAGCTTTTTTTGACGAGCGTTTGGCTCTGTTTGTCCATCTGACTATTGTCTTTATCATAGGGTTTTATGCGCCCAATAGTTTTGAGTTTGTTATTTTGCAGTTTGTATCCGGGTATGCAGCTATTTTCAGTTTGTCGCAGCTGAGCCGGCGTGGACAGTTATATGCTTCGTCGGCAGGTGTTTTCCTGGCTTTGTCAATTCTTTATTTGGGAATAGGACTGACACAGGAAGGTAGTTTGAAGAGTATAAACTGGCAGTATTTTGTTTATTTTGCTATTAATGCGGTTCTGTTGCTGTTGGCCTATCCTCTGATATATGTTTTTGAAAAATTATTCGGATTTATTTCCGATATGACCTTGATTGAGCTTGCTAATACTAATAATAAGTTACTTAGGGAGTTAGCTATGAAAGCTCCGGGTACTTTTCATCATTCCTTGCAGGTTTCCAATCTGGCCGAGGCTGCTGCAAACAAAATCAGGGCAAATTCTTTGTTAGTGCGTGTGGGGGCTTTGTATCATGATATAGGAAAACTACATGCGCCTTTGTATTTTATTGAAAATCAGATTTCTGGAATAAACCCTCATGATAATCTTGATTTCAAGGAAAGTGCGCGCATAATTTTACAGCATGTTACAAAAGGTGTGGAATTGGCCAAAAAACATAATCTTCCCAAGCAAATCATTGACTTTATTACTACGCATCATGGAACAACGGTCATACAGTATTTTTACAAAATGTATATCAAGAAATATCCTGAAAAGGAAGGGGAATTGGCAGAGTTTACCTATCCTGGTCCTAAGCCTTTTTCCAAAGAAACTGCTATTGTTATGATGGCCGATTCCATTGAAGCTGCTTCCAGAGCAATTAAAGATATTAATAAGGAAAAAATTGACGAACTGGTGGAAAAAATTATTAACTACCAGATGAGCCTGGGGCAATATGAAAATACGGACTTGACTTTTCAGGAAATTTTTATCCTTAAACAATTGTTTAAGAAACTATTACTAAATATTTATCACGCAAGAATTGAATATCCAAAATAAAAAAATCTAAAATACGTTTGTTTTTTTGAAAATCGTTTTTATATTTGCATTCGCATTTAAGCACGGCCCGTAGCTCAGCTGGCAGAGCACGGGACTCTTAATCCTGGGGTCCAGGGTTCGAATCCCTGCGGGCCGGCCACGGGAGGATGTCAAAAGGCATTCTCCCTTTTTCTTTTATATGCCTGCCTTTCTTTTTATCTTTGCCACAAAGAGTAATTAAAAGTTTATGAAAAAGTATTTTGCCATATTCCTTTTATTGTTACCATTGCTTGCCAAGGCACAATTTGAGCAGTATGAGAGGACTGAAATCAAAGGAAAAAAAGCAAAGAAAGATACGGTGCTTACCAGCCGTTTTGTCAAAGGTGGAGACCTGGGCCTGCAATTGGGAACTTATACTTTGATTAAAGTTTCGCCTACCATTGGATTTTATATTACAAAATGGTCATTGGCCGGAATCGGTGCAACTTATATTTACACATCAAATAAATTTTACGGAACAAAAGGAAATATTTATGGTGGAAACGTTTTCCTGGAATTTTATCCTTTTTCCTTTTTGACCCTTCATGCCGAATACGAGGATCTATACATTGATATGAACTATATGCAGCAGCCGTATTGGAACCATAGCTATCTCATAGGACCTGGTTATAGGCAGAAATTAGGATCAAAAGCCTCAGTTAGTTATTTATTGCTATGGGATTTTAATTATTCGGCTAATACGCCTTATTCTAATCCACGTTTTAAAATACTGGTGCTGTTTTAATATTCCTGGTTTAGATTTTCAATTTTATGCATTTTCAGGTTTTCATCGTAATAAATCATAAACACTGCATTATTTTCAAAACCGCTATATTGGTCAAGTCTTCTGAAATTAAAATTTAGATAAATTCCGCGAGGATTTGGCTCCATATCATAAGGGGAGAGACAAAATTGGAAGGTGCGGCCATATTGTTTTAGTGCATGTGCAAAATAATTGGTAATGTCATATCCCAGATAGCTATAATACGAAGGGAGCGTGTTAAATGTCTGCATATATTTGGTTATGAATTGCTTAACAGCTGGATTGTCTTTGTCTAAGAAAAAGAAAGAGGGATAATAAATTTTCAGGTTAATATACCATTTCAGGTCAAAATTTTTGAAGTTTGTCCAGTTGGGCAGACCAATAACGGAAATTTTATAGGCTTTTATACTTTTTATTGAGTTTAGTTGGTTTAAAGCACCGTCCACAAAAACCTCATTTTTGCTGGGGATGATTATATAATTGTGTTTTGTCTCACTCAAAATGTTCGCATCAAGTTGTTCCGTAGGATCATAGTAGGTCTGTTCAATATCTATGGTATCCAGACCTTTTAATTCCCAGGCTTGCCTTTTAATTTCACGCATCAGTGTATTGGATAGTTTTTCGGAATAATCAGAAAATTCTGTCAGGATAATTATTTTAGAGGTATCGCAGCTTGGCGCAATAAATTGTGCTATTCGTTTCATGAACATACTATCAGAAGGAATGGTCATAAATACAAACGGATTATTAATCAATATCTCTTCGTTGCGGGAAAGTGGGGATACGAAATTAATTTTATATCTATAAGCAGCTTTGCGGACTATGGGATAGTTGTAGGAATATACAGGGCCTATTACCAGATCCATGTCCTGGAATTCCGGACGGTCAAGGATGTTTTTTATTCTCGTGGAATCCCGGCGTGTGTCGTATATATGCAGATTGATGTTGATACCCAATTGACGTAGTTCATCTATTGCTATGAGGGTACCAAAGAGGTATTCGTAAAAGATATTTGTTCTGTCATACAAACGGAAAGTATTTCCACTTACTTCCTGCAGATTTGCTTGATTTTCCGTGATGAAAAGTGGCAGCAGCAGTGCGATATTAAAGCTCTGTTGCGGATTGTAACGGAAGGTTTTACAAGGAGGATTGGTGGGAAACAAATAATTCAGTGCCTCCAGCCCCGTCAAGTCAGGAAGTCGGAGATAATCAGCTTTAAGGATGCTTTCCTGATCGGGATTGTAATGTTTTTTGGGTATTGCAATAATTTTCCCAAAACTAAAGTCATCAGTAGAATTAAATTGCAGGATGTCTTTTACAGGGACACTGTAATACAGTGCCAGCAGTTCGGCTGTTTCTCCTTTTTTGTATGGATGGTAAATGAAATAATCATCTTCTATGTCTCGGGGAAGGTTGATTTGTGGGATTCTTAGATATTTCCTTGGTTTGATGCCTTTTTCCTTGATTTGTGGATTATATTCAATTAATAGTTCTGGTGAGATGTTGAATTTACGAGCTATGGAATAAATAGTCTCGTGTCGTTTTGTTTTGTATAAACAGCATATAGTAGTGTCTATCAATGATTTAAAGGTGTAATTTTCATCTATTACAGGTATTTTTATTATTTGTCCGTGATGGATTTTTTTTGAAAAATTATTATGGGCAATTATCTGGTCCAGAGGCGAATGATAAACTTTTGACAAAGAATATAAAGCTTCTCCTTTTTTTAGAGTATGGACGATGTAATTTTCTCCAAGGATTTGCAGATGGGTATCATTACTGGTATCTACAACTGTCTGCGAATAGGAAGGAATAAAAATAGTGATAGTCAAAGTCAGTATTATAATAAATTTTTTCATAGCCCAAATGTAATTTTTGTTTTAAATATCCTCATTAATGTCCGTATCCGGATTATTGTCTTGAGAAAGATTTAAATCGCTAATATGTATCTGATTTTCAGAATTTAATTCTGAATTCTTTATGATTTTTTCTGCAATTTCCTGGCTTTCTTCCTGGCTCAGTATTTTATCATTGCGTATCATGAATTTTTCTTTAAGAAAATTCCCAAAATAGTTAATGTTTCGGATAAGTTCCTGGATTTTTATCTGAGGTAGATGGTTGTATGGGAATAAGAAAACCAGGGAAGCAAAATTTTTATTGATTTTTATTTCCTCGCTTTCCCCGTCATTTTGTTCCAGCCAGAAAGTAATCTCTTTTTCAATAATATTTTTCTGCCAGGGCGTAAATTCTTGCATATCGTTTTTAAAAATCATTGCAAAATAGCGAAGTTTATTATCCTTGCCGCCCAGCATTGATGTGATAAGGATGCTTGGCTCGCCCAGTATTGTGCTCTGCAAGAGAGCACGGCTCTCTTGCAGAGCTATTTTAATAAAATCTTGTAATTCTTCTTCTGCTGTTTCAGAAAATTTTTTCAATGTTTGATAAGCTTGTACCTCGTCTGTGTTAGCCAGCTGGATTATTAACCGTTTTTTTTCTTCTTTTCCCAGAGTAGGTAGAAATAGCTCGTCTTTACGTTCAAGAATCTGTTTTTTATCTATGGTATTTTTTAGTTTATTCTCCAGTTCCAGATATTCAAGCAATACCTCCGGATTATTGAGTTTCTCAAGGATATTTACGTTTTTTACTTTTGAAAATATTTCGTTTAAAAGGTTTTGTTTCATCTATGCTTGAATTTGAGGACATTATGAACAGCCTCTATGATATTTTCTGTTTCCAGACCGTATTTTTTCATTAATTGATCGGCTTTACCACTTTCTCCGAAAACATCTTTTACAGCAACATACTGCATAGGGGCAGGCATCCTGTGTGCCAGCACTTGAGCTACTGCATCACCCAGACCACCATGGATGGAGTGTTCCTCGGCAGTTACAACAGCATGTGTTTTGTTCACCGAATCCAGAATGGCTTCTACATCAATAGGCTTTATGGTATGGATATTAATTACTTCTGCAGAAATACCTTCTTCAGCAAGTTTTTCTGCAGCTTTCAGGGCTTTCCAGACCAGGTGTCCAGTTGCAAAAATACTTACGTCAGTTCCTTCGGTCAGGAGGATGGCCTTGCCTATTTCAAATTTCTGGTCAGCAGGTGTGAAATTAGGTACCTTGGGACGGCCAAAACGTAGATATACCGGGCCATAATATTCAGCTACAGCCAGAGTGGCTGCTTTGGTCTGATTAAAGTCACATGGATTTATAACTGTCATGTTTGGTAAAGATCGCATAAGAGCAATATCTTCCAGCATCTGGTGACTTGCTCCGTCCTCGCCTACAGTAACGCCGGCGTGGGAGGCGGCTATTTTTACATTTTTGTTAGAGTATGCCACGCTCAATCTTATCTGATCATAAACTCGTCCAGATCCGAATACTGCAAACGTACCAGCAAAAGGAATCTTTCCGGCAGTGGCCAGCCCTGCTGCAATGCCTATCATATTGGCTTCAGCAATGCCTACTTCAATGAATCTGTCAGGAAATTCACTGGCAAATTTTGTCATTTTTAGTGATCCCGTCAGGTCAGCGCACAGGGCAACTACATTTTCATTTTTTTGACCTAATTCATAGAGTCCTTCTCCGAAACCGGAACGTGTGTCCTTAATGTCTGTGTATTCAAATTTTTTCATATCTACTCTTTTTAGAACATGTTATGCAATATTACAAAAATTACCTCCATGCTTCAAATTAATATAATGAAAAAAAGTAAATCTTTTAGAATTCAGTCAGTTCTATATAGTAATCAAACAATTGTCCATAGTGTATTTGTCCAATATTTTCTACTTCAATGTACAATACTGGCGAGGAGGTGTTGGGCAGTAGGATTTGTCCTGGGTCGTAGAGATATTTTGTCAATATGGGAGTATAAAAATTGTCGTAAAGCGTGATTTTTACGGGAGGAAACAAGTACTTGCCTCTTTTTAATTTTAGATAATATTTTTTTTGTTCCAGAGGATAATATTTGTAAAAGTCTCTTTTATCCTGTAAAAGTTTTTTTGCTGTAAAGCGCAAGTTGAATGTGTGATACTGCGGCTTGTATGATTCCAGGAGGGTGGAAATCTGAATAAAATCGTCAGGTTCGTTTTTATCTGTGAGGAATGAGATATTTTCCGGCGTATTACGCCAATATTTAGCGTATTTGGAGTGTTCTACTGAGTAAAGCATCACAGCTTTCTGGTAAGGTGTGAATTTTTTCCGGCATTTTTTGTTGGGTTGATATGACATGATATTGTCTGTCTGCGGTTTATAAGGTTCACCCCATGGATCGGTGATATGGCCTGTATATTTACAGGAATCGTTACAAAACAAACTCAAATCGGGTTCTGCGGGAGTGTCGCATAAATAGTCACCGCGAGCTTCACAATTCCTTACCTTGGTCTTGCCTATAGTACGTGTGCGACTGACAGATTCGGCAAGCAATTTCCCCTTGTTCCAATTTCTGTGAGGGTGTAAAAGCCCGAAATAGTGGCCTGCTTCGTGGGCTATACCTGTAGGAACGTCCGATCGTGTTATTATTATGGATTTGGTCAGGCTGTTATAAGTTCCACCAATTTCACGTGTGTAAAATATAGTGCTTATTTTCAGGTTGTTAACTATGTGTATGTTCATAGTTCCGCGTATATGATGCGAGAGTGTCATAAAAAAATTTTCTGTGAAGTAGCCTACATTCTGATGCCGCTGTGAAGGGATAATTTTTAAAGCAGACAGGTAAAAATTTATTCCAGTGTGGTTAATTGAAAAATAATAATTTAGTGCATTCATAAAATTCTTAACTTCGTTATAACCTGGGCCAAAGCCTTTTCTGGTGGGATATATCCATATCGTAACCGGAATATGATAATATACCGAATCGTTAAGGTCATATTTTTTTAGTACGGAATCCAGAAGACTATTATTAGCTTTCCACGGATGAACACCAAGATTAATAGATAAATCTTTTACCTGACCGAATGATAAGCTGCGGACAATAAGCAAAAGAAGTAGGAGTATAATATTTTTTTTCATGCTCAGCATTATCTCGGAGCAAAGATGTAATACGAAATAAAGGAAATTATAGTGAAAATAATATTTGGTATCCATACTGCCAGCAGTGGATTCATTCCGCCTTTTATAGAGAACTGGTCGGACACCTGCATAAAGAAAATGTATGCAAAGCTCAACAGTAGTCCCAGTCCAATGTTAAGACTGGTCCCTCCGCGTTTTTTCTTGGAAGATATTGTTACACCCAGAAAAGTCAATATGAATGTGGAAAATGGATAGGCTGTGCGTTTGTATTTTTCAAGCAGATATGAGTTGATGTTTTCCGAACCTCTTAATTTCTCTTCTGAAATAAAACGGTTTAGCTGTGGAAGGGTAAGTGTTGTAATGTCCAGGTTAAATCTTTTGAAATATTCAGGAGTGATATTAATTGTGGTATCTGTCTTTTTCCCAAAAGTCATTTTATCATAAGTATCGTAATATTTCCGGATATAGTAATCAAACAATATCCAGGACTTTTTTACAGAATCCCATCTGGCATATTTTGCCAGTAGTTTGGATTTTAGCACTCCATTTTCAATAGTTTCCAGTGAAAAGGTGTGGGCTATATCTGCACGTATATCGTAAAATTGGATGTAAAGGAATACTCCTGGCGCTACTTGTTTATGGACATTGCGAACAGCATAAGGATTGTGATGATAAAAGTATTTTTCTTCAAAATCCACGCGTTTTTTATTTCCGGGAGGGATGACAAAATTTCCGAGATACCATGAGAAAGCTGCTATAATTCCTGCTGCTATCATATAGGGTAGTAACAAACGGAAAAAGCTGATTCCCGAGCTTATGATTGCTATAATCTCGCTTTTGGAGGCCATCTTGGATGTGAAAAAAATCACAGAAATAAACACAAACAAAAACATAAAGAGATTGGCATAGTATGGAACAAAATTGATGTAATAATTAAGTAAAATATCCCGGAATGGAATCTTGTTATCAATGAATTGAGTGAGGTGTTCCGATAGGTCAAATATTACAGCAATTGAAATTATTAAGCTGATGGCCAATATAAACGATCCCAGAAAACGCTTAATTATGTAACGGTCTAATATTTTGAACATCTGCTGATTACAGTTTTAATATTTTGAATTCCACTCTACGGTTTAATTTGTGTTTTTCCTCAATAGGTCCTTTATACACAGGATTGGCGCCACCAAATGCTTTGGTCTTTATTCTTTCTGAATTAATGCCGTGCAAAATTAAATATTTTTTTATTGTTGCAACCCTACGACGGGATAAATCCAGCAGGACCTTTTTATCTCCGCGGTAGTCTGTATAGCCATGCAGTTCTATAACCATTGTAGGATGGTCTTTTAGCAGTTTTACAAGACGGTCCAGTTCAGGATATGATTCTGGCATTAATTCCGTGGAAGCTTGTTTGAAAAACAGATTGTTCAGACGGATTGTCTGATTGATTTTCATTGGGAATAGATATAAATCCATCTGATATTCAGAGTATTGCTTTTGTTTGTTGCGCAGGTCAATATTGGCACTTTGCGCAATATAATTTTTTGCCTGGGCTTTTAATCCATAAATTTTTCCAAACGGAAGAGTAATTTTGTATTCTCCAGTTGTTGGATTGGAACGGGCCAGGCCTACTTCCTTCCCGCTGCGTAAATCATAATAGTGTATTTCTGCTGCAATGGGCTTTTGTGTTTCATTGTCAAGGACTTTGCCGTATATTAACACCACTGGTTCCGGGCGTATTTCCTTGGTCAGTTTAATTCTGAAAATATCTTCATTGCCATAGCTGTTGTATGTTGAAGATAAGTAAGCATAATCACCTTTGGCCGGAATGGAAAGATAAGTGTCCCAGTCCGGGGTATTTATAGCAGGGCCGAGGTTTTGCGGTTTTGTCCAGCGTGTCCAGCTATCATCCAGACGGCGCGAGACAAAAATATCGTGGCTGCCATATCCCGGGTGTCCATTGGACGAAAAATACAGGGTTTTTCCGTCCGAGGCCAGGAAGGGTGTGCTTTCCGAGGCAAAAGTATTAATCACAGGGCCGAGGTTTTTGGGCTCGGAATAAGAACCATCAGGTTGGCGGAAACTTACGTATAAATCCAGATCTCCGTATGAGTCATCACGTTCTATGGACATAAGCAATACCTTAGAGTCGTTGCTCAGATAATATGTTTCGTAAATATTTTTGTTGTAGAAATTTTTGATTTTTACAGGTTTGGGCACCGACCAACCAGTGGAGGTTTTATAGCTTATGGAGATGCCCTGGTCACTTTTAAAGCTACCATCAGGATTATACAAACCTTCCAGCAACAGGGCATTACCGTCCGGAGTAACAGTGATAACAGCATTCACTCCATCGTTATTCAGCGGTTTGGGTGCGTGTATAGCTGGTCCCCAGGTACCATCTGGTTGCAAATTACTGTACCATATATCACATTCGTGGTCTTTTCCATAGTTGCGTGGATCATATATACGTCCAAAATACAGCCGCTTGCCATCAGGTGAGATAACAGGAGCAATCTCAGAGTATTTTGTATTAATATTGTTGGACAGACGTTCCCTTTTGGAAGCAAATGGTGTATTGGGTGCAAGATTGATAGGATTTTTTTCCTGTGTGGCCATGAAGTAGTCCACTGCTACCATGGTGTTCTTTTGTAGGGCTATGCCATGGAATTGTCCGAAAAACGGGACAAACTCCGTGGAAAAAACAGGTTTATCGTTGATAAAGAATTTTAATACTATTCCGTTTTTTTCAATTTTTAGGATATTGTAATCATTGGGCTTGATAATTTTTTCCTTTGTCCAGCGTTTAATGGAGTAATAATTTTTTCCTGCCTGGGCGCCTATAGTATAATATTGGTTAGCAGTGATCAAAAACAGGAAACTGTAGCCCATTCCACGGGAACCCCATACCAGTCCAAAGCCCTCATTATTCGGACCGGAGAGATGCTTTATGCTTATTTCTATTGAGAAATTTTTTCTGTAATCTATAAATGCTTGTGTACCAACAAAAAACAGACGTTGACGTTTGGAACTTTTAACAATATAGTTTCCACCGGATATTTTTGCATAATAATCCGGACGGTTTATCTGTGTCCAGGTACCTTTATTGGTACTGAAATCATCAAAAAGAATAATTTGATTTGTGGATTGAGCCCACAGTCCCATAGAGTATAACAATGTGAGTATGAAAAGTGCTGTTTGCTTCATTTTCTTTTTCTGATTTTGGTCATGTAGTAATTATGCTTTTTTAAATCTGGCAATAAATTATAATGTCTTTTGCTGATTATAACACCGTCTTTGAGAATAACTATTGCAGGATTGGAGCTCACCAGGGCCCGTAAGAAATTTTCGTTTGTATAGCAAAATTCAATATCATAAGCTCCAGAGAGCTCAATAATACTGTCAACAGTTTGCTGGTCGGCAGATGTCAGGCAATAAGCCACAGGAAAATATTGATCACGGAATTTCCGTGCAAATTGCAGTGATTTTCTGAATCCCCGGATGTTTACATTCTTTAAATCGTATGAAACAATAAAGACCACGGGTTCTTTCAGGTGCAGAAGAGAATCCGTTATATCCCTGCCAAGCGAGTTATAGATGCAGAAATTTGTAATTTCTCCTTTTCGTGTGTATTTATGTGGTATAAGCTTGGTATTTATCCATATCCAGTTGCTGTCTTTCCAGGGAATTTTTTTTTCGCTAAAATACTTGAATTTTTTTGTTTTGTTGTTAAAGTACAGAAGTTTTACTTTGTAGTTGTGATATTTTTTTGTGTTAAGATAATAATTTTCAATTTTTTTATTAAGGTCGGTTCCTTTGGGATAACAGCTGAAATCTATAATTGGAGCAAAGGAATAGTTAATGAGTAAAAAGAAATAAAGCACCATATTTGCAGTTAATAGCCAGCTGAGTTGCCTCCGCTCATTAATTTTTTCATTGGTTTTGAGCTTTTTCTTGAAGAAAAATAGGATAATTGCAAGTAGCAGAAATATCATATTAAAAATAAACAGCTGACGGTTGGATATATTCAAAGGACTGCAAGAAACGCCAGAGTAGTATGGATTGGCTTGAGCCACGAAATATGAAACCGGAGCATAAGCAAGGAATAAGATTAAGGTGGCACTTGCCGTAATTTTCGGAAAAAATTTAAAAACTAAATTAACTCCTATACTAAATTCTACTGTTATCAGAAATACGGTCAATATCAAAGATATAAACCTAACTTTGTCGGTACCAAAAATAATATTGAGTTTCTCGTTTATTTCAAAGGAGGAACCAGTTGGGTCCAGTGCTTTTATTAAAGCAAAATACAAAAGGCTTAAACCCAGGATTATACGTATTGTATTCAGTAATATTTTAAGGGTTTTATTGTCTCTCATTACTTTCTTGCAGTTTTATTAGAGCAAAAACCGAATAGTTAATAATGTCAAAATAATTATTTTCTGCCCCTTCGGATATTATAGTTTTTCCTTGATTGTCTTCAATTTGTTTTATGCGGAATATTTTCATCAGGATAAGATCTGTTAATGAGCTTATACGCATCTGGCGCCAGGCTTCACCATAATCGTGATTCTTTTTCATCATAAGATCTTTGGCTTCGGCAATGTACTTATCATATAACTCAAGGGCTTTATCCGAACTCATGTCCACTTCTTCGGCGAAACCATGCCGGAGTTGGATTATTCCAATGACTGAATAATTTATTAATCCGATAAATTCATTTTCAATATTTTCGTTTACTTTTGCCTCACCTGTTATTTCAAGAGTTCTTATACGGTTGGCCTTGATGTATAGCTGATCTGTAATGGAGGAAGGCCTGAGTATGCGCCAGGCCGGACCGTAATCTTTAAGTTTGTTTTTGAATATTTCTCTACATTTGCTAATAATCTGGTCGTACTGAGTGGCTGTTTTTTCCATTTATGTTCTATTTTTGTCCACTGTATCAAATTCAAAAATACTAAACAATGGATAATATCACAAAAAAAACGATTAACTTCCGCGGACAGGTAGTAAAATTAGACCGTCCCATTGTGATGGGAATTTTAAATGTCACACCTGATTCGTTTTATGACGGGGGACGTTATACCTATGAAGAGGCTATTGTAAAACGTGCCCGTGAGATATTAGACCAGGGCGCAACTATCATTGACGTGGGTGCCTATTCCACACGTCCCGGAGCTGCCGATGTGCCAGAAAAAGAGGAAATGAACAGACTCTCAAAAGCTCTTTCGGTAATCCGTGATAATTTCCCTGATGCAATAATTTCCGTGGATACCTTCCGTCCCTCGGTGGCGGATTTTGTCCTTAGAGAGTTCCAGGTGCAGATGATTAATGACATTATGGGCGGAGGAGAGGATATGCGTATGTTTGAAGTAATTGCACGATGGAATGTGCCTTATGTACTTATGCATATTCAAGGTACACCACAAACAATGCAGAAAAATCCACATTATGACGATGTGGTACAGGAGATTGTTTTGTATTTTGCCGAGCGTCTTCACCGTCTCCGTGGTTTACACGTTAATGACGTTCTACTTGACCCGGGGTTTGGTTTTGGCAAAACGCTTGAACATAATTATCAATTGTTGGCCCATCTGGATATTTTCAAGAAATTGTTTGATGAACCATTGTTAGTAGGGGTTTCCCGTAAATCAATGATATTCCGTTTGCTGGGCATTACTCCGGAAGAGGCTCTCAATGGCACAACAGTGGTTAATACCATTGCTTTGATGAAGGGAGCGGATATTCTGCGCGTCCACGATGTTTCCCAGGCTGTGGAAGCTATAAAGATAGTGGAAAAGATGCGGGAAATAGAAAAATAAGAAAGGAGGCTTTAAAGCCTCCTTTCTTATTTTTTTCAGGAAATTAATTGCTTTATTTCTGTTTTTAATTCCTCGGCCGGAACATTGCCCCTGACACGTATCAGATGCGGTTTATCCTTCTGGATATAAATGAGTTCGGCAAAAGCTGAGGAGTATTTTTCGTAAGTATGCAGGCTATCAGCTTTTATTTCTACTTTTTCCTTGTTTTTTTCCAGCCATGTTTTGAACTCTTCAAGTGTCACAGAGGTTTGTTCCAGATATTTTTCTTCGTCAAAATCAATTTCTGTAAGGCGTTTGAGCACAAAATCCTTGTCAATATAAGCCAGCAAACGTCCTGCCTTTGGCCCACTATCCTTGTTAAGGAAAGCTGTGTATAAGGCTTTGAATGCTTCCTGTGGTTTGATAGGGGTCATACGGGCAACCTCAAAGATTTCACTTTGCATAGTTTCTTCGTCAAGGTCCATATCCTTTATTCTCTCTGCCAGCTTGTGCATAAATGCTATTTGTGCTGGAGACAGTTCTCTGGCTTTTTCTGGCA
>CAZYSM010000015.1:0-22590 GCA_964649975.1 uncultured Bacteroidales bacterium | reverse complement strand
TCTTCCCATTCTTCCAGCTTTTCTTTGTGGATAACTTTGTGATGGAGCTTGTCAAAGTCGTTGAAGAGCTTTGTAATGTATTTTTCTGATGGTTCAAAGTTAACTTCACGTTTAGGCTGAGTAGCGAGCATAAGATAACGCAGTATTTCTGGTGGAAGGAAATCTGCCATATCACGGGCACTTGCTCCAATACCTTTTGATGAGGACATTTTAGCTCCACCCATAAGGAAGAAGCCGTAAGGAATATTAACAGGTGGATCATAACCAAATACCTGGCTGCTAATGGCGTTTGCTATATCGCGCGAACCACCACGTGTGTTATGGTCCTTGCCAGCGCCTTCTATTGTCACACCAAAATATTTCCATTTGGCAGCCCATTCTACCTTATAAGGCATCTTACCATTTCCGTCAAAAGGAGAGACTTTTCCTACATGTCCACAGCCTTTGGCCCACGATACTTTATCTTCACGGCATACGTAAGTAACTTCTTTTCCATCATAGTCAATCACTTCTGTAGTTCCGATACGTCCGCATTTTTCACAAACCACCTGGAACGGATACCAGTTGTCGGGACGTTCGGATTTACTTACTTTCCAGTAAATTTCCCGGATAACATCTGCTTTTCTCAGGATAATATCAATAGCTTCGTTGAAAAATCCATTTTTGTAGTATTCACGCATATAGTATTTTTCGGCTTCCACACCCAGCTCGTCAAATATTTTGAAGAATCCGCTTATAAAATGATTTGCAAGATCGCTCTGGTCTGACCCTTCGGGAGCTGGAACATGTGCCAGGGGTTGTCCCAGATATTTCTCAAACAGATCTTTTGGATAACCGGCAGGTAGTTCGTCCAGTGGGTCATAATCGTCGGAACCGAATATATATTTTACGTTTATCCCCTTATCCCTGAGGAATTTATAAACGGCATCATGTATGATAACTCCTCTGAGTGATCCTACATGTGGAGGACCTGAAGGAGATTTTGCATCGTTAATAATGTGTAATTCTCTTTCCGGTAATTTTTTCAGAATATCATCCAGCCAAGACATTGATTATTGTTTTAAATTTAACTTTTTGACAGGCAAAGATAATTTACTGTCAGGAATATTCAAAGTGATGTGCTGATTTTATGTATTAAAAATACACAATGTAAAGATAGCTTACACAATTTTCTAACTCAGATGTTTTAATTTTTTTATATTTTTGTTTTCGGTATGCATTTTGAGAGTATAAAATAAGTAAATCAATGAAAATAAGATAGTTCAATGAAAAAGATTTATTTTACATTAGTGCTTGTATTGTTCACGTTACCGGCACTTTTCGCACAATATTCCGCTGTTCGTCCTTTGCTGATAACATGGGAGATGAACGGACACAGGGTCTCTCTGAAAAAAGGGCTTTATGGGGTTGAATTACCCTCGGAGTTAACGCTTTCGGTTTATTTTAGTGCTAAGGATGCCCATAAGTGGCAGCAGAGGAATACTGCTCTGCAGTTTCGCTGGTATTATTATTTGAGTACGCGCCGTAAGTTAATCCGTGTGGAAACTGTTTCTTTCAACCAGGGTAAAGTTATGCCCGATGGCAGTTTTGTTATTAGTTCTACTTTAAAAACAGTCCAACCTGGCTGGTGGGAAGTGCAGATAGTCAGCTCGGCAGACAGACGGTATATTTCTTTTGCTGGCCTGGATAGATTCCAGATATTTATTCGTTCGCGTAGTTATACGATGCGATAGCTATTTGTTTGTTTTGTGCAGTGATTGGGTTTTGTTTTTTTCTTCAAGGGTAGAGAAGTAAGCTATTTTCCGGCTAATAGCAGGATTTTCTTTAAGAAATTCCTGGCTATTCTTTAGTATTTCAATGGCTTTGTTAAAATTTCCTTTTTTTTCAAAGACTTCGGAATATTTAATCCATATTTCCTCGTCAAAAGGATTGGCCAGAGCTGCCCATTTAAAAGCTGTTTCTGCTTTATTGTAGTCATTTTCCTTCAGATAGATATTACCCAGGAGTTTCAGAGAATCGGGATTCATTTCTCCCTGTTTGATGGCTTTAAAAATATAATGCTTACTCTCCTTTAGTTTGTTGTTGATAAATAGGATTTTGGCGATTTCGTGCCAGGCTTGCGGAAAGAAAGGTACTTTTTCCAGGGCCTTCTGCAGATAAATAAGCGCTGAGTGATATTTTTTTAGTTCAATAAGGTTTTTGGCAATAAAGAAAAAAGCAGAAGGATTATTATTTTCCAGCTTTAATATTTTTTTGTAATAATGGATGGATTCATCATATTTTTTTGTCTCAAATAATAAATGAGCCTTGTTATAAATGGCAGATGAAAAAGCCGGGTCAATGGCAAGGGCAAAGTCAAATGCTTCCAGAGCTTTATTTGTTTCGTTAAGCTTAATGTACACTACTCCGAGATTATACCAGGCTAATTTTGAATAAGGATTGTTTTTTAAGTATTTGATATATAATTCCTTACTTTTCTGATTTTTGTTTTGTTTTTCCAGACAAAAAGCCATTTCGTAAAGTAGATGGAAGTCGGATTTATCCAGTTCATACGCCCTGCTGTAATATTTATACGCTTTATGGTACTGTTTGAGCGACAGATATATATATCCAATATCATTGAGAAAAGCAATTAATTCCTGTTTGTCTTCGGCAAGGTCAAGTAATTTTTTGAAATTTATTTCAGAATATTTCACTTTGCCAAGCGAAGCAAATGAGAAGCCCAACAATAAAAACAGTTCTGTTTCTTTGGGATTTTCTTTAGTTAAGAAGTTAAGTATTTTTATTGCGGATACATATTTTTTTATTTCTATCATAACCCTGGCCTTACGTAGTAGTAATTCAAATGAGGTGGGATGAATGGCCAGAGCATCTTCTACGGCAGTGGTGGCTTTTTTGAAATCCTGTGAAAAATAATAATAGTCAATAATCTGGCAGAAATCCTCAACATCGTAATATTTATTTACCCCTAAAATCTTATTTTGTTCGTACTGGTTTACCAATGGATCCTTATCTCTCAACTGCTCAAAAAAGTTCATAATTCTTTATCTTATTGATTGTTAATACTTTGTTGTGGAATTTTATATAAAGTAAATTTTACAACGCTGACCTGATTAGGTGCTATACGAGTAGCTATTTCAAATATAAGCTGATTTTCATTTAAAGTCAATATTTTGAGCCTATCTTCACCTGTTCTTTTAAAATCCGAAATGTATATATACATATTTTGTTTGTCCAGCCGCCAGTATCCTTTTTCAGGTTGAGGGGCAAAACCAATCCGTTCAAAGGTGTGATTGGGATAAAAGATGAACCTGAAATTTTTTTTCAGATTATTAATAGCTTGTTGATATGCTTTTAAATCCTGCGCGTTACGTGGTATATTATCTTTATAATCAGTTAATCCCCATGTACCTATTAATAACTGTTCCGGATTTTTTTCATTAGTAATGCCCGGGGTAGGAAGTGTTTCTTTGTTGGGCCTTAGCATTATTATGAGGATAATTACTGCTATTGCTATTATCCCCACACCAATTAGCACTGACTTATTCTTACTTATTTTAGATACTCTTTCCTCTTTTTTGAAGGCAGGAGCAATCTTTGGCTGATTGGTTGCTTCTGTGATTTCCTGCAATAATTCAGTTAAGCCTTGAATAGCAGTTTCGGCAGAGACATCGTAAGCATTTATCCAGTCGTGATTTTCAAGGAAAAACCAGTTTGGTAGATTATGGTCAAGTTTGGTTTGTAGATACAATATTATTTCTTTCTGCTGACTGTATGCTATTTGATAAAGCTTTATTATCAAAGAATCTGTTATGGCCTCTTTGTTAAGGATGAAGACAATAGCGGAAAATTCCTCTAAGTGATTTTTGAAGTACTCTTTGGGATTTTCGCCCGGAGCGTCCCTCCAGTAATTCCATACCTGGAAGTTATTTTTCTCCAGTTCGGAAGTTATGTTTTTGGCAGTTTTTTTATTATCCTTTGTAGAGACAAGTGCTATCATCTTTTTTCTGCTTATAAATCAACGACAAATATATATATTTTTTTGATTTTACAATTGCGATGCATATAGGTTCATTATATCAGGCAGTACTCTGGCAAAAGGTTTGAATGCATGGCCTGCATTGTCAAAGAATTTTATTCTGGCATAAGGAAATAGTTTTTTTATATCCGAGAAATCCAGTAATTCATCGTCCTTTGCAAGGAAAAAATGAAGTTTTGTTTGATCCAGCTTGCTAATATCCAGCTTGTTGACCAGTTCTTCCAGCTGTCTTACGTGATCCTCTGTCCATTGGAAAAAATCTTCACTATTATGTCTCTTTATCGGGCCTACCGCATCTTTTAGATCTAAATGAGGATTTAAAGAGGGATTAATAAGTACGGTCTGTACAGGATGTTTCATATGCATATACAATGCATAAAAGCCTCCAAGACTTGATCCAACTGTTACTTTTATAGGGTTGTTTTCGTAAATCTCTTCCAGGAAATGAATAGCTCGGAAAGGTTCAACTGGTATATTAGGAATAATAACATTGTAATATCCAAAGCGTGCAAAGTAATCTTTTAATGTATTGGCTTTGAGTGAGTTAATGCTTGAGGCGAAACCGTGAATATATAAAATTTCATTGCTCATTTATGGAAAAGTATTAGCTTTTTTACAAATTTATTAAATTAGTTTATAAATATACAATTTTTTAAGGAAAGTTGGATAAAAAATGACAATATAAGAAACGAGCCTCCCTGCAGGGAGGCTCGTTTCTTATGTATTGGGTTGATTATTAGTTACTTTGCAAAGCTGACGGAACGTTTCTCACGGATAACAGTAACTTTTATTTGTCCTGGATAGGTGAGTTCCTGTTCAATCCGCTTGGCTATTTCGTAAGAGAGGACTTCCAGCTCGTCGTCGTTGACCATATCGCTGCCTACAATTACTCTTAATTCACGTCCGGCCTGGATAGCATAACTTTTGCTAACGCCTTTGAACGAGAGGGCAATGCGTTCAAGGTCTTCCAGACGGCGGATATAGCTTTCGTAAATTTCGCGACGAGCCCCCGGACGTGCCCCGGAAATAGCATCAGCTATCTGGACGATAGGAGCTATGAGACTTGTCATCTCTACTTCGTTATGGTGAGCTCCAATGGCATTGACCACTTCTTCTTTTTCTCCGTATTTCTGCGCCAGTTTCATTCCGTATATTGCGTGAGGCAGGTCAGTGTCTTCTTCCGGCACTTTTCCGATGTCGTGGAGCAGGGCGGCTCGTTTGGCTAGCTTGGGATTGAGCCCCAGCTCGGATGCCAGCAAGGCTGCCAGCTTGGCTGTTTCAATGGAATGCTGCAGAAGGTTTTGTCCGTATGAGGAACGGTATTTCATTTTTCCAACAACTTTCATCAGGTTAGGATGCATTCCGTGTATTCCCAGGTCAATGCAAACGCGTTTGCCTATTTCAAAGATTTCTTCTTCAAGTTGTTTTTTTGTCTTTTGCACGATTTCCTCAATTCTTGCCGGATGGATACGTCCGTCGGCTACCAGCTGCTGCAAAGCCAGACGAGCCACCTCACGGCGGAATGGGTCAAAGCTTGACAGCACAATGGCTTCTGGTGTATCGTCCACGATAATGTCCACGCCAGTATGTTGCTCCAGGGTGCGGATATTACGTCCTTCGCGTCCAATTATGCGTCCTTTAATTTCGTCGCTTTCAATGTGAAATACGCTTATTGAATTGTTTGCAGCTACTTCGCTACCTACACGCTGGATTGCTTTGATAACAATATTACGAGCCTGTTCCTTGGCATTTAATTTGGCTTCTTCCACTATTTGTGCTATGTGTGCCATAGCATCGGCTTTGGCTTCTTCCTTGAGGGATTCTATCAGCTGCTGTTTGGCTTCTTCTTTGGACATACCAGCAATGGTCTCCAGTTTTTCCACCTGTTCCTTGTAAATTTGTTCTAATTCCTGGCGTTTTTGTTCAACAATTTCAATTTGCTTTGTGAGGTTTTCCTTTAGTGCAGCAACTTCCTTTTTCTTGATTTCAAACTGCATAAGCTTTTTCTGGAACTCTTCCTTTTTTTGTGTCAGAGTGTTTTCAAGCTGTAATAGCTTATGCTCTTTGTTGTTAAGTCTTTCGGTATCCTGCTTAATTTTTTTATCCAGGTCTGCTTTGAGTTCCAGATATTTTTGTTTGGCTTCCAGGAGTTTGTTTTTCTTAATTATTTCCGCCTTTTCTTCAGCTTCTTTGATAATTTCCTCGGCCTTTTTGTTAAGGGCCTTTATTTTGGCGAAATAGCCGATAGCCAATCCTATTGCGGCGCCTATTATTAAAGCTACTATAACTAATACTGTGTTCATTTTTCAACGTTTTTTAGGTTAATATATGATGAGTGACAATTGTCACCAGAACATATTTAAAAATAAAAAAGAGCCCGCATATGCCGGCACGGAGAACCCCGCTCTCACATATTTAGGGCTGCCGCTTTAGGTCGGGCTTTCCACTCATTGGTGGACCTGCCCTTGCTAAAACGAGCCAGACCCTAATGACGATTGTGTTGAGTTCCCGGCCCCGATATGCGAGCTCAACTCTTTAGAATTCCTGAGAAAATTTACTCATTTTCCAGGAATTCTTCAAGGTCCAGATTAATTTCCTCCAGTGTTCCCAGTATATTTTCTACTTCCCTTGTTTTCTTAACTTTGCCAACAGCGAATTGCAGTGCTAATGCCCGTAAAATGGTGTTGATGTCCGGTGTAAATTCCTGATATTTAGCGTATAATAATTTTATCTCTTTCTCTGCTGATCTGTAAAATTCTTCTTCCTCTCTGAAAATTTTGGGCTTGACCGGAGCATCTATAATATTTAAGGTGATAACAATTTTGTCGTTGTTATTTTCCATATTACTGCAATTCGTTAGTTGAAAGAATTTTTATTGCTGTGTCAATTTCTCTGATGATTTGATTAAGTTTTATTTTGGCCGAATGTTTAATTTCCTGAAGGTTCTCCGCAGATATTTCTTTATCGTCACCAATTATAAGAGCGTTGGTTATTTTAAGATTTTCTACTTGTTTTTTTAAATTATCTATAATTTGGTCTTTTTCCTCTATTTTTTTTAAAAGGTTTTGTTTTTCCTCAAATAGTTTTTGATTTTCTTCTTTTAGTCTTAAATAGCTTTGTTTCAGTCTGTTAATATTCTTTATCAGCCTGTTGATTTCTGTATTTACCTTTGCGGTGTCTGTCATTAATTTTTGTGCAATTTTACTTTAACACAAAATTAGAACAATAGTTTTTTATGTGCAAATAAATTTAAATTTTTTTCTTAAGTCACTTATGTTAAATCTTTGAATATTAGTATTTAAAGGCGCTTCCGCTGAGGAACTCGCGCAAAATGGATGTAGGAGGTATTTCGCGTTCCTCTCTTACAATTGGTTCAAAATATGAAAGGAATTTTAGCAGTCTGCGCGCTTCGGAATATTCATAGGCAGTTTCCGGAATTTCTTTCAATAGTGGCTCAAGGTGTTTTTTCAACACCGAAAATTCGTAAATCATAGCAGAGTTGAACATCACATCTGCTTCTTCCTGAAATGGGAAAATGTATTTTTCTTCTCCTTTTCTTACGCTGGGCCATCTCTGCAGAGTTTCCACGAGAGAATAACCGCGGTATTGGTAATCGCGTATCATTCTGCGCAGCAGGCGGTTATCTGTAGTAGGGATGCGGTTGTGGTAGTCTATTCCTAATTGCGTAAGAGCTGATACATAAATCTTGAATTTGAACTTATCATCTATACCTTTTGACAGGATGGGATTTAGTCCGTGGATGCCTTCTATAACAATAATGCCACGGTCGGATAATTTTGCTTTTGTGCCGTCGTAATATCTCTGACCCTGGTGGAAATCAAATTTTGGCATCTCTACTTCCTTCCCTGCAATGAGGTCATTCATTACTTTTGTAAACAGGTCTATATCCAGTGCTCTAACGTTTTCAAAGTCATAGTTTCCGTTTTCGTCTCTGGGGGTATCCTCACGGTTGACAAAGAAATTATCAAGCGAAATGGCAACAGGGTCATATCCCAATACGCGTAGCTGTATTGCCAACCTTTTGGAAAAAGTCGTTTTTCCGGAAGAGGAAGGCCCGGCAATGAGCACCAATCGCACATTTCCTCTTTTGTGAATCATATCAGCTATTTGAGCCACTTTTTTCTCGTGTAGGGCCTCGGATACTTTTATTAATTCTCCAGCCTTGCCCTGTTTAATTTTTTCGTTAATGCTTCCTATTGTGGAAACCCCAAGGATTTCCACCCAGTTTTTATATTCACGGAAAATTTCAAACAGTTTTGGTTGTTCAATGATAGGCCCCAGTTCATCCGGATTATCTATTGTCGGGAAACGCAATAACATTCCATCGTAGTAAGGAATCAGGTCAAATATTTTTAAGTATCCAGTAGATGGAACAAGATATCCGTAAAAGTAATCTATTTGATTATCAAGTTTATATACTGATGTAAACAGCGTTGGCCGCGTACGGAATAATTTAGCTTTTTCAAATAACTGATATTCCTCAAAAATTTTTATAGCTTGTTGCGTAGGAATTTCTTCACGGTAAAAAGGTAAATCAGCGTCAATTATTTGCCTCATCCGTTCGGCAATTTCCAGCACCTCTTCGGGTTTGAGTTTTGAGTTATCAGGCTTTTCTATTTCACAGTAAAAGCCCTGGGAAATGGAGTGTTCAATTTTCAGACGGGATCCGGGAAGCAGGTCCCGCACGGCTTTCATCAGCACAAATGAGAGGGAACGCTGATACATACGATAGCCGTCAATATTGGTAATATCAATGAATTCAACGAATTTGGGACGATATATTTTGTAGTTTAGCTCCGATAGTTTATTGTTTACTCTGGCCCCCAGGATGGGATAATCCAGTTTTATCTTCATATCTTGTGCTATTTCCCACAGGGACGTGCCCAGGGGATATTCTTTAGTCAGATTGTTGTTCAGGCAATATACCTTAACTTTGTTTTCCATAATTCCTTTTTTTATTTTTTGGGATTTACAATATAAAAAAATTCAGAATTATTTCTTTTTGTTAGCCCAATTTTCTATTAAAACAAGTGTTAAAACTCCGGCGATAGCTATAAGGATAGCCCACAGTAGCATATTATCAGCTGCAGGTATATAGTTTTTGAAATACACCCCTTTTGTATGTATTAATAGATGTCCGAATTTATCTGTGGGGATGAGATGGTGATTGAGGTCGTAATGATGTTTCCACGGCCATAATATTGAAAGTGAACCAAGAATAAATCCAGTGAGCAAAGCAATAGTTTCGTTTTTGTATTTTTTATAAAGTATTGACAGGATATTGGCAAATGCTATTATGCCCACAGCTGCTCCTATTGCAAAAGGAATGAGGATTTTCAGGTCAAGATTGTTAATAGCATCAATGACAATGAGTTTGTAGTTACCCATAAGGATTAGCACGTATGATCCAGATAGTCCGGGCAGTATCATACTGCTTATGCTAATAATCCCGCACAGTATCAGATAAAGCCAGTTGTCATTGGGCTGGCCTGGATGTAGAATTGTGACCACAACAGCTATGATTGTGCCTACTATAAACGAGATAATTACTGAAATAGTGATTTTATCTATTGTTTTTCCCACGTAATATACCGAAGCAGCTATCAGTCCGAAGAAATAAGACCAGACAAAAATGGGGTAGTAAGTGAAAAGGTAATCCAGCAATTTGGCCAGGGAAAAAATGCTCACCACAGCGCCCAGAGCCACTGTCAAAAGGAAAATTAAATCGGTATATTCAATAAATTCCTTGATTTTTCCTTTTAGAAGAAGTCTAAGTGCTTTTATATCAAAAGCTTTTATAGCATCTATCAGTCTTTCAAAAATCCCAGTTATTAGAGCTATTGTGCCGCCTGACACTCCGGGTATTACATTTGCCGCACCAATGGCAAATCCTTTCAGAAAATTTGCAAGATATTCTTTCATATTTTATTGGTTTTAGGAATGCTTTTCTTGATTTTTATATCAATATTGCTGTTTACCAGATAGACACCGGTAATTGTGATAATCATTGCTATAATTTGATGGATATGGATTTTTTCTCCGTCCACTACTCCCCAGAAAATAGCAAAAATTGGTATTGCATAGGTTATTGAAGCTGATAGCACTGCCGAAGCGTATTTAACAAAGTGGTTGAACAATATCATTGCGATGAAAGAGCTGAAAAATGCCAGAGTAATAATTGCCAGATTGCCCTTCCAGAAGACTGGGTTGTGGATATATGCCATAGGATAATGCCTTGCCAGCAAGTAAATGATAGCAACAGGACCGGTGAGGAAAAATGAAAGAGATGCAATGGAAATGGCATCAAGGTCCTTGAGCTTGTATTTTAGTTCGTTTGTATTGATACCATAAAGCAGAGTAGCCAATAACACGAATAGAGCAAATACATTCCAGCCTGAGAATATATTATTGAAGTCATTGATAACAAGGCCAATGGCACCGATGAAGCCTACGAAAATTCCTATAAAAGTAATGATACTGGTTCTGGCTTTATAGATAAGGATGCCTACAATCCACGTAAAGAGTGGGGTAGTGGCATTCAACATACCAGCCAGGGCGCTTGGTATATGTGTTTCGGCAATGGAAAAAAGTATGGCCGGAAAAAAATTTCCAATAAATCCGGCTATTAGCAAGGATTTTATGTTTTTACGCGAGATTTTATGTATATTTTTAAGTGCCCATGGCAAAAAGAATATTGAGGTAAAAGCAATCCGCAATGTGCCTACTATATCCGGCGGAAAGGCCTCAACCCCTTTTTTTATGAGAATGAAGGATGTCCCCCAGATGAATGCCAGCGTCCAGTAAACCAGCCATTTACCGTAATTCTTTTCCAGTATGCTCATTTTGCTTAATTTTAGGCAAACAAAGATAAAGTTTTTTGACTATGAAAAAAATCTCTGTAATGGAAATAGTGTGGCTGGTAGTCACTGGCTTGTGTCTGGGCTTTTTTGTTGACGCGATGATAAGATACGGCTGGGCTAAGGCCTATGTATTTTTAATTTTAGGCGGATTATCATTACTTATGTATTTTTGGCGCAGAAGTCTGCGCCAAAAAGAGGAAAATGATTAATTGTCAGGGAGTAGGTGGTAATATTTCATCCTTAGGGTTGTGTCTGACCCATATAAGATTTTTTTCCGAGAGTTTGTCCTCGCCATTATACCGGTATGCAGCAAGGAAATTTTTTTTGTAAACACCAAAGTCTATACACGTGGCATTATCCCGGATAATATACGGTTGGGTATCCATAGAATAGTGTCCGAAGATGACGATAGGAGCGGCTGAGGGATAAGGTTTATAAAGACTTTCCAGTGGCTGGTCAATAGTTTCCTTAATTTTGCTAAGAGTTGTAGCCTGGGCATAGGTCGGATTTTCCGGAATATCACTCCACCATTTAATTCTGGCTTCTTTTAGCCGGAAGTCCATATATTGTTTTTGGGCCTGTTCCAGTATTGGCGCTGGTATAGGCAGTTCGGGGCCTTTAAGTGTGTAGATAACAGCTTTGTGGAGATCTGTTTTACAGTCAAATATTTCAAACAGAGCGTTTTTTATTTTATTTTCAGGGAGTTGTTTTTTTATAATTTCTATGTATTTATCGTGCCAGGCAGCGTGGACTGTTCTGATTTTACCAAAATCCAGGAATAAAGGCAATTCTTTAAACCACTCTATCCAGTAATTTAGTTCTTGTTCGGAAAGATTTTCTATCGTTGCCCTGTGTTGCTTTATTTTGTGGTGAGGCCGGAGGGGAATTCCGTCCTCGTTCCTGGTAAAAATGCCAACGAGATTGAGTTCGTGATTTCCGAGTATGGCAAGGGCTTTTCCGTTGTCTGTCATATTTTTAATTAATTCCAGGGTAGGACCTATGTTTATTCCTCTGTCAATGTAATCTCCTACAAAGACAGCTATACGTTCAGGATGCTGCCATACTCCATTTATTTGTTTGTATCCCAGTTGTGTGAGCAAATCTGTAAGCGTATAATAACATCCGTGAACGTCTCCTATGAAATCCAGTTTATCTGTGAAGATAGATAAAGCCTGAAAATGGTTTGTATTTTTTCCCATCTTTACCTTTTATGATTATGATGTAGTAATAAACTCCTTCGGGGGCTGGCGTTCGTCCGTTATTATTTATTGTTCCGTCCCAGCCACGTATAGCTTGTTGAGGGTTAGTCCAGTGGCAGACCAGATGGCCGTAGCGGTCGTATATGCGTGCATCAATTGTTTCAATATTAGCAGCAATGATTTTTTCTTCCGGGGTGTTGAAAAAAGAGAAGATATCGTTTACCCCGTCACCATTTGGCGTAAATACGTTGTAGTTGGTAATATCAATGGGTTTGGGTATTACATTTACGTGAGCTGTATCCTGATCCTGGCATCCAGAGGCAGATTGAGCTGTCAGGGTTATGACGTAATTTCCTTTGTCATAATATTTGTGGTAAACTGTTTTTCCTGTGACGGGAGCGGCTGTGTCTCCAAAATTCCAGGTGCTGAGCACTGACCACGAAGTGAGGTCTTCGGTTTTAATGCTGTCTCCAATGACTACCTGGGGTTTGTCCAGCGAGAAATCCGGCTGTTCAACTTCCACGCCTATGGTGGTATCGTGAAAACATCCAAAATTGTCTTTGATGTAAAATTTATAAGGATGTGGTCCGTATTCATTTGGATATGCATCAGCAATACCGTTAGAAGTAATATTTACATTATCTCCGTTCCAGAAAGCATTTTCAAAATCATAAGTGCAGGTATATTTAAGTGTATCTGGCACATAAGCAGGATTGAAAAATATAGCCCAACCGAGTATGTATCCGTTGTTCTGGCTAAAGAGATCTTCTACTTTGATGGTCCATTGGCCATTAAGAGGTGATCCAGTTAGCAAGGAGAATGATTGTTCTGGCAGGTATTTTCCTGGAGGTATCATTTGTCCACTTATACCCAGGGAGTTCATTGTATTTGTGGCATTCATAGACCAATAATACCATCTGGCACCATTAGTAGTAGTGGAAGTGTCGCCCAGGTAGTTTTGATTTCCGCCAGTGTTTTTCAGGATAATCGTTTTGCCATCAGGCGAAGTTATGCTAATTCGTAGATCTGCGCTGTTACTGTGGACTATTAGTAAGCCTATTGAGTCTATTTCTCCGCCTGAGGCTATGGTATCGGTCAAATGGAAATCTTTTCTGGTGATGGAGTTTGTGTAAGATATCTGGTCAGTGATTTCAAACGGGAATGGCTCAGTATATACTGATACAGGCTTATCTTTCCATATTCTTGGCCCTGTTATTTTTCCAATAAGATGTACCTTGTCGCCTTTGCAGATACCTATTTGATTTTGATTGAGGTCGGTAGTGGTACCTGTAAAAAACGGGCTCAGGCCAACCCTTACAATTATCTGTGCGGAATAGGTGGTATCGTTATAGGTGGCACGTGCAACAACCCTGTGAGCTTTTTCCAGCACAAAACTATATCGTATTGTATCGTTGTCCTGTCCGGAGAATACTGTACCATCATCCATATCCCATTGCCAGAATGCATTAAGAGTATCACTGCCATTAATCAAAAATCCATAAAAATATATCTGCTGACCCGAGCATACCGAAATGGTATCGTTACCGAGGGAAGATGTGATTTTTATATGTGTTTGTGCATTGATAATCAAAAAATTCATCAAAAAAAACAGAATGATTGCACCTTTTTTTATAAATTTCATCCAGCTAAGTTTTTATTGTAGGCAAAATTATAATTATTTTAGTTTTAAAAAGTAAAATAAAAAAAACATTTGTTATATTTTTACGTGAAAGATTATATTTTTTATTGTAAACTTTTTTATCTTTATAAAAACTTTTATCATTGTAGATAGTTTTTAAAAACTATAGATTAATGAACGACACTAAGCAAACAAATAAATTTCAGATTGTTAAGAAAGATTTTTATACATTGATAAAAATCTTAGACGAGAAGCTTGATACTTTTCTGGCTCCTTCCCTGAAATCAGAATTGGTGCTATTGGCCAGTAACAGAGAGAAAAACATTATTATGGATTTATCTAATGTTAAGTATTGTGATTCTTCGGGGCTTAGTGCTATCCTGGTAGCCAACCGTTTATCCAAGAATTCCAACGGGACATTTGTGGTTACTGGTTTGCAGCCGGCAGTGGAGCGTTTGATTAATATTTCGCAGCTGGATACAGTCCTGAATATTGCTGATAATATAGAGGAAGCAGAGTCTATTATTAAGCAGAATGAGGCATAAATAAGCCAGATGGATGAATTTTGACATTTTATTGCTTGGTACCAGTTCGGCTACGCCTGTTAGTCATCGTTTTCCTTCGTCACAAATAGTTAATATTTACGGGACTCCTTTATTGGTTGATTGTGGAGAAGGTACCCAATTGCAGTTACGCAGGTTCCACGTACCTTTTGGTCGTATTCGTCATATTTTTATTTCCCATCTTCATGGCGACCATTTCTTCGGACTTTTCGGACTTTTATCTACTTATGAACTTTTTCATCGTGATACGGATTTACATATCTATGCTCCACAGGAGTTAAAAGATATGCTTGCTTGCAAACATTCGCCGGTTAAGGTTAATCAGTTGCCCTATCCCTTGCATATTCATCCTTTGCCACAAGAGGGAGGGATAATCATGGAACATAAGAATTTTACTGTGGAGGCTGTGCCGCTTGAGCATAGAATACCTGCCTGGGGTTTTGTTTTCAGGGAACGACAGCGTCAACCTAATATTATAAAGGCCAAGATAGAAGAATTTAAATTATTGATTGAGGAAATAGTGCGACTAAAACGTGGAGAAACTATTGAGCGTGAGACAGGTGAAATTATCCGTCCCGAGCAGGTTACTACGCCTGCGCCTGCTGCACGTTCTTATGCTTATATTTCTGATACGCGTTATATACCCGGTTTGGCAGAGAAAATCCGCGGAGTGGATTTGTTATATCATGAGGCTACTTTTGATGAAGCACATGCCGAAAAAGCAGCATTAACTTTTCATTCCACAGCACGAGAGGCTGCTATGGTGGCACGTGAGGCAGGTGTGAAAAAGCTAATCCTCGGGCATTTTTCTGTGACCATCCTTGATATGCGCAGGTTTTACAATGAGGCAAAAGAGGTTTTCCCTAACACGATTTTGGGTTATGACGGATTGAAAGTCTCTATTCCAGTGGAAAGAAGCCGAAATTAGTTCATTTCAGTAAGGTAGCGTTTAAGTATATCGTCTGAGGCCATAAGTTTTTTTACCCGTTCCAGGTCTTCTGGAGTATCCACGGAAAAAGTGGAGATTTCACTCATAATCATTTTTACTTTAAATCCGTATTCAAGAGCCCGCAGTATGGCAATATCTTCTATTAGTTCCAGAGTACTTGGCGGCAATTCCTTGAATTCCAGCAGAAATTGTGCATCAAAAGGAGTAACTCCTATGGTTTTAAGAGGCGGAATCCCTACCACACCCTTGAATTGTGAAGGGATAGGCTCGCGGGAAAAATATAGGGCATTATTGTTGGCATCAGTAACTACTTTTATTTCGTTGTGGTCATGGAATTCTTCTTCGGAATTAATGGGGCACATTAAGTTGCTTATCTTGACATCATCTTCCAGATAGAACGGACTGATAGCCAGGGCTATCATGTCATTGGTTATCATTGGCTCATCGCCTGAAATTATAACTGCTATATCGTAAATAGTATTAGTTTTTTTCTGATATTCTTCCAGAGCCACAGCACAGGTGTCAAACATACTTTTGAACTGTCGTTTTTCCTCTATAACTGTGGCTTTCAGGATATTTTTAGCATAATCTTTTATTTGTTTATCTGGAGTAACTATAATTATTTTGTCAATATCCTTGCACAGGGCAGTACGTTTATATACATGCCCCAGCATAGGCATAGAAAAAATTTCTTTCATGACCTTGCCCGGAAAACGCAGAGAGTCCAGACGAGCCGGGATGAGTGCTATAATTTTTTTTCTCTCCATAAATGGTTAAGGATAAAGAATTTAGTTTATGCTGCTTATATACTCAAAGATATAAAACTCGCAGGTTTTAACCAAAAAATTAACACCTATGCAAACGTTTGAAAGATATATTTGGAGTAAAAGACTTGATTGTCTTAATTTTATTTTGTATTTTATAATAAATTTAAAATTCTGTAATTATGAAAAAGTTATATGTTTTTCTTTGGTTTCTATTAAGTTTTAGCTTTGCTTTTGGACAAATTTATCAGCCCGAGGGAATTAATATGCCTGGTGAGTGGAATTCCTGGCAAAATCCCCCTGCTAATAAGCCTCATTTTGCCAGTGATTCGCAAGTTGTTGGTGGAGGTGTACATCTTGTTGAGGGCCTGGCCAATAAGCATTATCAGACTATGTTCAATACTTTTGCAGGAGGTGATACTACTGCTGGTACTTATCAATTTTTGTTCACAAGCGGTCCTACTTCTAATATATGGCAGAATAAATGGGGCGGAGTAAAAGTACAGCTTTTTACTATTCAAACTTATACTTATCAAGGAGTTAATGATACTATTACACTGGGAAATAATCGTTTTTATGTGGTAAATTTTGAGGATAATGGATATGCTGATACTCGCGCAGTGTTCTTTGAACTTGGAGATACTGCTACACATATACTTAATGTTTCCCAAACTCCAGATACCTTATCTGTCCTTGATGGTCAGAGTGTTACAGTGGATATTACTTTGGAAAAATCTTTGGATTTAGAGGAATCTGTTATAGTAAGATACACTACTGATAATTGGGCTACAGATTCCATGATAATTTGTTCTGACAGTGCTAATATTGCAAGAGCAGTGATACCTCCTCAGCCCCAAGGGACTGTAGTTTCCTATTATGTCTTTACAACAGCACATCCTAATATTCAAAATTTCACAGATCCTAGAGATATAGATTTGTTAACAATATATTTTGATAATAATAATGGACAAAATTATAGTTATACAGTACAAGCTTCCAATAGTACCTCGGTGCCTAATGAAGACAATGAAAGCGTTCTTGTTTACCCTAATCCAGCACAGGATATAATTAATGTTGCTAATGCTGCGGGATACAGGCTTGATATTACGGATTTAAGCGGAAGAGTTCTGAAAAGCTTTGTTCGTTTATCTTCCAATCAGCAGATTAATGTATCTGATATTCAGCCAGGTATTTATTTGTTTAAATTCTCTGGCAACGGAAAATCATTTGTAAAGAAAGTTTCAATCAGGTAGTATATAATGATTTTTTTTTACTCAAGGAGGCGTCGTGCTCTGCGCCTCCTTTCTTTGTATTTATAAGTCATATAAAAATTATTTGCTATGAAAAAAGTTGTTTTACTGCTAATTGTATTTTTAAATTTCATTTTTTTATCTGCACAGATTTATGAACCAGAGGGTTTGAATATGCCTGGGTCGTGGGATAATTGGAATAATCCTCCTACTAAGCTTGTTTTTGCCAGTGCTTCCCAGGTGAGCGGTGGAAAAGTGCATCGCATCGCAGACCTTGCTCAGCCTGTTTATCAAACTGTTTTTAATACCTTATCCCAGGGAGGGGACGTTGCAGCAGGAACCTATGGTTTCCTTTTTACCAGTGGTCCTGCCACTTCGCCGTGGAATAATAAATGGACAGACGTCAGGGTGCAGCTTAATACTGTGCAAACATACACCTGGCATAATGACGGCGGAGGAGGAAATGATACTATAACGCTGAACGCTGATAAATGGTATGTGATGAATTTCAAAGACCTCGGTTATACCAATACTCAGGCCGTATTTATGGAGCTGAGCAGCAGACCAGCTTTTATAGATTCTGTCGTATTTACCCCTGATTATCCTATTGATTCTGATACAGTTATGGTGAAAGTTTATCCTGATACGGTATTGCCTGCTGAGCAAAAAATTTATCTACGCTATACTGTGGATGGCTGGAACACCTCCTCTATAGTTTTGTGTCATAACGCCGGTTCATATTATCTGGGAAAAATTCCGCCTTATCCTGCTGGAACAGAGGTAAATTTTTATGTTATGACCACAGTGATGGATAATCCGTCTTCAGATTTTGATTTAATTACCATTAGTTTTGATAATAATTCTGGACAGAATTATCAATATACAGTTAAAGCTGCTCCAGGCTGGGTTTATGAGACAGGAGCTGTTTATTCTATTCCGGTATTACCTACAGAGGCAGAAGGCGTTACAATTTATTTTAACGCCACTCTGGGTAATGGTGCTCTGGCTAATGACACTTCTGATATTTATGCACATACCGGAGTGGTGACTAATAAAAGTCCACAGGATAACTATTGGTTGCATATAGTTTCGGAATGGGGCCAGAATTTACCTAAAACAAAATTTACCCGTATTGGACCTAATTTATACAAGTTAACTATTCCGAATATCCGTGATTATTACGGCATTACAGATACTTCAGAGCATGTCAAGCGGATTGCCATGGTAATCCGTAGCGCACAGCCAATTTCTCCGGATAATCCTGACGAGTATATTGTGGCACGGGAGGCAGACGGAAGCGATTTCTTTTTGCCTGTATATCAGACTAATGATTTAGCTGTAAAGATTACTTCGCCTAATAAATTACATTTCCTTTATGGTTCTGAGGATGATATTGGGGTTTGTGCTTTCGGCTTAAATGGAGATAGCTTACAGATAGTTATAGATGACAGTTTAATCGCCTCTACAACAGTGGATTCTCTCCTGGCGGTGGTTAGTGGGGCAGATATAGGAGAGGGTAATCATATTGCTGTGGCACGTGTATTTGGACAGGGGCATATTGCTACTGATACTGCACGTTTCGTGGTTATGGGACCTCCTCCAGTGGCTAATTTGCCTGCAGGTATGCATAATGGTATTAATTATTTAAACGATACGTCTGTCGTTCTGGTACTATGGGATCCACCGGCTAAGAAAAATTATGCCTTTGTAATCGGTGATTTTAACAATTGGCAGGCTGATGAAAAATATTATATGAACCGTACGCCTGATGGGCAGCATTTTTGGTTGCGTATTGATGGATTAAAACCAGGCAAGGAATATGCCTATCAGTACTTCATTGATGGAACTCTGCGCATTGCAGATCCTTATGCCCATAAAATTCTTGATCCGTGGAATGACCAATATATTCCGGAATATAATTATCCTAATCTAAAACCTTATCCGACGGGAAAAACAACAGGAATAGTAAGTGTATTACAAACTGCACAAGAACCTTATCAATGGCAGATCTCTGATTTTACTCCTTCCTCGTTGAATGAAAAACAGCCTAATTTGACTGTTTATGAACTTCTGGTAAGAGACTTTGTTAGGTCTTCTGCTATAAAAGACGTGGAAAAACGTCTGGATTATCTTAAAGACTTAGGAATTGATGCCATAGAGATAATGCCTTTGAATGAGTTTGAAGGTAATATCAGCTGGGGATATAACCCGGATTTTTATTTTGCTACGGATAAATATTATGGCACAGAGCAGGACGTAAAACATTTCATTGATGAGGCGCACAAGCGTGGGATAGCTATTATCCTGGATATTGCATTGAATCATGCTTTCGGTCAATGTCCACTGGTACAGATGTACTGGGATAAGCACAGCAACAGACCAGCACCAGATAATCCGTGGTTTAATCAGGTAGCACCACATCCACTTAGTCCGGGGTATGATTTCAACCACGAGAGCCCTTATACAAAGCAATTTGTCAAGGATGTGCTGAAATATTGGCTTACAGAGTTTAAAGTGGATGGTTTCCGCTTTGACCTTTCCAAAGGATTTACTCAACGCCAAAGCTCAGATTTAGCCAGCTGGTCGGCTTATGACCAGAGCCGTATTGATATTTTGAAGGAATATTATGATTTCATAAAATCCATTAAGCCAGATGCTTATGTGGTATTGGAACATTTGGCAGACAATAGTGAGGAGAAAGTTTTGGCTGATTATGGTTTTCTGCTGTGGCAAAATATGAATACAGAGTTTGCGCAAACATTGATGGGATGGAGTGATAATTCTGATTATTCGTGGGCTTATTATGCCAATCGCGGTTTTACTTATCCAAATAATCTGGTGTATATGGAGAGTCATGATGAGGAGAGGCTTATGTATAAAGCCCTGCAATACGGAAACTCTACGGCTGCTTATTCGGTTAGAGATACTACTACTGCTTTAAAGCGTGATGGAGCTCTGGCTACTTTGTTTTTCTCTATACCTGGTCCTAAAATGATGTGGCAGTTTGGAGAGCTTGGGTATGATTATGGGATAAATTATTGTGAAAATGGTACTTATAGCGAGGATTGCCGCACAAGTCCCAAACCTGTGCGCTGGGATTATTTTTATCATGATACATCAAGATTAGCCTTGTATAATATTTACCGCAAGATGATTAACTGGCGACATACCAGTTCAATTTTCCGTAAAGGTAACTTTACTTATAATCTTTCGGGGCTGGTGAAGGAACAATGGATTAGTTCTGATACTTTTAATGTTTATGAAGTAGCTAATTTTGATGTGGTCAGCCAGGATGTTAATTTGAATTTTCAGCATACTGGCACCTGGTATGATGTCCTGACAGGACAGGCTACCAATGTGAGTTCGACGCCTATGAGTAAAACTTTATCTCCTGGAGAGTATCACGTGTTTGCAGATAAACAGGTTACTCTGGTGCCAGATATTAGCACATTTGTTAATAATAATGATGAAGGATTTGTGAAAATTTATCCTAATCCTGTTTCTAATAGAATTTTTGTTAAGGGATTTGAAAATGCAAGGGTGAGGATTTATTCGTTAAATGGAATTTTATTAAAGGATTGCAATGTAAATGATGGTAAGGGGGTTGATGTTAGTACTTTACAGGAAGGTATATATCTGCTGCAAGTGATTACAGGAAATAAGGTTTATTCAGAAAAGATTATTAAACAGTAAGTTTAGTGTATTTTTGACTTGATTTTGCCATTAGATTTTTTTACTTTTGTAGTGGGTTTCGACAGAGGGGGGACCCTTCCTCTCTGACAGCGGGTGTCTATACGGCACCCGCCTTTTTTATATGCCGTGAGATTCTGCGCCGGGCTGTTCCCGGAAATGCGAGGGCTCACGGCTTTTTTATTTTTGGGTAGTGAATGTTAAGGAGAAACTTTAGGGAAGTAATTGATAAAAAGGACTTAATTTAAGATATTTGTAGTGGGGAAAGCCCAGTGCGGCGCGGAGTAGTACTAAGCTGCCTTAAAAGACCGGTAACTAAACCGGTCTTTTTTTTGTTTCAATCCTTGGTTTAGTGGATGTTATGCGGAAAGCACGAGCTTGCCCTGGAGGAAATTGAACGAAAAACGTTTCAATCCTTGGTTTAGTGGATGTTATGCGGAAAGTCCGGGACGGTTCAACGTGAACGTGCGTTTTTTCGTGTTTCAATCCTTGGTTTAGTGGATGTTATGCGGAAAGGAACATTCTTGGGGCATAAAAGGCTACCGATGCTGGGTTTCAATCCTTGGTTTAGTGGATGTTATGCGGAAAGCGGTTGCAAATGAAGAATTAAAAAGAGAGTTGCAATGTTTCAATCCTTGGTTTAGTGGATGTTATGCGGAAAGATCGGGCGTTTGAGGCAAAAAGGATTAAGAGTTGTAGAGTTTCAATCCTTGGTTTAGTGGATGTTATGCGGAAAGAAGGTTTGCGGTTGCCTTATAGTAAAAAGCAGCCTAGTTTCAATCCTTGGTTTAGTGGATGTTATGCGGAAAGAACCGCCTATTGAGGCGGGCAAAATTGATTATGGTTTGTTTCAATCCTTGGTTTAGTGGATGTTATGCGGAAAGCTTTGGTTGGTTTCTTATTCTTAACAAGCGACCGAGAAGTTTCAATCCTTGGTTTAGTGGATGTTATGCGGAAAGCTTTGGTTGGTTTCTTATTCTTAACAAGCGACCGAGAAGTTTCAATCCTTGGTTTAGTGGATGTTATGCGGAAAGATGCGACAACCGACCGTAGGGAGGGCGTCAGTATGGAGTTTCAATCCTTGGTTTAGTGGATGTTATGCGGAAAGATACCTTTTGTTGACAACTGGCGTAAAACATTAGCATGTTTCAATCCTTGGTTTAGTGGATGTTATGCGGAAAGGACGCCAAAAATAACATTGCTCCATTCTGAAAGCTGAGTTTCAATCCTTGGTTTAGTGGATGTTATGCGGAAAGTAAAAATGGAAAAGCTACTTGAAAGTTTGTTGAAGTGTTTCAATCCTTGGTTTAGTGGATGTTATGCGGAAAGTAACAAAGCTTCATCCTTGTAAGGTTTAGGAACATTGTTTCAATCCTTGGTTTAGTGGATGTTATGCGGAAAGTGCTCCTATGGTAAATCCTTACAGGCGTGTTAATTTTGTTTCAATCCTTGGTTTAGTGGATGTTATGCGGAAAGCTTCTGCCAATCCCAATGATTTCAAGCTGAAATGCTGGTTTCAATCCTTGGTTTAGTGGATGTTATGCGGAAAGTCGTGTTCTGGCAGGACTGCAAGGCATTGACGTGGAGGTTTCAATCCTTGGTTTAGTGGATGTTAT
>CAZYSM010000014.1:0-61212 GCA_964649975.1 uncultured Bacteroidales bacterium | reverse complement strand
GTCCCGAAAATTGATACTGTTTTGTCAGAAGTTGACTAAGTGTCTGAAAATAAATACGTCCTGCTGTGCCTTCCAGTCCGCGTAGGGTATCGGCTATGGTATCAATGGGGCGTGTGTCATCAATATTGCGGATTTTATCGCGCAGAGCTTTTATCTGATTAGCTTGATTATCAATAAATTCTACCTTGTTGGGGCGGTTCTTTTTCAGGCGTTGGAGGAAATCATACTGATTTTTGAGCTTGCGTGTGAGCCATTGTTTTATAAACTCCGTTCCGTGTGGCGAAAAGGTCAGAGCCAGCTGGTGCTTGCGGATTTTAGTTGTGCTTCCGATACGAGAATGCCAGAAGCGTCCGATCGGACGTCCCAGTTCGTCCATAACCAGAATGTCAATCTGATGTTTAACTGCCAGAACAATAGCATCAGTACTGATAGCCGATCCATTAGTTATTACAATCCCGGTTATTTTTTGCGGTGCAAAATATTTTTTGATAGTCTGTCCGTCGCCGGTAGGTATTTTAAACTCAAATACCTGATCCTTAATGTGTATGTATGTTCCGTAAGTGTTGATGTAGATGTGCATTAAACCATCTAAATTTTGGAATTTAAAATAAAATATTTAAATGTTAAAATAAAAATATTTTTGTTTTAAAAGAAAATTATATTAGTTTTAAAACTGAAAAATGGGATAAAAAGTTTATATGTTAGAATTACTTAACAAAATAGGGCAAGATTTTCTGGAAAAAGAAAAAGATAAGTTTTCTTTTCTTTTAGTGTATCCCAGGGATAGTCTGAAAAAAACAAAAGACGGGAAAAAGAAGCTGACAGTTCAGATATTTATTGATTTAGATGACGCAGAAACTGGCGTAAAAGTAGATTTCAAAGAGTTTGATACAATGGATATTAAGGAATTCTATGTGCTTGATACCCAGATATGGGAACCTAATGATAATAATTGGCTTGTGTCTGCTTTGGCTTCTAAAATTAAAACATTAGAAAATAGTTTATTTGGCGGAGATTTTCTAAAAGCTATAAAAAAATATAAAATATATAATACTGATAATGAGTTCATTAAAACGCTTGAACGCATAGCTAAATATAAATTACCCAATGGCAGCCTTATAAAACATATTACGGAAAAAATAAAGAAAAAAGAATTTGAAGAAACTGCATCAATTGTTGTGGTTTACATAAGACAAAACGGTAATTATATTCCTTTGTCAAAAGTTGCAGGGTTCAAAGAAGTAATAGAGGAACTTAATAATAAACATTTTTTAGAACGCAAATTTTTCAAAGGTATTTCTTATTTAAGCGGAAAAGAGACTGATAACTTGACAGAACCTATTTTTATTAGAAGGGTTAATGTGAATAAAATTTTTGTCACCACTACAAAGAATTATGCGTCTTATTTTTCAGACAAAAATTACATAAAAAATTATGCCATTGACAACCAGGAACGTCTGCACCTGAATGCCGCCTCTTACTATGTTCTTAATAATATGGTGGTGCGTATAGCAGATATTGAACACTTTATTTTGCCACAAGTCATGAGCAGGTTTCTTGAAAGCAATGATATAGATTTGCTTGGCAATATTGAGAAATTTAAACGTTCATCCCAGTTAATTTTTGAATACGGCGCATTGGATAATCTGGAAAGTGGATTGGAATATGAAATTGATGCTGATTTTCCTATATGGATAAATTATTATGGGTATGAAACTGATGGTAAAAGTTTGAAAATCATCAATTTAATTAAAGATATCTCTCCATCTCGTTTAAAAAAGATTTATTTAATTATTGAGGAATTAAACAAAAAATTCAACTTTGAAAGAAAACTAAATTTATATAACATTTATCAGTTTATACCTGTCAGAGGTGATAGAAACAAAAGGCAACAGAACGACAAAGTAAATATTGCATTAAAGATTTTTAAGAATATCCTTGAAAATACGCCTGTTGATAAAGATTTAATATTCTCTTTGGCACGCGAAGCTGTTGAAGCGTATAGATATGAACGATTTGAACCTTATGTGAATATTCCAATGATTAGAAATTTTGATTTTGCTGTGGCTGATGTTATAAAATCATATCTCTTTTTAATTCAAATACTAAAAAAATTACAACTTATGGAAAACCAGAATTTACAAAACACTGTTCCAACTTCGCAAGAAGAGGAATGGTTTAATAAAATGGGATATACTGACGATCAAAAAGCTATGTTTTATCTGGGACGCTTGTTGGATACAATTGCTTATGCCCAGACCAAACAGGGACATGCTTCCAAGCCTGTTTTAAACAAATTGAACTATAATGGAATGGATAAGGATGCAATAATAAGGCTGGCTGAGGATTTATTTGAAAAAATCCGGCAGTATGCCAGACAATTGTCCCTCTCATTTGCCGAATATAATTATGCTATGTTTAACAAATTTTTTAATCCTAACAACTGGAAAATATCTCCTCAGGAGGCTTTGTTCTATATTCTCAGTGGCTATTCTTATGGAAGAATAGTAAATATCAATAATGAACAATCTGAAACTCAGGAAAATAATTAAAAATTCATATCATTATGGAAACAATAAAAAACAATAGAGATTTTTTGTTTTTGTATCAGGCAAAACAAAACAATCCTAATGGTGACCCTGATCAAGAGAATAAGCCACGTATGGATTATGATACAAAAACTAACCTTGTTACAGATGTCAGACTAAAAAGATTTATAAGAGATTACTTGAAATCCAAAGGAGAAGAAGTGTTTGTCTCTCTTGATGAGGACGCAAAAGTAAGTCCAGGGACAAAACTCATTAATTATTTAAACACTTTTCTTGAACCTGATTTAGCTGATGAGATTTTTGGAAACGATGAAAATTTAAAGAAAAAATATGTAGAACTTTTTGACAAAGTAAAAGGTAATAAAACATTAGCGGATGTATTAAAAGAAAATAAAGAGACAGAACTTAACCGCAGGATACTGGCTTATTTGATAGCCAAACATTTTACAGATGTCAGAATGTTTGGAAGTGCTTTTGCGGTTAAAGGTTTTACTTATGCCTACACAGGATCTATTCAAATAAACTGGGGATATTCTCTGAACGAGGTCTATCTTATGGATAGTAATTCCATTGTTACGATAATGAGCGATGAGACAAGCACTTTTGGTAAGGATTACAGGATATGGTACAGCTTAATAGCTTTTTATGGAACTATAAATGAAAATGCGGCAAAAACGACATTTCTCACTGATGATGATATTAAAAAATTCCGGGATGCTATCTGGAACGGAATTACTGCCCTGCCTACCAGAACAAAACAAAATCAATTTCCTTTGCTGTATTTAGAAATTGAATACAGAGAAGGTCTGTCCAATGGGCAATTTGGTGACCTCAGACAATATATAAAAGTGCAACCTGTTGAAGAAAAGACATTTAAACAGGTCAGAGATATAGATGATTTAATTATAGATTTCTCCCAATTGGAGGAGTTAATTAATAACAATGACAAAATAGAACATATTTATATTAAGACCAGCGATTTATTGCATACTAAACCGAATATCAACGAAAAATAAGAAAGCAACTGAGTTATGGAGGTTGTAAAATTTGATATAACAGGGAAGTTCGCACACTTTCGCAAGTTTTATTCTAATAATAGTGCCTTGTCTTATTCTTTGCCGCCCAGGACCTCTATTATAGGTATCCTGGCGGCTATTGCTGGTTTGGATAAAGACAGCTTTTATGAAATTTTCTCATCACAAAATCTGAATATCTCTGTGTTTTCGGCTTCTCCTGTGAAAAAAACTTTTCATCGTATCAATACTTTAATGATTAAAGGTTATCAGGATTTTAGAGGACGTCTGGGGCATACCCAAACTCCTATTGAAGTAATTTCCGGATATTCCATAAATCGCGATTTAGTTAAATATACTATCTATCTGGAAAATTTAAATATTCCTTCACAGATTTATGAACGTTTGTTAAAGAATATTTTTAATAAAACTTCTGTTTATAATCTTTCTCTTGGTCTGGCTAGCTTTACTGCATGTATTGAGAATCCCCAGAAAATTGAAGCAGAAAAACAATTGGTGCAAAGTGCCGATGTGGAGCTATATTCAATAGCTAATGCCAATAATGTGAATAAAATTTATTTTAAACAGGAAAATCCTTATGATTTTATAGAAGAAGAGACTATGCCGGCAGATTTTGACAAGGATAGAAAAACCATTAAATTGAATAAAGTTATTTATACACTGGGCGGTAGTCCTCTGAAAATAAATATATCTGGGCAATTATATATTTTGAGTGATGGTAGAAAAATCCAAATGTTAGAATAAAATGTTTTATTCCCACCCTAAGAAGGATATTGAACACCATCTTTTAAATGTTAAAAACATAGCACAGGCTCATTTGCATAAATATGCTATGAGGAATTATCCTCTGGAATATCTTATCAGTAATATTACAGAGTTGCATGACTTGGGTAAATATACTGACTTCTTTCAAGAATTCATTACGGGCAAAGATAGAACCAATAAGCCAGAAAAAAATCATTCACGTTTAGGGGCTTATGTAGCTTTGAATAAGATTTATGACACACTGGATATAGATGAGGAAAAGAAAAAATTTTTGGCTTCAATGTCAATGCTTTTGATTTTATGGCATCATCAAAATTTGCAAAATCCATTACATAGCGAGATCTATAAAGGAATATCAGAAACTGCCAGAGAAATTTTTGAGATACAAAAAGAAAATCTTTCCTTAAAGAATGAAGTTCCTTATTTAAAAGAAAATTTGAAATATCTCTTTATCCCGGATAAAAAGAAATTTGGACGTTATTGGCATAATTTCAGAAAGCAAACTCCACAAGAACCTGAGCAATATTTTTTGTTCAATTATCTTTTTTCTCTTTTGACTGAGGCAGACAAGCTGGATGCTTCTGACACAGAGGTATATAATCAAAAAGAAATTGATGTTTCAGTTGTTGAGAATTTTATAAAAACATTGGAAAAAAATGAACTTTCGGAAATACGCACAAAAGCCAGAAAAGAGGTAATCTCGCAGATAGAAAAAATTAATCTTGAACGGGAGAGGCTCTTTACGCTTACAGCCCCCACAGGCATAGGAAAAACCCTGACTGCACTTGATTTTGCAATTAATTTAAGAGATAAAATCCACAAACACAGAGGCTATATTCCTCAGATTATTTACGCTTTGCCTTTTATAAACATAATAGAACAGAATTTAGGCGTGTATAAAGATGTGCTTGGCGATAAAGCAAAAATTTTAGCTCATTACCAGCTGGTAGATGTCTTTTCTCAAAATGAAGATATTGAAAATGAAGCCTCTATATCTACTTATGATAAACTAAAAATGCAGCTGGATACGTGGCAATCAGATATTGTAATTACTACTTTTGTCCAATTTTTTAAAACTTTAATTACAGGAAAAAATAAACTTTTGAAAAAGTTTAATCATTATGCAGGAAGTATAATAATTCTTGATGAAATTCAAACCATGCCATTGGATATTTTGCCTTTAATTGGCATTATGCTTTTTTACCTCTCGCAATATCTTGATACTTACATCATTGTGATGACAGCCACTCAACCAGGTTTGTTTAATCTGGCAGAAAAACTCTACCAACCAGAGAATAAAATATCTGTGCGAGAACTGCTTCCTGAAAATAGAAAATACTTTGGATTTTTTAAAAGAACACGAATTTATCCTTTGATAAACTCAATCATAAAGACAAGTGATGAATTTGCAGAAATATTTTCTCAATATTGGGATAAAGACAAATCTGCATTAATAGTTTGTAATACAGTCAACAGGTCTCTGGAAGTTTATAACTCGCTTAAAGAAAGGTATTCCGATATACCAATTTATTATCTTTCAACTAATATTTTGCCGGTTGAACGGAAGAAAAGGGTCAATGAAATTAAGAAAAGACTTGACAATAACGAAAAATTAATCCTTGTTAGCACACAAGTAGTGGAAGCTGGCGTGGATTTGGACTTTGATATGGCTTTCAGGGATATAGGACCAATTGACGCAATTGTCCAGATTGCAGGACGTGTTAACAGAGGGGCAAAAAAGCAAGAATATGCTCCGCTTTATGTAATTAATTTTGAAAATGACGCAGAACGTATATATGGGAAAGTGACTGTATCCCAGGCTTATAAAACTTTATCAAAGTATGAATTTATTGATGAGACCATGTACAAAAGTCTGGTTGAAGATTATTTTAATATTCTGGCTGACAAAACCAGCTTTGAAGATTACACAGAATTATTTGACCATATCAAAAGATTGAATTACAATGAAATAGAAAAATTTGATGTAATAAAAGGTAAGAATGTCCTTTCTATTTTTGTAGAAATTGATGATATTGCAACAGAAGTTTTGGAAGCATACAGAAAAATGCAAAATCATGAATTGGACAAAAACCTCTTTGAAGCAAAATACAAACTGGATTTTAATCAGCGAATTATCTCGGTGCCAGTATATATAGAGACACTTGGCGATTTGGCTAAATTAGACGATAGAATAAAACTAATTCCTAAATATCTTTTAGACACTTATTATGACCCAGACATAGGATTTAAACGTAAATTGGATGGGCAAGCAACAATATTATAACATGTATATTATCCGCATAACTTTTCCGGACATACCACTGCGGACGCGGGATGGACACAAGCTCCGCGGTTTTTTCGGCAATTTGTTCAGGGAACATTCGCCGCTGCTGCACAATCATTTTGAGGACGGTAGTCTCAGATATGCATATCCGCTGGTGCAGTATAAAGTGATCCGTGGTGTGGCTAACCTGATTGGCATAAATGAAGGTGCTGAACTGTTGGCGGATTTGTTCCTGAAAGTCAAAGATCTGGATATTGACGGAAAGGTCTATCCTGTGCTGTCCAAGCAGATTGAACATAAACAGGTGGAAGCAGGTAGCACAAACGATATTCTGACCTATCAATTTCTGACGCCGTGGTTGGCTCTGAGCCAGAAAAATTATCAGGCCTACCGTCAGGCTGATGAGGACGCACGGCGTGAACTGCTCAAACGCATCCTCCGCGGAAACATTCTGAGTATGTACAAGGGGCTGGGTGTATGGGCAGAACGCAAGCTGGATGCCGTGGTAATGGTAGAGGAGACAGAGGTGCATTTCAAGGGCAAAAAGATGATAGGCTTCCACGGAAAATTTGGCGTAAATGCCATTATTCCGGATTTGCTTGGTATTGGCAGGTCCGTTAGTCGTGGTTTCGGCACGGTGCACAGGAAGTAGTTTTTGGATATAAAAAAATCCCCAAGGAAATTTTCCTCGGGGATTTTTATTTTTCCCAGATATTTTTTATTTCTGCTGCTGATTGGGATTTACAGGCATTACAGGTGTAGTATTGCTTGTGGCATTTTCCTGTAAGTATTCGTAGATATCTGATTTTTCTTGTTTATTTTGCTGGCGTGGCAGAGTTAGTGTAGATAGGATGCTGAAAAGCAAAACTATAATAGCCAAAGTCCATGTGCTTCTTTCCAGAAATTTATTTGTCTGGGCTACGCCGCCAAATTGGTTTGCATTAATGAAATTGGAGGCAAAACCGCCTTTGGGATTTTGTACCAAAACTATTAAGACCAGCATTACTGCGGCAATAAGTCCTAAAATTACAAATAGCTTATACATTTTCCTTTGTTTTTATTTATTTAATTTCTGTTTGAGTTCCTGAATTTTCTTTGCAAAATAATCACTTTTTTCCGGGAATTTCAAAATTAATTTTTCGTATGTTTCAATAGCTTTATCATATAATTCTTGCAGTTCGTATATTCTGGCCATTTTTTCGGTGACCAGATCTGGCTCTTTGGAAGCTTTTTCGGATAAGTCACCCTCCACTGTTGGCTCTTTTTTTCTGTCAATAGATGGTTGCTCTTTTAGGAATTTATCTATAAGTTGTTGCTGTTTCATTTTTTCTTCCCGGCGTCGGCGGATTTCCTCCAGGATTCTGTCAGCCGCAGTTTTCTTTCCTTCGCTTACAGGGGTGGTCTGCGGTGTGCCTGGGGCTTTGTTTTCAGTTTTGGCTTCTATACCGCTTTGTTCAGTTATTGCAGCGCTTTCTGGCTTTGGTTCAGCTGTTTCTTCACTTTTTTCTACCGTTACTTTTTTATCTGTCTCTGTTTTAATCTCTGCTGTTTTATCCATAGTTTTTTCTTGTTTAGATGTTTTTTCCTCAATTTTTTCTTTTGCTTCAGTTTCTAATTCAATAGGCTCAGTCATATCAATTTCTATGACCTTTTGGGGTTGTTCCTTATGAGTTTCTTTTGTTTTATCCTCAGTGTTTACCTGGTCAGATAAATCCAATTCAAGTATTTTTTCTTCTTTTTCTGCGGCTTTTTCTTTTGATTCTTCCTTCTGACTTTCTTGCTTAATGTCTTTAGAAATTTTTTCTGCTTCTGCCTTTTCCTCTTTATCTTTTAATGTATCTGGACGAGGTTTATCTGCTGGTTTGGGCTGACTTGCTTCGTGTGTTATTTCTTCTCTGGATTTTTGTTCTTCCATTAATTGGTCAATGGTAGTAATCCGTTGTTTAAATTCTTCTTTGGCCGAGAGCTTTTGTTTTTTTAATTCTGCTATTTTTTTGAAAATATCATCAATTGTAACGACTTTTTCTTCTTCGTTTTTCTCTTCTTTATCTGATGGTTTTTCCGTCTCGGTTTCTATTTTAGTATCTGGAGTATGTTTTTCTTCCTGTTCAGATGTTTTTTCCTGGGGTGTTGAGGTTAAGGGCTCAGGCCTTTGTATTTTTTCTGCTTCTTTATCAGCGATATTTTTTGTTGCTAACTGCTCGGCACTTTCTTCTTTATGGACTTTGATTTGTTCTTGTTCCTCCTGGGGAGGCGTTATAGTGACTTTTAATTCAACTGTTTTATCCTTTGTTTCAGTCTCTTGCTGGCCAGATTTTTCTTGAATTCCTGAGGTTTTTGCTTCGGGAGTAGGAGTTGTCTCTGTTTGCGCTTCAGTAGTTTTCCTCGGTTGTTTCTGTGTTCTGGATAGTTCTGCCAGTTTTCTTAATTTTTCTATTTTAGGTTCAATTATTTCCCGGATTATCTGTTCGTGTTTCTGTTTGGAACGTTCATAAATTTCTTTTTCCAGCTGTTCTGCCTCTTCGGGTGTTAATTTATATTTGATTTTTTCTTTAATGAGCTCAATTTCAAATAAAAGACGGATAAATCTTTTACGGTCGGAAATGTAATGCGAGTATTTTAATAGCTCGTTCCTGAAAGAGGGATCATCATTTAGACGTAATGTTAATAAATAGGCAATGATTACGGGAGAGAAAAATGGATACTCTTCCATTTCCTTTTTTAAATCTGTGATGATTTCCTTACGGAAATCTTTTTTGGTGAATATTTTAATGAATTTTTTAGGGTCCATAAGCAATTTTTTTACCAGTTTACAACTGCTGCATTAAATATATCGTCCACCAGCTGGTCAGTTATTTGGTCAATAAGTTGGTCCTCAACATCCGAGAGGTTTTGATTAGCGTCAAAGTCGGCATACCACGAGAAAGTTTTTTCATAGCTTTTCTTGGGATCCAGATGATTAACAAATTTAACTTTTACCGTTACTGTCAGCCTGTTGGCTGCTGCAGTTTCTCCGGCCTGGATTTGTGCAGGTTTTATGGTATAACCGGTTATTGTTCCGCTGAATTCCAGATCTCCACCGCTTTCTACGAGTGTCAATGGTGATTCGTTGGAAAATTTATCCTGCAGTTTTTCTGTTAGCATTGGTGCCAGGTCCGGATTTACTATATTTGCTTGATTATCAAAATAATGCACTGTTACAGTTTTTGCATTTCCGTAATCCGCACCAGTGAACGAATACAACCAACACCCTTGTAATAACAAGCTTAATGCCAGAACCAAAACAATATATGAAATTTTTTTATTAAATTCAAACATCTTGTCTTTGATTTTTAGAGATTTATGTTGTATTCTTTAATTTTACGATAAAGTGTTCGTTCGGATATTCCCAGCTCCTGAGCTGCAGGTTTACGTTTACCGCCGTGTTTTTCCAGAGCTTTTATGATCAATTCTTTTTCGTGTTCGGCCAGAGATAAATTTTCTTCAATAATAGCAGGTTCAGCCTCTTTTTCGGATATCGTTGATTGATTATCAGTAACAGGCTTGTTTATGGGAGTAATAACAGGCTGTGGTGTATGAATATCGTATGGTTGTGGTGTCTCTCCCCGATCCTTGCTCATAAGATATGCTACAGCTTTTTTTAACTCATTGATGTCGTTGCGCATATCAAATAGTAATTTGTAAAGAATTTCTCTTTCCGAAGAAGTAAGCTGGTTTTCCTCTTTTACTGTACCTTGAACCGGTACCGGGAGCATAGGTTTTTCATAGTCAGGGAGATATTTTTTTAGAATGTCAGCTGTGATAACGCGGTTTTGTTCAATTACCGACATTTGTTCCACAACGTTTTTCAGCTGGCGCACATTACCCGGCCAGCGATAGGTCAGTAATATCTCCTTGGCACCAGCGTCCAGCTTGATAGGGGGCATCTGATAACGCTCGGCAAAGTCGGAAGCAAATTTCAGAAATAGCAGGTATATGTCTTCACCACGTTCTCGCAATGGTGGAATATGAATGGGCACTGTGCTAAGACGATAGTAAAGGTCTTCACGGAAGCTTCCTTTTTGTATGGCTTCCAATAAATCAATGTTGGTGGCTGCAATGACCCTCACATCGGTTTTCATAACTTTTGAGGATCCCACTCGCATATATTCGCCTGTTTCCAATACGCGTAACAGACGTACCTGGGTGGAGTGGGGCAGTTCGGCTACTTCGTCAAGGAATATGGTTCCTTTATTGGCTACTTCAAAATAGCCTTTGCGGCTTTCGTGCGCTCCTGTGAAAGCTCCTTTTTCGTGACCAAATAATTCGGAATCTATAGTGCCTTCCGGGATAGCCCCACAGTTAACAGCAATATAAGTGTTGTGTTTGCGTGCACTGTTGTAATGGATAACCTGTGCAAAAATTTCCTTACCAACTCCGCTTTCTCCCTGTAATAATACGGATAAATCAGTGGGTGCTACTTGTAAAGCTATTTCTAATGCGTGATTGAGCTTGGGTGAATTACCTATAATGCCAAAACGTTGTTTTACAGCCTGTAAATTAGGTCTTATCACTTAAATAATTTGTTTTTAGTTTGTTTTATGCAAATATAACATCAATTTGACTTAATGTAAAATTTTTTGATACTTAGTTATGAATTTGTTATTTTAGAAAAAAATAAATTTTTGACTATGGGACTGTGGACAAAACTCAAAGGAGAATTAATTGACATAATTGAATGGCCTGATCAGGATGCTTATACCCTTGTGTGGAAATTCCCCAGGTATGAAAACGAAATCAAAAATGGCGCAAAATTAATTGTGCGTGAAGGCCAGGTGGCCATCTTTGTCAATCAGGGAGAAATGGCAGATGTTTTCCCTCCGGGTACTTATACCCTGGAAACCGAAAATTTGCCTATTTTATCCACTCTCCAGGGCTGGAAATACGGTTTTAAAAGTCCTTTCAAAGCTGAGGTGTATTTTGTTTCAACGCGTGTTTTTACAAATATGAAATGGGGCACTCCTAATGCTTTCCACGTGGAAGACAAGGATTTTGGTATAATTACCATACGGGCTTTTGGAACATACAGTTTTCAGGTTATTGACGCTCCAAAGTTTTTCAAAAAATTTGTGGGTGCTATGCCTGAGGTTACTACTGATGATATTATCGGAGAGCTGCGTAGCCTGATTGTTACACGTTTTATTGATTCTGTCGGAGAGAGTGGGCTTTCCCTGGTGCAGTTTGCTTCCAATTATAAGGATTTGTCGGATTTTGTCCAGCAGAAATTGCAGTCGGAATTTGCTGAGTATGGACTGAAAATACATAAGTTTTTGATTTCAAGTATTAATTTGCCGGAAGAATTACAGCAGCGCCTTAATGAACGTACCGGAATGAATATGATAGGGGATGTTAATCGTTATCAGCAGTTCAAGGCAGCCGAGGCTATGGCTGATGCAGCACGCAGTGGGAATGTTACTGGCGGAGTAGAAGGAATGATGGGAATGGCAATGATGCAAATGATGATGAATCAGCAGCGGCAGAGTTCACCTGCAGGAGCTCCGGTTCCGCCTCCTATCACTCAGCAGTTTTACGTGGCTGTAGGCGGTAATCAGATTGGGCCTTTAAGTCTGGATCAGCTCAGCCAGATGGTCTCCTCCGGACAGCTTACGCCGCAGACTTATGTCTGGCGTCAGGGCTTGCCTAACTGGGTTCAAGCTTCTCAGTTGCCCGAGACTGCCTCGTTGTTCGGAAGTGTCCCCCCACCGCCACCACCTCCTCCACCACAGCAGTAGTGCCGTACGTTTTTAGCTTTTTACTGGTATAAAACTAAGGCTTGATGTCTGGGAATAAAAAAACGAGCCGCCCAAAAAGGCGGCCCGTTTTTTATTGTTTTTTACGATATTTTATTGCCAGAAAAATATATCCTATGGCAGCTATTATTGCTATGATACCCCAGATATGGGCTGCTTTTCCGGATAAAAGGATAAATATCCCTCCACCAGCCAGCACCAGGGCATATAAAAGGAATCTGACAGAACGTTTCATTATGATTTTTTGAGAGCTTTATACACTGTTTCGCCTATTTCTGCAGGTGATTCCACAACGTGAATTCCGCACTCGCGCATTATAGCCATTTTGGCAGCAGCAGTATCTTCCTTACCACCTATGATAGCGCCAGCATGTCCCATACGGCGTCCTTTTGGAGCAGTCTGTCCGGCAATGAAACCAATGACAGGCTTGGTGCCGTTTTCTTTAATCCAGCGGGCAGCCTCTGTTTCCATTCCGCCGCCTATTTCGCCAATCATAACGATAGCTTCTGTCTCAGGGTCTTCCATAAACATCTTAATAATGTCCAGCATTGAAGAACCGATTATCTGATCACCGCCGATACCAACAGCAGTAGTCTGTCCCAGCCCTATTTTGGTAATCTGGTCCACGGCTTCGTATGTCAAAGTGCCAGAACGGGAAACTACGCCTACGGAACCACGTTTGAAAATAAATCCAGGCATAATACCCACTTTGGCTTCGTCAGCAGTAATGATGCCCGGACAGTTAGGACCAATGAGGCGGGAATTTTTGCCTTCCATATATTTCTTAACCTTGACCATATCCTGTACCGGAATACCTTCGGTAATCGCAACAATAAGTTCCACGCCTGCATCAACTGCTTCCATAATAGCATCAGCAGCAAAAGCCGGTGGAACAAAAATAACAGATACATTTGCCTCAGTAGCTTTAACAGCTTCTTCTACTGTGTTGAATACAGGACGGTCCAGGTGGGTTTGTCCTCCTTTGCCTGGAGTAACGCCGCCAACAATGTTGGTTCCGTATTTAATCATTTGTTCGGAATGGAAGGTGCCTTCGCTTCCTGTAAATCCCTGTACAATAACTCTGGAATCTTTATTAATCAGAATAGCCATAATTATAAAATTTTGTCAAAAATTTTTGTATGTCAAATCTAAAGTAATTATTTAACTTTGCAAATAAACCGATATATTTTTTACAAAAGGTTTTTGGTAATAGATTGAAAAATAGAGTGTTATGAAGCGTGCTGTTTCCTTTGTGTTTTTTCTTTTGGCTTTTGTCCTTCCGTCTTACTCTGTTATTTTGTCAACAGAGACAACAGAGGCAGGTATCCGTGATAGTGTAATAGTAATGGTTAATCGTTCGGGCTATCAGGTAGATGTGATAAATCCTGGACGTTATGTTGTGGTCAGTAATTTTTCAGGAAGGAAAGTTTCAGGTAAGGTCCGGATATTAAATCATCGTACCTTACTTGTGGGGCATACCGTTGTGCCTATCCATAACATCAGCCGTCTGACAGTGAAAAGTAGTATGTATCCTATTAGCCGCGGAATATTTAATGCAGGTAAGTTTTTTTTATCTACAATTCCTAAGAAGATGTTTTCTTCCTTGTCTTTTTCCGCCCAGGGCCCGGCAGCACTTCTTTTGATACTGATTTTTGTCCTTGTGGCGCTGGTTAGTGTATTGTTAGGTTTACTGATTATGTTTGTAGCGTTGCCAGGGTTGGTGGTCGGTAAAACATACAATATGCGTCAATGGAAGATCTATATTAAGCCTCGTCGCCGATGATACTTCAAAAATACAATGTCTTACGTTTTTTCTTTTTGTTTGCTTACGTTTTTTTACCTTTTTTGCTTTGGGGACATCTGCAGGATAGTGTTTTGATCATTTACCACGATTCAGCAAAGGAATATGAGCTAAGTAAAGGTGATTATATTGTTGTGCGCACTTTATGGGGTGAAACCCTCTCTGGCCAGCTGGACATTATCAATGAGCGACGTATTGCTGTTGACGGAATAATTGTTCCGGTTAGTAGAATAAAAATTTTGACCAGGAAAGGATGGTTATATAAAGTTGGGAGAGGCCTGGTGAATGCCAGTAAATGGCTTTTCCACAAGGATTTACACTGGCTTTCTAATGGAATGAATGTGGAGGTGGAGGATTTGGAGGAATTAGTTGTAATATTTGGACTGGAATTTTTCTTTTTTGTCTTCATAATTGGTTTTGTAGTTTTGCTATTGGGCCTGGGAGAATTTTTTAAGCTTTTTGGTAGGCGATATAATTTGAGACGTAAGTGGAGGGCCACAGTCCGATTAAGTAGTTAGTGAAGAACAAAAGGTTCCTGACGCCAGAAAGTGTTAAAGGAGAAGTAATAAGGTAAAGAAGACCATGTCCATTTTGCAGTAGGCACAAAGGCTTTGACCCCAATCCATGGATATTTATAATTGTTCATGCCAAAGTCAAATACCAGAGAGTAACCCAGGGCTGCGTCTTTGTTTACGTTTTTGTATCCCCATGTTTTCCATATCCTGCCTATTCCGAACCCAAATTGGGAAATCGTATTATCCACCACAAAGTTGAATGCTGTGATTTTATGTGTTTCGCCTTGATAATTAATGATATAAAATTGAGAGTTGATAGCCAGGGCAGTGGAGGGTAGTCCACTTTGTATTTGTCTGTATCCAAAAGTGATATCAAATCCATAATTCCATCCGCATCTGAAAGTATAACCAATTGTTATTGAGGGAGAAATATATATAATTGGGCTGGCTTCGCTGAATAATTGTGCAAAAGTATTTAATCCCCAAAATAATGCAATTGCCGTGGTTAATAATCCTTGTACGTACTTCATCTTTTCATTTTTTATATGTTCCTAACGGATGAGTATAGCATAATATTTCAGTGATAAAACATAAAAACAAATTTATAATAATAAAATACAAGTTAGGCTAAAAATAATTTAAAGAAAGATGTAAATTTGAGTATATCAAGATGTTATATATTGTTTGAATTTGGTCAAAGGAAAAAGTAATTTCATCAAAAGCGGGAAACAAATAAAATTAAAATTTCGTAAATTTAAGAAAGAAAATAAAAATGGATTTTTTTTAAAATTTTACAATTATGAATAAAACAGGTCTGATTTTCAACATAATTTTAACTGTTCTGGTATTTTTCGGGGCCTGTCAAAAAACTGATAATACAACATATACGGGATTGTATAATGCTCATGTAAAAATTATTTATAGCGACAAAGGAAAATCTCTGGATACCAGCTTTTCGTCATTATTGATAGTCAATCAGGCGTATGGTGATAATCAGCTTGAAATTCAGTGGACGCTTGATAATTATCTGAGATTGGGAAACAAAAGTATTTTTATCCCGAATATTCTGAAAGCTAAAATCCAGACGAGTGTTTTTGATAATAGACGTTTTTTCTCCTGCCATGACCCTGCCTGCTATTTTGATAATATAACGGGAGACGTCCAGGAGGGTGAGCTTAAACTTAAGATGGAGAGTTCACGCTATCCTATAACTATTTTGATTACTGCGGTTAAATATCAGGAATGAGAAAAATTATTTTGCTTTTCGGATTAAAGTTTTATTTTAGCAGAAAAAAAGATAAAGATGTCTGAAATTAAGAAGCGCCAGGACAGGATTATAGAGGATTTCTCTCTTTTTGAAGACTGGATGCAGCGTTACGAGTATATTATAGATCTGGGAAAAAAGCTGCCCCCTCTGGATGATAAAGATAAAAATAACGACACTCTTGTTGAAGGCTGCACATCTCGTGCCTGGATAACAGCTGAAGTTAAGGATGGAAAGATTTATTACCGTGGAGATGGCGAGGCCGTTATTTCCAAGGGGTTGTTATATTTGCTTTTTGACGTTGTCAACGGTCTTACTCCCGAGGAAGTTGCTGATGCTGATTTCTATTTTCTTAAAGAAATTGGTCTTACCAGTCATCTTTCTCCCAGCCGTACTAATGGTCTAATGTCTATGGTAGATAAGATTAAAACCCTTGCTAAACAATTAAAAGGTTAGAGCTATGGCAGAAGAAAAAAATACTAATAATCAGCAGGGTTCTTCTCCAGAAGATTTGATGAAATTGGAGGCAGAGATAATCAAAGCCCTGAAAGAAGTTTATGACCCCGAAATACCGGTTAATGTATATGACCTGGGTTTGATATATCGTCTGGATATAGACGAAAATAATAATGTTGAGATTGATATGACGCTTACTGCACCTAATTGTCCTATTGCCGACCAGGTTTTTATGGCGGTTCAGGAGCGGGTTATGCGTGTACCCGGGGTCAATCGTGTAATTGTTAATCCTGTATTTGATCCGCCGTGGAATATTGAAATGATGAGCGACGAGGCCAAATTACAGCTTGGTTATTTGTAAGCTAAACCAGTAAATTATTCTTTTACCAGTTCTATTTGTCCCCTCTGCTATGGTGGAGGGGATTTTTTATGTTTTTGTTGGTCAGTCTTGTTCTAAAAAATAAATTTTACCTTAAAATTTATTATCCGGCCTGTAAGATAGTTTGGTGCAGCTATTTGTACCATATATGTATTACCCAGAGGGTTATTCCCTAGCAAGGCAGGATTGGTCATTATGGTGAGCCAGTTGTAGGAAGCCACATTCATAACTCCCCAGGCATTAAAGAGGTCAAGCTCATAGATTGTTTTCAGGCGATGTTTTTTGGATTTGCGGATATATAAGAAGCCTATATCGGATCTAATATATGGAGGAGTTCTGTATATAGCTTTGTAGCGGCCTTCGGTTGGTGGTCCGTAGGGATGGCCTGTGCCGTAAAAAAGAGCCAGACTGACACGCATGTTTTTAGTCTGTGGCATGTAGTCCTGGAAAAACATGCCTATAGTAACTAACTGGTCAGTAGGGCGGGGTATATAGCCGGGTTCCACAAAAGTGCTATCCACGGCCAGAGGTTTATAAGAAGTAGGATGTCCCTCTTTGTCGTAATATTGCCAATAGGCATCATTTTTTATATCCTCGGCAGTATGCATTAATGATAGGCTAATCCAGGAATCCACGTCCGGGACAAATTCACCGTATAAACGAAAGTCCAGGCCTGTGGCATATCCGTGGGCTTGTTGGTTAGCGTAATATTGCACGCGCAGGTTGTCGTATTCAAACGGTATGATGTATGCCAGGTCCTTGTAATATAATTCGGATGAGAAGCGGAATGGTCGTCCCCACATTTTGAAATTGCGATAGGCCCCTATTAAGTAATGGATAGCTTTTTGCGGACGTGGGGAAGAAACAATTTTACCTGAGAAAGTACGCAGTTCGTTATAAAAAGGTATTTGATAGTATATTCCGGCGGAGAGGCGGAATTGCCATTTGTTTATCCAGTCTGGTGACAGGTAAAGACTCGATCTGGGACTGAAAAGATGATTATTTCCATAATTCCAATAGGTATAGCGGAGGCCAATATTTAGCCGGGCTTTTGTGGAAGCTAAGTAGAAGTTGAAGTTATCTTCGGCATAAAAACCTATCCTATCGGCTAAATATTTATTGGTAGCCCTCAGGTTCTGATAAAGATAAATCACACTGTCGCGGCTGTGGTAAGGATTAAAGCTGTATCCTGCCGAATCTATGTATTTCCAGCGGTTGAGGTAGTCGTTAACCATATCGGCCCGCCAGAATATACCTGCAATAACGGAATGATGATTTAATTCCCAGTTTATTTTTAGCTGGCTTTGATAAACGCGTGCATCCAGGAAGTTGCGTCCGTACTTAAGATAGTATCCCAGGCCTATGTTTATTGCACTATCCTGGTTTGTATTGAGTTGTCGTTCTACCATATCCAGACGGTATAATGCGCCTATGGTATATTTTTCCTGTTCCGAGGCTGAGTAAATTGAGTTTATCCATCTGATTGATAGGTTGTTAGTGAGGCGATATTTAACTGTAAATGCCGAAAGGAAAAGTTTGTAAATATCATTTTCCTGTCCGTTGAAAGCTATAGGCAAGCGAAAGTTTTGGGTAAAAGTACCGACAGCAATATTAAGAGAATCCGGGATGAATTTGTATTGATTGTAGGACATGTAATTGAACCATCTGAAAGTTAGTCTGTTAGTTGCTTTGTAATTGATTACTGTTTGCAGGTCGGAAAACAGGGGCTTATAGTTTCCTTTGGTAGGCAGGGCATTAAGCAGATAAGCATTTTGTTTGATACGGCCTCCCAGGAGAATGCTTAAACGTTTGTCTCTGGTAAATGTCTGGGAAAATAAGCTCGCTCCGGTGAAGCCCACAGTGAATTTATTTTTTTTTTCGTCCGGTGTTTTATAGGTAATATCCAGCACCGAAGACATTTTATCTCCGTATCTTGCCGGGAAACCTCCGGCAGAGAATTTGATATTTTCCACAAAATCAGGATTGATGATGCTCAGCCCTTCTTGTTGTCCGCTGCGTATTAGTATTGGGCGTATGATTTCCACTCCGTCTATGTAAACCAGGTTTTCGTCATAGCTTCCACCGCGTACACTATACTGTGAGGAGAGCTCATTTGTTGCCTGTACTCCCATGGAGGTCATAATAAGAGCTTCCACTGCATTACCAGTGGCCGTAGCTGTCATATCAAGGATTTTGCTTTTTATGTAAGTGGCACCAATGTCTGTGTGAGACAAACCTGAAGTTTCAATGCCTTTAATATTGTACGCCCGTGGATAGAGAATGATTTTAACAGGTGAATTTTTCAGGTACACTATTGTATCTCTGGGATAGTATCCAATTGATTTAATTGTAAGATGGACATATTTATTGCCAGGAGCAACGTTAAGAGAAAAAAAACCGTCTTTATCCGAAAGAGTACCCTGATCAGAATTATTTAGTTTTATGCTTGCACCTGCAATGGGTTTGTTATCAGGGGTTAGGATATAGCCTTGCAATGATTGTGAGTAAGAGCTAAAAATAAATTGCAGGAAAAATATCAGTAAAATGATTTTTTTCATACTTTTATAAAAGTCTAATTTTTATTTTATACAAAAATGTGAAAAAATGAACAAACTGGAAGAACTTGAAGGAAAGATTTATGTATTTACGATAAACTCTTTTGGTTTTTTGCATACATTGAAGTTAAAAGGGCTTTTGAATAAAAAAACTGATGAATTCACAATTTTGTTGCAGCAGTTGAATAAAATTTATTCCGATTTGATGGAAACGGCCGACCAGCAGATAAAAATAAAATTACTTGATGCCTCGTTGTCTGTAATGGAACAAATTCATCATGTACTTATGGATTTGCATTATGATGATTTTGATTTGGTTAACGAGAAGGCTGATTTGCAGATTGATGCGGCTTTTATAAAAAATGACCTTAACGCTTTTCTCAAAAATATGAATGTTGATACTAAATAAAAAATAAGAGTTATGAAAAGGATATTTTCTGTTTTTTTAGCTACAATTGTGGCTTTTAGTGTATTTGGCCAGCGCAGGGGAGCCTACATGGATTTCAAGGAATTAGTCCATGATTTTGGTAAGGTGACTCAGGAGCACCCTGCGACCTATCGTTTTGAATTTGTTAACACTGGTAATAAACCAGTTGTAATTCATGATGTTAAGTCTTCGTGTGGATGTACCACACCCTCATGGAGCAAGCAGCCTGTGCCTCCGGGTGGCAAGGGATATATCTCGGTGGAATATGAGACGCGTAATGCTCCGGGACGTTTCCACAAGAGTATTTATGTTTATTCCAATGCGAAGAATAGTCCGGTCAAGCTTGAAATAAAGGGAGTGGTTCTGGAGAAGTCAAATCCTATTGAGGAAATCTATCCTTTTGATTTCGGGAATGGACTGCGTATGACCAACCGTTTTATGAATTTTGGAGTATTGTTTAAAGACCAGAAACGCACTAAAACATTAAAGGTCTATAATACTTCATCGGCTAATGTGACTTTGCGGGTGGCCCAGGATAAATTGCCGCCATATTTGAGTGTAGAGGTTAAGCCTCAAACTATTCCGCCAAAGGGCAGTGCAATAGTTAATATAACTTTTGATGCTCGTAAATGCAATGATTGGGATTTTGTACGTTCCCGTGTGTTGTTTATTGTAAACGGAAAGTTATATTTCCGTAATTGGGTGGATGTAAATGCCGTGGTCCGTGAGCGTTTTACAGAGGAACAGAGGAAAAATCCGCCTCTGATACAATTTGAGGAAACTGAGTATAATTTTGGTACCATTAAGCAGGGAGATATAATTGAACATGAGTTTAAGTTTAAGAACACAGGCAAACGTCCGCTTATAATCCGTAAAGTCACTACCTCCTGTGGTTGTACTACTCCTTTTTATACTCGTAATCCTATTAAGCCCGGTGAGAGTGGTATTATAAAAGTACGTTTTAATTCCACTGGCAAGATGGGGATGCAGCATAAGACAATTACAGTGATAACTAATAGCCCTGACCCAACTTCTAATAGAGTTATATTGCGTTTGACAGGTAAAGTTGTTCCACGTTAGTCTGATAATGGATTGGTAGTTTTCGCCCCTTTTGCATATACTTTGCATAAGGGGCGTTTTTGTTTCTTTAAAATCTGTATTGTATCCCAAGGAATATTTTACGGTGCGTGGTTTTGGGTATAACAGGCACTTGTGGAGAACGTCTGGCTATCTCGGGCAAATAAACATCTGTATCAAAAATGTTATCAGCACTAATATCAATGGCAACAGGTAACTTTTTTGTAGGGGTGACTGTTATTCCTCCATTGACAATGGTATAAGCCGGAGCTGTGCCCCATTTAGATAGATATTTTCCGGAAAAATATATCCTTAGATAAGGTAAGGGTAAAACCTCTCCACCTATTGTAAACATATGTTTGTAAATATACAATATTGGTCCGTTAGTATCTTTGTTATCGCCCATATTGTATGTATATGTGGCAAATCCGTAAATGTTGTCAGAAAATTTAATTTTAGTATTAGTTTCTAAACCGTATAATATAATATTGCCTACATTCAGGTTAATACGTTTTTCTGGGTCGTCCGGAGAAATAACCCGTTCAATTTTATTGTATATTTCTTCGTAATATAGGTCCGAGGAAAAATAGATTATTTTGCTTTTACCTGTCAGTACTATATCCACTGACCGGCTCTTTTCTGGCTTTAGATACGGATTTCCTATGACTTTATCAGAGTGCACCTCTTTTTCAAAATATGTAGGTATGCGGAACGATTCTCCGTAAATTGCCTTGAAAAAGATTTTTTTGTTTGGAGTAAGCACAATAGATATCCTTGGAGAAAAATTATGGTATTGTGTTTTTCCGTATCTGGCAAAATATATACGATATCCGTAGAAAAACATCAATTGTTGCCATGGCGTATATTTCCCATTTATGTAAAAAGAGATATCATCAGTCCATATATTTAGTTTTCCTATGTCATAGTCCTGTATTTGAGTTTTATAGCGTCTTCCTATGTAGTGGTTATAGCTAATGCCGGTGATATTTGTCAATCTTGAGGAAAAGTTATTATTGAGAAAAATGTCATTGTAACTGCCTATTGAGGAATAATTCCATTGTCCATTGACGAAGTATTTATTTAACTTCCAGTAATATATTGTTGAAGAAAGATTTATGCGGGATATTTTGGATAATCTTCTGGTATATTTGACATTAGCCATGAAAGATTGTTCATTATTTTGTTCGGGGACAGGACTTCCCAGAGTATCGCCAGGAAAGGTAGGGGCTATCTGGAAGCCACGGGTTTTTACACCTGGCTCGCTATGGTTGCTGTATTTAAGAGTAAGGCTGAGGTGGGAGTTACCTATTTTGAGAATATTGTTGATGCCAGAATATTTTTTCCGTAAAGTTAATTGATGTCCTGCTTCGTCGTTATAGGTCAGTGGCTCTCCGTCTGAGATTTGCGCATCATTGAAAAAGTAGAGGTAATAATTATTTTTGCGCTGCATCAGGGTAATGTTGGAATAAGTAGTATTAAAGCTGCCATATCTTATTTTGCCTGTAGTTGTAGCTGTATCAGATGCGAGGTGTTTTGGGATAATATTGATCACGCCATTAAGAGCATTACTTCCGTATAGTACAGAGTTGGATCCGTTTACAATTTCAATTCGCTCTATTGCGCTCAGAGGTATGTCATTGAGGTTAAAGCTTCCGTTATATGGGTTATACAAGGGTATGCCATCAAAGAGCAGGAGTGTGTTGGTATTATAATTGACCTGAGTATTTCCTCTGATAGTTAGCGTGGTAAAAATATTTCCTTCGCCATTGATAGCGGATATTCCTGGTGCATATTCCATTATATCATTTAGACTATTGAAGTTAAGAATGTCAATATCACGTCTGGTGAGTATATCAATGCTTCCCGGCGATTCTATTATGTTTTCCACAGTTTTATTAGTGGTATAAACCTTTATGTTCATCAGCTGCATAGCCGAAAGGTTGAATATATCCAATTCTGGTTTGGTTTCTACTGTTATGATGAAAAAAGAATCGGAAGCAGGTTTTATGTTTTTTATTTTATATCCTGCTGTACTGGTGAATATGGGTTTTGTTGTGTCGGTAGGAAGGATGAGTTTGAAAAATCCATCCTGATTGGTGCTGGCAGATAAATTATAGTTTTTAATTTTGATAATTACTCCAGAAAGCGGATTTCCGTTTTGATCAATTATTTGTCCGGTAATTGTTTTTTGCGCATAAGTCTGGATAGTAATGCCAAGTATTACCGATAAAATTAAAGTAAATTTACTCATTACATTTTCTGATACAATTTCAAGGAAAATAATAAAATCCTGGAAATAAGAGAAAAGGAATTTGATGAGTCTAAAAGACTTTTACATTAATATATTTTTGGGGATTTTGTTTAATATCCTGTAGCAGGTCATTTAGTCTGCTACTAATACTATCCAGTTTATAATACAGGGTATCAGAATAGTAGAGTTTACCCAGAGTGCCTTTTCCATTTTTTATTTGTTTTGTTATATTATTGAGGCTGTAAATAAGACTATCCAGGCGAGATACCATTTGTCCCGGATTGGCAGCGTTAATTTTGGATATAATCTGGTTAGTTGAACTAATGATTTGAGTGATAGTATCTTTCTGTGAGGCAATAGTGCTGCTAATCTGGTTGATATCCAAAATTGTATTTTGCAGTCTGCTATGAGGCTTAAACATTGTGTCAAGGACAAAAACTATATGATTGAGATTTGATATTGTAGCTTTTATATCGTGTATTGAAGCCGAATCCAGTGTATAATTAACTTTGTGAAGGATAATATTAAGTTGATTAATAGTTGTTTGTAGCGGAGCGAGCTGTTGCATAACTAATTCTTGTAATGAGGTTTCCACTGATCCTACAAGTGTATCACCGGGCTGAGCCCATTTATTTGTGTGATTATTGGGTATGATAGTGATTCCTTTGGTGCCTAGCATATCTATGGAAGTTATCTGAGCCACGGAACCAGCTGGAATTTTGACATTTTCTTCTATAAAAAGAGTTACAATGATTTTGTTGTAAGAACTGGCGTCTTTAAAGGAAATATCTTTTACCTGTCCGATACGTTTACCACTGATTAATACAGGTGCTGTTTCGGTCAGGTTGTTAATATTGTCATATACAACGTAAAAATAACGGTTGGGTTTGAAAGGATTGTTTCCTTTGAGGAATTCATAACCCAGTATAGCTGCTGTAATAGTGATAATTGATATTATGCCTATGAATATTGTTTTCTTTTCCAGCGAAGTCATTTTTCCACCTGGTATTTATATTGTTTAAAAGCCCGGTATATTGCCGAAGCTATGATATCCTGTCCGTATTTGGAGTTTAGATAGCGTTCTTCGGCAGGATTGCTGATATAACCCACTTCAATTAGCACACTTGGCATTGTTGTACGCCACAGCACCAGAAATCCGGCCTGGTGAACCCCTCTGTCAATCCTTTTGGCACGTTCGCGGAACTGGTATTGTACAAGTTGAGCAAATTTCAGGCTCAGGTTAAGATAAGCATTCTGATACAGGGAAAATATAATGTATGCTTGGGGCGAATTAATGTCAAAGTTTTGATATTTTTGTTTGTAATTGTTTTCCAGAAGGATAGACTTATTTTCCAGCATGGCTACCTGTAGATTTTCTTTATCTTTGTGTAGCCCCATTACATAGGTAGATGCACCTTGAACATGTTTATTTGGAGATGAGTTGACGTGAATTGATATAAACAGGTCTGCCTTGTTTTTATTTGCAATTTCCGCTCTTTTATATAGAGGAATAAACACGTCGCTGGTGCGTGTGTATATTACTTTTACATCCGGAAAAGCTCGTTTGATGTAATATCCTACTTTTTTTGCAATTGCCAGTGTTATATCTTTTTCTTTGCTGAAACGCCCCAGAGCCCCAGGGTCTTTTCCGCCGTGGCCCGGGTCTATGACAACAGTTTTTATTTTATAATGTTTTTGTGCCTGAGCAGGCATAGACAACGAAAATATTATCAGAAAAACCAGGAAAAAAATTCTTATATTTATCTTTGCTTTCATTTTAAAACGCTTCCTTTGTCCAAAGATAGGTTTTTGTAAAAGATTTTGGATGTAAAATTATTAAAAAAATGGATTTAATTCATTTCAGGTATTGGCATGAAAATCTTAAAGACTGTGATTTGCTTTTTATTGCTGGTCCGTGCAGTGCCGAGACACGCCAGCAGGTTGTTTCCACAGCTGAGTATTTGTCAAGGATTGATAAAGTAAAAGTCTTCAGGGCAGGTATCTGGAAACCGCGGACAAGCCCTGGAACTTTTGAAGGAGCAGGCGATGTGGCGCTGGAATGGATGCAGCAGGTTAAGCAGAAGACTAATTTGTTAACAACTACCGAAGTGGCTCGTGCCGATCATGTGGAAAAAGTCCTTGCGTCCGGCGCTATTGATATAATATGGCTGGGCGCCCGTACCGTGGGGAATCCTTTTTCCGTGCAGGAGATTGCAGATGCCATACGGGGATGTGATATACCTGTCATGGTCAAAAATCCTATATACCCTGATTTAAAGTTATGGATAGGTGCTCTGGAACGTTTGTACAAGGCGGGGATTAAGAAATTAGCCGCTATTCATCGTGGTTTTTTCCCTTTTGTGCAGCAGCGTTTGCGTAATATCCCAAAATGGGAAATCCCCATTGACCTGAAAACAGAATTTCCTGATTTGCCTATTATTGGAGATCCGAGCCATATTGCAGGCAACAGGGATTATATAATGGAAATTGCACAAAAAGCCCTGGACATGAATTTTGAGGGGTTAATGATTGAGGTGCATCCAAATCCGGACAAAGCACTTTCGGATGCCAGACAACAACTAACGCCAGACCAGTTTGCCATTTTGATAAAACAACTGAAAATCAAGAAACCGGATTTTGATAAAGATTTTATTTCCCAGCTTGAAAAATATCGTATGCAGATTGACTCTATTGATTTTCAATTGATAGAGCTTTTAGGCCAACGTATGAACATAGTAAAGAAAATTGGAAAATATAAGCAGGAACATGATATAAGTATTTTTCAACTTTCCCGCTGGAAGGAGATTCTTGCTTCAAGGATAAGTTTCGGGTTAAAGAATGGCCTGGATAAAAATTTTATTCGTAATTTTATAGAATTAATTCACAAGGAATCAATAAACCAACAATTAAAAATTAAGTCCAATGGCAAAGAAACAAAAAAGTAAGCGCAGTCTGTTTATTACTATTATTACGGTTTTAATCCTTCTGGCTCTTTATTATTTTGAGGATAGACAGAAACAAAGCCAGGATAATAGTCAGGTTAAAACTAATGAGGCTACGGAGTTTTCGGATATGCATCTTAGCAAAGGGAATGATACCACCCGGCTGATTGTGATGTTTTATAATCTGGAAAATTTTTTTGATACCATTGACGACCCTCATAATCGCTATGATAATGAGTATGTGCCTGATGGTAAAAAACATTGGAATACAAAGAGATATATGACTAAAATCAAGCATCTGGGACAGGTTTTTTATAATGTTGACCCCAGGGAGGTGCCGGATTTAATAGGAGTCTGCGAAGTGGAAAACAAGCGTGTTCTGGAAGATTTGGTTAAAAATACTGCCCTAAGAGGCTATAAAATTGTGCATTATGAGAGTAAGGACATGCGCGGAATAGACCTGGCACTGTTGTATGACCCCACGGAGTTTAAGGTTTTAAGCAGTGAAAAAATTGATATACATTATAAGCCCGGACGGGCTGCCCGTACCCGTGAGATAATCCACATTGTAGGACAAACTCGCAACGGAGAAACTTTACATATATTCCTTAATCACTGGAAATCGCGTGTGACAAGGCATGCTGGAGAGCAAAGCGAATATAAACGCATTGCTGCTGCTAAGGATTTGAAAAAAGCTGTGGCAAAAGTGCTAAAACAAAATCCTGATGCCAAAATTATAATTATGGGTGATTTCAACGATGAGCCTACCAATAAAAGTCTTTATTCCACTCTTGGAGCCAAGGAAAAACCAAAACGTCTTACAGATTTATACAATGTGATGTTGCCACTGGATAAACAGGGCAAAGGAACTTATTTTCACGACCATCATTGGCTTATGTTTGACAATATAATACTTTCCGGAAATTTCATTCTTGACCATAGCAAACTTATACCTGAGGGACCAGGGCATGTACTGGAAAAAGATTTTATGGTAAAAGAGAATAGAAAAAAAGAAAAGTATCCTTTCAGGACATTTGCTGGGTCCCGTTATCTGGGTGGATATAGTGACCATCTGCCTGTTTATGAGATTTTTGATGTGAAGTATTAAATTTTTATCCTTAAACTTTTTCAGCTTATTTTTAAAAAAGTAAATTTGACCTACAAATAGGGTAGTTGGAAATATGCTGAGTTTTGAGATTATACTGGTATTAGTGACATTGGCCTTTATTCTTATTTCCTTGTATTTTGATTTGCTTGGCCCAGGGTTTACTTTTCTTATTGCAGTCACTGTTCTGGTTATTTTCGGCGTTATCACCCCGCGCGAGATGTTAAGTGGTGTAGCTAACGAGCATGTGGCTGTGGTGCTGGCTCTGCTGCTGTTGGGCAGTATTTTTGAGGAAACCCACATGCTCAATGCTATTTTTGATATTGCCTTTAAGGGAGTTAAAAGTGCCCGTGCCTTTTTGCTAAGGATGATGGTTATAATTGCGCCTTTATCCGCTTTTTTGAACAATACCCCTATTGTTGCAATTATGATACCCTATATTAAAGAGTGGAGCCGTAAGCATAAAGTTAGTACTTCCAAACTGATGATTCCACTTTCTTATGCTGCTATCCTGGGTGGAGCTGCTACACTTATAGGTACGGGCACGAATATGATAGTTAACGGTATGATTGCTGACCAGCATATTTTTCCTAACTTTAAGCCTCTGAATATCTTTGACTTTACTCCTGTGGGCGGTACTATGATTATTATTGGGATTTTGTATATCCTTTTTATTGGCTATTACCTGCTTCCCAAAGAGGTACGTAAAAAGAATATGGATAAGGAGGCTAATTTTGCAAGGGATTATTTTATTGAAGCTCAGATTGTTGATAAATCACCTCTGATAGGACAACGATTTAAGGATGTAAAAGATAAATTTTCGCAGCTGTTTTTATATCAGATTATTAGAGGTGATGAAGTTTTGTCTTCTGCTGTGGATTATGTTACCCTCAAAAGCGGGGATATATTGTTACTATCCGGGTCTTCACAGGCTATTTCCGATCTTTTGGAGGATTCGGAGGATTTCCGTTTCCCCAGTATAGGAATGTTTTTGTTCAAAAAACATATTGATATTATTGAGATTGTGGTTTCTAACAATTCATGGCTGATTAACCGCCGTATTAGAGACATTAATTTTAGAGCACAATATGATGCTATTGCCATTGCCATTCACCGTAATGGTGAACGTATAACTGGCAAGATACAGGATGTTAAAATAAAGCCAGGGGATGCTATATTATTGCTGGTTGGGGATAGATTTCATAGTTTGACCAAAGATGTGAAAGATTTTTATATTATTTCTAAAATTAAGGAAATCAAACGCTTGCCCTGGTATAAATACGCTATTCTGGGCGGAGGTACATTACTTGTGGTTTTCCTTGCAGCTCTTAAAGTAATTAGTCTCTTTATAGGTGTTTTGTCCTTGTTGATAGTGCTTACACTGTTTAAGATTACCACGCCCAAACGTCTGGGAGAACAAATGGATTATGACCTGGGCTTTTTGCTTGTAATGGCTCTGGCATACGGACTTGCTATGATGAAAACTGGTGCTGCGGTTTTGCTGGCCGATTTTATTATTGATATGTTCCGTCCTCTGGGTGTTTACGGATTGTTGGCAGGTATTTTCCTTATCACTAATGTTATTGGTAGTTTTATTACCAATAAGGCTGCTGTAGCTATATTGTTTCCTATTGTTCTTACTGTGGCCAAGGAATCAGCTATTGCACCAGTGGCTACTGTGCTGGCTATGACATACGGAGCTACGGCAAGTTTTATGACACCTATTGGTTATCAGACTAATACAATGGTTTATGGTGCTGGTGGATACAAATTCCGTGATTTCATACGTATAGGCTTGCCACTTACTTTAATTTATGGTACTGTGGCTGTTGTTATACTCGGAATGTTATATCTATGATCAGATTTGTAGTTTCTGTGCTTCTGGCTTTACGTCTGTTGCAGCCCGTAGATATTATCCGTCAGGGTGATTTGCTCTTTCAGCAGCTGGGTTGCGGGCCTTTGTGTGATGCCATAGAGGGGGCTACCTGCGGTTATCATGGATATAAAATCTCCCATGTGGGTATTGTGACGGTGAGAGATGGTAGAAAATATGTCCTTGAAGCATACGGACAGGTTAGATTAACTCCTCTGGAGGACTTCCTTGATCGTAGCACGGATGAAAAGGCCAGACCAAAGGTGATAGTTGCACGGCTTAAGCCGAGGTACCGCTATTTGATTAAGTCAGCACTTGACTATGGTATGAGGCAGATAGGTAAACCCTATGACGATGTTTTTGTGCTGAATGATAGTGCTTTTTATTGCAGTGAATTGATATACTGGATGTTTAAATATGCCAATAATGGCAGGGAGTTTTTTCCGGTTTATCCTATGAATTTCCGTGCCTTAGCTGATGGAAAAATGCCGCAGGTATGGCAGGAGTATTTCCGAAGTCGTGGATTATCCGTTCCGCAGGGGCAGCCCGGATGTAATCCTGCTGATTATTCCCGTAGTAAGTATTTACGTATAATTGCTGTGCTGGGAAGCCTTGACAGGCAAAAGTGCAGATAAAAAACAAGGAGGCACGTTTGGCCTCCTTGTTTTTTTATGGAATTATTTGATTTTGCTTCCGGGATATTGTTTCAGGGCTTTTTCAAGGATTTCCATAGCTCTTGCCAGATCATTAACATTTAGCACATAGGCAATGCGGACTTCGTCCTTGCCCAGGCCAGGTGTGGCGTAAAAGCCAGGTGCTGGGGCAAACATTACGGTTTCGCCGTTGTCATTGAAATCTGATAGTAACCAGGCGCAGAATTTTTCACTGTCGTCAATGGGCAACCGTGCTATGGTATAAAAAGCTCCGTGTGGCATTGGAGCATAAACGCCTTCTATTTTGTTCAGCGCCTCAATAAGGAAGTTACGACGTTTGATATATTCATCATATACTTCCTTGAAATATTCTTTTGGAGCTTTCAGAGAAGCTTCTCCTACTAATTGTCCGAAATATGGCGGGCTCAAGCGCGCCATAGCGTATTTAAGAGCCTGCTGGATGAAATCTTTATTTTTGGATACCAGATAACCAGTCCTCGTGCCGCACTGGCTGAAACGCTTGGAATTGGAGTCTACCAGAACCACTCTGTCTTCAATGCCTTCCAGTTGCATAACAGAGAAGTGTTCGTATCCGTCATAAACAAATTCGCGGTAAACTTCATCTGCAATCAGGAAAAGGTCGTGCTTGATTGCTATTTCACGTAGTTGTTCAAGCTCTTCTTTTGTGTAGAGGGCGCCGGTAGGATTGCTTGGATTACAGATAAGAATAGCTTTGGTTTTATCAGTAATACGTTTTTCAAATTCTTCAATAGGTGGTAGCGCAAATCCGTCTTCTATGTAGGAAGTGATAGGGACAATTTTTACGTCAGCTTCCTGTGCTATACTGTTATAGTTAGTATAGAATGGTTCGGGGATGATGACTTCTTCGCCAGCATTGAACAGTGTCATAAAGGTAAAGAAAAGAGCCTCAGACCCTCCGGCAGTGATTAGGATATCTGTGTAATCCACATCTATGCCAAGGTTTTTGTAGTAATCTGCCAGGGCACGGCGATAGCTTTCCAGTCCGGCAGAATTGGTGTATTCAATGATAGTATCCGGACTGAAATTTCTTAATGGTTCCAGTGCTACTTCCGGTGTTTTAATGTCTGGCTGTCCAATGTTAAGATGATAAACTTTTATGCCTCTTTTTTTTGCCTGGTCCGACAGAGGTACCAGTTTACGGATAGGGGAAGCAGGCATATTGTAAGAACGTGCTGATAATTTAGGCATTGTCCTTGTTTTTAGATTTGCTTCAAAAATATCAAAAAATTAAACAGATAAAAATGTTTTAAACCGACTTTGGTTGTTTTTTATTTTTTTAATATCAAAACATCCTCACCAGACGGTTAAGGAAATAGCTCCTTGTTGTGGCCCATGGGGAAAGCGGAATATAAATAGTGGTGTTTATAACAAAATAGTAATCTGGATATGTTTCAAACGGGTGGATAATAAATGGTTCGGCATCTGTCCCAACATTAATTGTATAATTTTTATTCAAAAAACTTTGTGGATACAAGTCAGCTTCTATGTTGAAAAACAGGAAATTAATCCCTCCCACAATAACAGCGCTGAATGGTTTATAGACATTGTCAGCCTGGGTATATGTCTTTATACGGGGCACGGAGTTCCAGCTGGCTTCTTCGGATAAATCCATGCGGAAGTTCCAGTTCATTCTTACACCTACAAAAGCGTAGCGTTGCAAATTGAAAATTTCATAACCGAATTTGACCATTGCAGGGAAACTTGCCGAATACACTGTCATTGTCCGTATTACGTAATAATCCGGGCGGTCGGTAACAAATTTGTTAGACACTGAGAAATTGTGGAACTCTGCTCCAATAATGAAGCCTCCCATGTCGTTATGCCAGTCAAAATGAAAATCCATTCCTATATTAAAGCCCTGGTTATATTTTAGGAATTTGTTTTTTTCTGGCATTAGTTCCTTATCTCCGTCAAAAGTGTTAATAAATAGTCCCGACCCGGAAGAAGGCGCTGGATTGAGGAATTGATTGGTAATGCCTGCTTTGAATACAAAATAATTGAACTCCCCCCATTGGGCTTGCATTTGTATTGTTATGAATATCAGAAGCGATATTAGAATTGACCGTTTCATAATTGTATTTTTTACCATGGTTGATAGAACCAGAATTCTGATGTATATGGAGTAAGGGAATCGTCTGTTTTATAGCCTGTTCCTACAAATCCCAGCTGATTGAGGGCAAAGGCAGCAGCATCTCTTGTTTTTTGGAAACCACCATGGAAATCTGGCCCAATTTTATAGTCAGCACAATTATCCCAGGAATCGGTAAAAGGTTCGTAACGGTAGAAATCTTTGAAGCCACCCCTATCATTTTTACCCAATCCGATAAAAGCATTTTTATTTATTACAAAAACAACTGCTTGTGATCTGGCCTGGCCAGGGAAAGTGGTTTTTCTTGTCCAGCTGCCCCCAGTGGTATTATTGGGGACAAAGGTCCAGATATCATTAAAATAATTTCCAGAATTTTGTCCAAGCCCAATAAAAGCAGCGGAGTCCACAACGAAGGCAATAGCATCGTAGCGGGCATATTGTCCGTTGACAACTGGCATGCTGATCCATGGGTTGCCCCCGGGTTTATCTGCTTCAGCCGGGTCAAAGCGGTATATGGCATTGGTTGCAGACCCATTGTTAAGTAGTCCGAAAGCCACATATCCATATTTACCTATTGTAAAGGCTACTGCGCGGCTGACATTTATAGGATAGTCGGCTTTGGATATTGTCTGGATCCATTTATTGTCCGTAAAATCATATTCGTACCAGATATTTGTTTGCCCAGAGCCATAAGGATTTGTTTCACCAGTGCCAAGGTATAGCTTGGTGTTTTCCTGTTCCTGGGCGTCAGTGTAAGTAAGAATAAATCCAACGGCCTGGGTAATACCAACAGGATAATTGGCGATGTTTTGCCATGCTTTTTCCTCAGGGTCATATATCCACACATCATTTAACACTTCGTTGGCGGTATTACCAGTAGCCAGGATGCCTACTTGATAGCCTTTGGTGGGGTCGTAATAGGATAGTGCCACAGCTCCGGTACGTTGCGATCCTGATAAGGAAGGTGCTTTGAACCAGGCGTCAACAGCTTTGAGAGTAGTATCAACGTATATACTCGGATTATATCCAGTGTCGCCGTGAATAGTGACGATATATGATCTTACATAAAAGGGCGTGTTAGGATAAAGATTTTCTATCTTAGTGACGAATATTCCACTGCTGTCTGTTGGCCAGGCCCCTAACCGGGAATAATGCGATGGGTCGTTGGGGTTAATAACAGGATTGGGATTATTCATAGACCATACGTGGCCGTGCTGAACTATTGTGTCGTAAACAGAAATAAATTCCCCTTCAATCTCTGCTGAATAAGCTGTTAGCCCGGGCACAGAGTCATTACTATAATGCAGACGGTCGGGAACTGCCTGTGTCCTTAGCAATGTGCCTTTTAATGTCCGGTAGGTGGAAGGGAAATATACCCGGTAGTAGCTGTATAAGTCATCATTATGTTTCTGGCAGGAAAGCAATATGAAAAGAATAAGAATAAGAAAACTTATGCCATAACGGAAATTTCTCATTACTGAAATTGATTTATAATTTTTTCCAGTTCATCCAAAGATACATATTTATAGTTGTTTTTTGGAATTTCAAAAATAGAATTATCAACAGCTTGTTTTTGTATATCATTTAATTCAACGTCCATAATCACATTAAACAGTTTGAGTTTGAATTTAACCAGTACCCCTGGTATTTTGTAATAAGGTGAGTTTATGTTGGCATTTTTTATGTCAATATCTTCGGTGTAATATACATCATAAGGTTTCTGGGATATAGCAGGGCAATAAATCCGGGCAATTTTACATTTGAGCCCTTTGTAAGTAAAGCTGCTGTCAATAAGTGTTATTTTCATTGGTTTCATCTGGTCAATACCAAAAGGCTTGCCATCAAGGTCGGTTTCGTAAATATATTTTTTGTCCAGAACCCTGACAATGGCATATTTCCTGTCTATATCACATCTGGTAAGCAAAATCATTTTAAATGAGCTAAAGAAGCCCTCCACTACTGTGGCTGTATTATTATGCTTGAAAAATGTTTTCATCTTTTTGGGCAAAAGCACTACAATAGGATTTTCTTCCTTGCTTGTCTCATACTTGATATTAAATGAGGCTATTCCTTCTTTAATTTTTTGTGGCGGGATAATACGTTGACATCCTGAAAAAAATAACAGAAAAAAGAATACAAATAATGTAGCCAGCCTGTATCTCATTATATTTTAATTAACTTTCTGCAAAATGTCTGATTTTTTGTTTTAATTATGCAAAAATAAAGCCCGGATTGAATTTGAGAAAGATTTATTTTAAAAAATTTAACATTAGGCTGGCTTTTATATATGATTTTGCCTTGATTATCAATGATTAATATTTGTAAAATGTTTTTTCCGGATATGATGTTAATTAAACCCTTAGTTGGTATGGGAAAAATTTTTATCTGGGCAGGATGATTGATGTTTATCAGCCCCACAGCATCCAGGTCAAATCCACACGAGGGAAAAGGCGTAGGAAACGGGTCATTAATGATGTGCCCCTGGCTGTCGTATGAGGCCAGGTAGGGATTTATTGTTCCGATTACGTCAGTAATGCGGATGTAGTGTATATTATTCAAATCTATCTCTTGCGAGGATAATTCGCCCAGGTCAAAAGGCACGCCGTAACCTCCGATGTATTTTCCGGCCAGGTTGTATATTTTTCTGGCATCCAACCAGCCGAAACTGCCTATTTGCACTGTGTCCTGTGTTAAGGATATTGCGGGAAAACGGACAAAGTTTTTTCCGTCATTGCTCACTTCTACAAATGCCAGCTCCAGAAAAGCCAGATTGGAGTCTGTTGTGGACCGGAAGCCATTTTCAAATACTACAAAATCATATCCTGGCCCGTTGTATATACCCTGCGGAATGAAAATCGTTGCACTTCCTCCATCGCCCAGGCTGATAACTTTTCCGTCAGCAGGTCCCAGTGCAGCTGTTTTATCTCCGTATGTTGCCCTGTTACTGCTATCCACGGTTAAAGTCGTATCAGCTGCATTGATATAGCCTCTGTCTATGGTGATGTAATGAGCCCAGTCCTTTATGAGGGTGGATGAGGCCGGAATAGCTGTGGAACCGGACAGTCCGGCCTGTGGCGCGAACTGTCCGGAAACTTCCGTGACAAACAGCAGAATAAGGAATGTCAGCAGGATTTTTTGCATATTAGTGCTTGATAATTAGCTTCTTATCTATCCATTGACGTCCGTTCCACATTCTAATTACGTATAAACCGGCAGGCAAGGACGCAACGTTAACACTACTATGGCGGGTTTGCAGGATTTTTTGTCCCATCTGGTTAAAAATAACAGCTTTGGCGATATTATCCGGAAGGATAACGTAAGTATCTGCCGGGTTGGGATATATTTTAACGTTAGTCTGCACAGTGGCTACGGCAGCAGTGCTGGGCTGTGTTGGACTAAAACGCAGTCTGTCCAGGGCGAAATATCCGGGTGTATTCATTCCGTAATCTCCGGTGTCGGTGCTCATTACGTTGAAGCTGATACTGTCCACTGTTCCGATCGGTGACAAATCTACGAATGCCCAGTCTTTTTGAATAAATCTTAGTCCGTCGCGATAGTCTGCCAGATAATGTTCTACCTGTCCGGTTTGTTCTCCGCGGTGGTATCCTGTAATTATAACTTTGTAGTAGTCACTGTCGGCAAAAGATCTGGCATACTGGTTTCCGTTTTTGATTGTCAGGGCAGTGTAGGTAGTGTTGGCCAGGTAAACAGATTTAATGTTCACACTGGCAGAAAAGTGCATACCAGCTGGTATGTTCTGGTAATTATTATTCCAATCAATTCCGATATATGCGATTACAAAAGTGGAGTCCAGCAGGTAGCCCGGATAAGCACTCCACTGGTTTGTATATCCAGCAGTTGAGTCATCTTTCCATAGTGAATAAGCAAATCCTTGCCAGGAGTTCCACGAAGCATTGTAGTTATTGTATAATTTCACAATAACACCTGCGGCAGTGTCGGCAAAAAATCCGTTAAGATTGCTTCCGTTGCAGAAACCTGTATCCGGAACGGGCAGGCTGTTAAAAGAGAAAACAGTGTCCTGGGCGTTGAGTAGCCCGGTTAGCAGCACGAACAGAAATAAAATCAGTCGTTTCATAGCACAGCTTTTTATGGTTTTTGTTTGTAGTTCTGACTAAAGCTGTGCTGTCGGGGATAGAACAGAAGGCTGGTATCTCCTGCTCTGTGCTTTAACCCCCGAAAGCACAGATAACTGTGTTATTCCGGCAGGTCTTCTGGCTTGCGCCGCTTTTGTGCGCCTTCCCATTCCCATAGGGAACAGTGGCTTTATGCACAAAAGCTTTTTGTTGGCGCTCACAGCTGCGGGGACAGCTCCGGATTTTCACCGGATTCCCTTTTAAGCCACTGAGGCACCGGAATAACGTGACAAAGATATTTTTTTCCCTGGAAGAAAAAAATTTTTTAACGTTTAGGTATTGGGTTGATTTTTAGATAGTTGTCTTGCTGTATTCCAGTATTTCGCTTGCTTTGCGGTATCCCGCATCAATAACTTCTTCTATTTGTTTTTTGGTGAATCTGGTAATGTCAATATTTGCTTCTTTGTCAGGTTCAATTATCTGGTAGGATAGTTTTATCTTTTTGCTTTTTTCTTTCAGAAAACGCAAATCCCTATGGAGTAATTCATTATCAGTAATGTATTTTGTTCTGTAAATAAGCTGGTTGAGATTGCCGGGATTGAATTTTTTGTAGCTTAATTTTGTAGGATGTGCCAGCACTATAATCATTTCCGAAATATCGTAATTTTCCAGCAAATATCTCACAGGAATGATATGCCGCTCTGCTGCATCAATATATGGAATATTTTCAATAAAAACATAAGGCATCATAAACGGAAGGGAATAACTGGCAAAAATAGCCTCTATCAGATAAGGACTGCGAAGATTAAAGTATTCTGTTTCGCCAGAAAATACATTAATAGCCCCTATGACAGCCTCTATTGAGGATTTGTGAATATTTCCCACGTCAATAATACTGAGCACGTGTTCTTCAAGCTCTGATGTATCGTATAAGGAAACAAATTTTTTTCTTAAAATTTGCGATGCCAGTTTTAGCAGGGATTTTCTTTTCAGTAAATCTCTGGAAGAGGAAATTTTTATTCGCCAGAATAGTTCAAGGTTTTTTGCAATAGTATTGAGGCTGATTTTATTGTTTGTCCTGCCCAGTTCGCTGGCAATAAAAATTGTGTGCAGAGCCCCTATCCCGTTGCCAGCGATAATGTCCGGGCGGAAGCCTGTTTCAAATATCCGTTTAATAGCCCCGGCCTGGAAAGCTCCATCCAGTATTCCAGAGCTTAGCACCAGAGCCTTTTTTCTGTTTAATTTTTTTCCCATTGTGCCTGCATTGCTGTTTTATAGCCGAGATCCATCATATATCTTATGTCATCCGGGGTGAACTTGTCCAGTGTGAATTCCAGTTCATCCTGTGGACGAATAATTTTATACTTAATGGGTTTTTTTAGAATTAACAGCTGGCGGCGGTTGAAATCCTTTATATCGTCCAGGTCACCCTGGATAATTTCGTTGACAGTTATGTTTTTGGTGCGTGTGATGTAATGGTTTATATTTCCAATATTGAATTTTTTATTGGAGAGCCTTACAGGATGCGTGATAATGATAACCAGCTCGGAGATTTCGTGATTATCCACAAGCGGACGCAAAGGAACCACATCTTTAACGCCTCCGTCCACGTATGGAATGCCGTTAATAATAACCGGTGGCATAATAAGTGGAATTATACTGCTGGCCTTGGCTGCTTCCACTATGTTGGGATTATTTGAATCAAAATATTCAATTTCCCCAGAATAAAGATTTACTGCCCCTACCATTAACTTTATGCGGGATCTTTTTATGTATTCCGGCTTTAAATTGTTGAACCAGGCAAAATAGTTTGAAGTATCCATCAGGGAACGGAAGTTGTTGGTAATGAGGTCATAGCCTAAGCGCAGCAAGGAACGGCGTTTCATAATTTGCCTGGGATTCCGGGTGTGGTCAAACCAGAATTGTTTTAAATCTTCCAATGCCTGGAGGTTGGAAATAATATTCTCTTTTTCCCCTATTTTATTGACAAAATACGTAGAATTAACAGCACCAATGGAAATACCCAGCATAATATCCGGGCGAAATCCTTGTTCAAATACGGCCTGCATAGCGCCTACCTGGAAGGCTCCTTTGATGGAACCTCCGCTGAGTATTAAAGCTTTTTTCCCCATAAGAAAGATTTTAAAAAAGCCCGGTGTATTGCCGGGCTTTCTCTCAGATGACAAAGTTTAGGACAAAGAATACGACCCCCATCACTATCAGCGTGTATCCTACAATGAGAATAACGGAAGAGGGAAGTAAGACTATGAGTAAGCCAATTAAAAACAGGGTAATACCAAGCATAGCGTATTTACCCAGAACAACGGCTTTGTCCTTTTTGGGAGATAACAAATTTTTGAAAGAGATTTTTTTAGCATCAACCTTTTTGGTGATTTCTGTTTTGAAACTCTGGTGTTGATGCATTGGAGCAACTACTGTTGCGCTGCTGTAACTAATTAGCCCTATGAATAATACGAGTAAAGCTATCAGTCTTTTCATAATATTCCTGTTTAAGTTTTCTTTACAAAATTAAAAATAATTCTTAAACATAACAAGTTGGCTAATTAAAAATCGGATTATTTTTAGACACCTCTATTTCATTAGCTATGCGCCGGAGATAATCTCCATATTGGTTGTTTTTATATTTATCAGCCAGGGAAAGAAGCTGATCTTTTGTGATAAATCCCTGACGGTAAGCAATTTCCTCTATGCAGGCAATTTTTAGCCCCTGACGTTTTTCAATAGTAGCAATAAAGTTTGAAGCATCCAGCAGGCTCTGGTGTGTGCCTGTATCGAGCCAGGCAAATCCGCGTCCCAGTAGTTTAACTTTCAGGCGTCCTTCCTGCAGATACATATTATTCAAGTCAGTGATTTCCAGTTCGCCACGGGCTGAGGGTTTGAGATTTTTGGCTTTTTCCACTACGTCATTGCTGTAGAAATACAGGCCTACCACAGCATAATTTGATTTTGGGTGTACAGGTTTTTCCTCCAGGCTTATTACATTTCCGTTTTCGTCAAATTCCACCACACCGTAACGTTCAGGGTCTTTAACCCAGTATCCGAATACATAAGCGCCATCTTCAAGGGAGGCTGCTTCCTTGAGCATAGTAGTAAGCCCATATCCGTAGAAAACATTGTCGCCCAGTATCATACAAACATTGTCGTTGCCAATAAACTCCTCTCCAATGATGAAGGCCTGGGCCAGTCCTTCGGGTTTGGGCTGTATGGCATAGCTGATATTGAGGCCTATTTGCTTTCCGTCGCCCAGCAAATCCTGATACAGATGAATGTCGCGTGGCGTGGAAATAATTAGAATTTCACGGATGCCGGCCAGCATCAGAACTGATAGCGGATAATAAATCATAGGTTTGTCATAGATAGGAATAATCTGCTTGGAAATTGCTATTGTTGCGGGGTATAGACGTGTCCCGCTTCCTCCTGCAAGAATAATACCTTTCATAGTTTTATTTTTAGGTTTAGATGTGTATGGCTTCGTTATGAGCTGCTGCAGCAGCTTCCATTATGGCTTCCGAGAGTGTGGGATGCGGATGTATGGTTTTAAGGATTTGTTTTCCGCTGACATTGCCGTTCATTGCAACCACCAGCTCAGCAATCATATCTGTGGCATTCTCGCCAATAATATGCGCTCCAATTAGATGGTCCTCCTCATCAAATAGCAGTTTTACAAAACCATCGCGGTTGCCTATTGCCGTGGATTTACCCAGTGCGGAATACGGAAATTTTCCGACGCGGTAGTTTATGCCTTTTTCTCTGGCCTGATGCTCGCGTAGGCCTACGGATGCTATTTCCGGATGCGTAAAGATTCCTGCTGGTATATGGCTATAATCAATGGGCTGAGGATTAAGTCCTGCGATGTATTCTACAGCAGTGATGCCTTCGGCACTGGCAACGTGTGCCAGGGCAGGGGTATTGATAACGTCGCCTATGGCAAAGATGTTAACAATATTTGTCTGGTAGAACTCATTGACTTTTATCCGTCCTTTTTCGGTTTCAATACCCACGTTTTCCAGTCCCAGATTTTCAGTGTTTGGTGTAATGCCCACGGCTGAGAATATTTTGTCAACAGTGATACTCACTTCACCGTCGGGAGTTTTTATTGTAGCTGTGATTTTATCACCTTCAGTATTAATGTTTTCCACAGTAGAGGAAGTGTAAATTTTTATGCGTTGTCTTTTAAGGTGTTTTTCCAGCTCTGCGGATATTTCTTCGTCTTCGGTGGGCACAATCCGTGGTAATAGTTCTACTATTGTAATTTTTGTGCCAAGTAGGGCATAGAATGATGCCAGTTCCACGCCGATTGCTCCTGACCCAATAACAAGCATCTCAGATGGTTGTTCTGTCAGGGTCATTGCCTGACGGTATCCGATAATTTTTTCGCCGTCTATTTCCAGGCCAGGCAGTTGGCGTGATCTGGCGCCTGTGGCAATTATGATGTAGTCGGTATTGGCAGTGATAGTATCATCTTGATTTGTGATTTCCACAGTATTTTTATTGACAATTTTACCTGTTCCTTTTAGTAAAGTGATGTTGTTTTTTTTGAAAAGGAATTCCACGCCTTTGCTCACCTGGGATGCCACAGTGCGCGAACGCTTTATTATTTTCTGGAAATCCGGTTTTACTTCTGAAACAGATATTCCAAATTTTGCAGCAGATTTAATTTCTGCATAAATGTGGGCACTTTTGAGCAGGGCTTTTGTAGGGATACAGCCCCAGTTGAGGCACACTCCGCCTATTTCGGATTTTTCCACTACAGCGGTTTTTAGCCCCAGTTGTGATGCGCGTATGGCTGCAACATATCCGCCAGGGCCGCTACCTATGATTATAAGGTCAAATTTTTCCATTGTATTTTATTTTTTTGTGTTAAAAATAGTTTTTTTCCCATAAGAAAAAAATTCAAATCAAAATGGATTTTTATAAAATTTTTTATAAAAAAATAATTTGATATTTTTGAATGAAAAATCAAAAGTTGTAGATATGAAAAAATTGTTTTTTTTGTTTCTGGCTGTTTCCCTATTTTGGGGTGCTAATGCTCAGAGTGATAGCGTAAAGGTTAAAACAGCTCCACCTACCGGATGGAAGTTTGGTGGCGCTCTGCCTGCACTTTCCTATAACACGGATGTAGGATTCCGTTATGGTGCTATTGGCTATATCTTTGACTGGGGCGATGGTTCTTTGTATCCGGATTATCTCCGTTCCATTTATCTGGAAGCTTCCAATACTACCAAAGGAAGCGGAATTTTCCGTATAAACTATGACGATAAAGCTTTTCTGGGAACAAATGTAAGATTACTTCTGGATTTTGGTTATTATATTGAGCAAGCACTTGATTTTTACGGATTTAATGGCTATCAAGCTGTTTTCCATCCTCAGTGGATGACCACTGATTCTCCGGAATATAAGTCGCGTATGTTCTATCGTATGGACAGGCGCACTTTCCGTTTTATGCCGGATGTGCAGGTGCCGCTGATGGGTAAGAAATTGCGTCTCTATGGTGGAATTGGCTATCAGAGGATTATGATTAACTCTGTAAATATTGATAAGCTCAACAAAGGCAAGAAACCTGACGAAATGCTCCCTTCACTGGACAGTGTGCCAGGATTATTTGAGCTCTATCAGCAGTGGGGCGCTATTGCCCCGGATGAAGCCCATGGCGGAAGTATGGGTATGATGAAGATCGGTTTTATTTACGATACCCGCGATAACGAACCTATGCCAAATAAGGGCCTGTGGGAGGAAGCTTTCTTTGTTTCTGCCGTGGATTTCATCCATCCTAAGAAATACAGATACTTGCAGTTTGTTGCTACTCACAGACAGTATTTTACCATTCTACCAAAGAAATTAATCTTTGCTTATCGCGGTTCTATTAGCTATATCCTGGCCGGAAAAGCTCCTTTCTATATGCTGCCATTCTATTACAATACCAAGGATAATATTCAGGATGGTTTTGGTGGTGCCAAAACTATCCGTGGAATTATGCGTGACCGCCTTATTGCTGACGGAGTAGCTTTCGGAAATATGGAGATGCGCTGGCGTGTTATTAATACCAAATTCCTTGGTCAGGATTTTTACATTGCGCTTAGTGCTTTTATGGATGGCGGTATGATACTCAAACCTCACGATTATACTGTTAACTTTGCTGTTGCCCCTTCCAGTGGCTACACCGAGGATATGTTCTTTAATAATGACCCAAATGTAATAGGAAAGCTTCACTTGGGCTATGGTGGAGGTATCCGTTTTGCCCTGAATGAAAACTTCATTGTAGCTGTGGACTACGGAAAAGCTTTGAACATCCAGGACGGTTCATCCGGACTTTATATTGGGCTTAACTGGCTGTTCTAAGCAAGTGTTTATTGAAAGAAAAGCTGTCTGGTTTTGTGCCAGGCAGCTTTTTTTTATTTGAAAGAGGTTTTATCTTAGAGGAAAATTTTTGTATGAAAAAAATTTTTGACCCAACGCGGAAAAAATATGTCGCTGCAACACCTGAGGAGCTTGTTCGTCAGGGTTTTATAAAGTTTTTACTTTCGCGTGGCTTTCCCATAGAGGTTATTAAGACCGAGGTCAGTTTGGATTTTGCTTCTGCCAGGAAAAGGGCAGATATTGTTGTTTATTACCGGAGTAAACCAGTGCTTATTGTGGAATGCAAAGCCCCTGATGTTAAGATTGGTAGTGATACTCTAACGCAGATATGGCAGTATTTCTATTCTCTTGGTGCTCTTTATTTGGTTTTGACCAACGGCAAACAGACCTTTATCTGCCGTGTAGATCAGGGCAAGTGTGAGTTTTTAACAGATTTTCCTTCCTGGGAACAAGTAAAAAATACTGCTGATGAGTTAAATTTTTAGAGCCAGGAGAGTTATATCATCCAGCTGAGAGGAATTTTCTGTCCATTGTGCTATTTCTTTGAGGAAAATATGATATTGGTCTTTTAGGGATAAAGTGCTATAAATTTGTATTTTTTCCAATAGTCTTCTTTTTCCGTATGGGAGGTTGTCTTTATTCCGCTGTGTAGGCAGTCCGTCACTGAACAGGTATATTGTATCACCTTTTTCCAGGTCAAAAGTGATGGTTTGGAAGGGTAATTCTTTGGGGTAAACGGCGATTGGTGCTTTAACTGCTTTTAGATCTGTGATTTGTCCATCACGGGCAATGATTACAGGGTTAAAAGCGCCTGAAAAATAGAGTTTTTTATTCTGGTCATCTATCACGCAAAGGGCTATATCAAGCCCGTCTTTGGTTTCTCCCATAGCTCGTTTGATATACTTCCGTAATTTTTCCAGAATATCTGCAGTGTTTGTAATATTTTGATTTTCAATGATAATATTGTCTAGTAATGATATAGAGAGCATTACCAGAAATCCACCAGGCACCCCGTGTCCTGTACAATCTCCTACTGCTATGATACGATACTGTCCTATGTTTTTTACGTAATAAAAATCTCCACTGACTATTTGTTTAGGTAAATAAATCAGAAAATAATTTTTTAACACCTGGTCAAGTAGTTTTTCCGAGGGCAGGACAGCTTTTTGTATATAACGTGCATAGTTAATTCCTTCCATTACCTGGCGGTGCTTGTTTTCCAGTTGTTTTTTCTGTTCCTGTAATATCTGGCTCTGAACAGATATTTCCTCATTTTTCTGCTCTAATTCAGCGTTTTGTAATTTCAATATTTTCTGGTCAAGGAAGTTCCTGCGGATAAAGCTTTCCAGTACCAGGTCGGCAATACTAACTGATAGAATGGTAGTTAACATAAAGAAAAGATTATTGATAAATATAGGGATATTTTCCTGGGAGGTCATATTTTGTTTTACAATGGCGATATAGAGGTATAAAACAGTGATAATTGCAGCATTTAACAGAAAAGGTACCAGACGGATACGCATTGCTATGGTAGTCATCCAGATGATAATCAGGCCTGTGTAATAAGTATAATAAGATTTTTCCTCAGGTGAGGAAAAATAAATCATGAGCACAATTGCAATGTTATAAGTTATGTTGGCAATGTTGGCCGTTGTCTGAAAATTTTGAATTATAAATTTTTTATTGAAAGTTGCTATTAAAGCAGCAATTACCACTATTAAGGCAATAAGTCTCAATGCCCATATTGTTCTATAATGTATTGGTGCAGAGATATAATCAAGGTAAAAATAAAAAATAGACGCTACAATAATTATTATAAGGGTAAAACGCAAAAGAGGCAGGGAACGCAAATTAAAATATGTCTGGAATTCCTTTTTTTCCCGTCTGGATAATTTTGGTATTTCAAATAAAACCATTGAATCTGTTTTTTATACTCGGTTAGTGATTGAAAGATTATGAATATTAAAAATATGAAAACTTTAATATGAATTCAAATATTAATAGCATAATTTTTGCCATTTTTTTAAGTATTACAATTAAAAATGTTAATTTAGTAAAATCAAAATAAAGTTGATTTAGATGACGCTAAGGACCAAATTACCTTTATATAGTTCACTTATTTTGTTTTTTACCATTGTCACGCTTTCCGGTTTGTTTTTTTACAATTATAGCCGTACAGTAAACCGCTATATTAAGGAATACCGTCAGGAACAAACACAATTGGTCGTCAATCACCTAAAGGATATTATTAACATTGCCTACCGTATGATAGATGCCAGTTATCACATCTCACGTGAGGCCATGAAAAAATATTACGGATTTCAATTTGATACTATCCCGGAGGATATTGCTAAGATGATTGAGGTTAATATGCTTAAAATCACGCTGGCACAGCTGCGGAGCATCCGTTACGGCAAGGATGGTTATTTGTGGATTAATGAGTTTGACCCACCCTATACTGTTATTATGCACGGAACACGCCCGGATCTGGAAGGAAAAGCCTGGAATTTCTATATACAGGGCACGGATATTAATGTGTATAAAGCTTTCCACGATTCCATTGTGGCTGGTGGTGGTGAAGGCAGGGTTAGTTATAGTTTCTATAAACCGGGTACAAACGAGGAAGTGCCTAAAATTTCCTGGGTGAAATTGTATAAACCTCTGCGCTGGGTTATTGGTACAGGTGTATATGTGGATGAGATTGATAAGATGGTTAAGCAGAAGCAGTTGGCTCTCAGGCAATCTCTCAGGCAGATGGGGATTACAATTGTATTGATTACATTGATAGTATTGGTTGTCTCTACATTTATCATATACTTGCTTGCCCGTTCTATTACAACTCCGATCTTTAAGGTACAAAAAACACTTGAGGAAATGTCATTGGGTAAGCTGGTAGAGCCACCGGATATACATCGCAGAGATGAAATAGGATTCATGGCCCAGGCCTTGGAGAAACTTATTAAAGGACTTAGAAGTTATGCTGATTTTGCTAAACATATTGGTCAGGGTAATTTTGAAGCGGAATTTCAGACACTTAGCAAGTTTGATGTTCTGGGTAATGAGTTGTTGGTCATGAAACATCGTTTATTACAGGCCAGGGAAAAGGAACGTCAGCAGCTGGAGTTGGAGAAACGCAGGCACTGGGTATCTACTGGCGTGTCTATGTTTAGTAGCCTCATTACTGCAAATTCTCACGACTTAAGCCTCCTCTGTAAGGTTACACTAAATAATTTGATGGATTATGTGGAGGCTGCTGTAGGCGGAATTTTTCTATTGAAATTTCCTGAGGATGAGAAGCAAAGACCTTATCTCCAGCAGATGGCTACTGTTGCTTATAACCGTGAGAGGATTATTAACCGTAAAATTGATATTACCGAGGGGCTGGTTGGTGCTTGCTTTGCGGAAAAAGAACCAATCTATATTACCAATGTACCTGAAAATTACATCCAGATACGTACTGGCCTTGGAGGTGCTTTGCCGCGCAATATTTATCTCACTCCTATCAAATATGAGGAAAAGATTTTCGGTGTGATTGAGCTGGCCACTTTTGAAGTTTTTGATGAATTCCATCGCTCTTTGATTGACACTGTGGCACAAACGCTTGCTGTTGCTTTATCTACAAATGATTATTACATTGGTAAAGAGATTAACATAGATGCCTGGATCTAAGTTATACATAGTACCAACGCCCATTGGGAACTTGAAGGATATTACCCTGAGGGCTTTGGATGTGCTAAAAGAAGTGGATTTTATTCTCGCTGAGGATACCCGTACTACTTCGGTTCTGTTGAAGCATTACCAGATAGATGCTAAAAAATTACGTTCCTTCCATAAATTTAACGAACATCGCGTTGTCAGGGATATTGTGCAACGCATTAAGGCCGGAGAAGCGGCTGCTCTGGTGAGTGATGCTGGTACGCCAGGAATTTCCGACCCTGGATATTTGCTTGTGAGAGAATGCGTGGAAAATGATGTGGACGTGGAAGTGTTGCCCGGTGCCACTGCTTTTGTTCCTGCACTCGTTGCTTCTGGCTTTCCTACGGATAGTTTTGTCTTTGAAGGTTTCTTGCCCCATAAAAAAGGACGTCAGAAAAAATTGAAGGAAATTTCCCAGGAAAAACGTACCATTGTTTTGTATGAATCACCTTACCGATTGATAAAGCTTTTGCAGGAAATAAAAGAATATTTCGGACCTGAACGTGGAGTGGCTGTTGCAAGGGAATTGACCAAAGTGCACGAGCAGATTGTTAGAGGTACTGCCGAGGAAGTTTTAGCGTTTTTTGAACAGCAGGCTTCGGTGAAAGGAGAAATTGTTGTTGTCATTGCTCCGCCTGCCAAAAACTAATGCTTTCCTTTTTGCTTTTTTATGCTTAATTTTTGGGATAGGAAAAAAATTTTGGGCCAATGAAAAGGTATTTACTTTTGTTGTCAGCAGTTTTTTTGGTGCTATCCGTCCGGGCTCAGCAGCTTTACCAGTATATTGAACAGGCCTATGAAAAACAGTATTCATACGGCGATAAGTGCAAGGATTTCTTTGCATATAAGATTATGGATTCTTCTCAGACCAAGTCCGGAAAAGTCTATTATCTTGTGCTTTATGTTCAGGGCTATAAGCTGAAAGATGGCCTTTTGCAGGAGTGCTCTTCTACTTTTACTCCGGCTGTGTTGGAAATTCCGTCGGATTCCGTAGTACCCATGTTATTCTTACCTGCCGAGGGTGAGGATTATTCCGCCAGCATCAGAAAACTTTTTCCGCCACAGTTGCAGACCTCTGCTTTTGAGTTTTACAGGTTAATGGACGTGGACAGAGCTAAACACAAAACATTACACCTGGCACGTAATTATTTTTCGCTTATTCCTGTGAAAATTTATTATCCCGCTGACACGGAAATTTATGACAGCCTTTACAATGCTTATGTGAATGGCATAGCAAAGAATCCTGCTGATAAGGTCAAATTTAATTATGACCTGGTTTATTTGCCAAAAACGCCGGATATCAAACGTCAGGCTGCCCTTATGGCCTATAAAAAATTTCCGCCTTTTGGTAATCCGGATAACGCTTCTATTGTATATTTCAAGCAAGTAGCGGATACTGTTTACATTCTGATCAATGCTGATGTGGACGGCTGGGCTGGTGTGAGCTATTTCCTTGCCAAAGTCAGGCCGATTATAGAAAAGACTCTGTATCAATTTTATGATGTCTACAAAGTTGTATGGGATAAGGCGCCTGAGGATAAGTGATTGTTTTTTAAGTAGAATAAATTTTGATATTTTTGTTTTGTTTATAGAATAAAAATAGTTATTTTTGTTTTGTTGATAAAATAAATTATAATGTTTAAAGAAATTTTTAAGTCTATAATTGTTGAAGGATGGGAATTTATTTCTTCCGTGGAAGTAGTGCCCCGTGATGTGGATATAGATATGAATGCCAATTATGTTTTTACGGGATCGCGGCGGTCTGGTAAAACTTATGTTATGTATCAGATTGCCAGGGATTTTATGCGTAAGGGCATTTCTCTCAAACAGCTGTTATTTGTGAATTTTGAGGATGAGAGATTAATAGGGCTTAGTGCCAGGGATCTCAATCAAATTCTGGAGGCATATTACGAACTTATCACTACCGATACCAGGCCTGTGATTTTTTTTGACGAGATACATATAATTGATGGATGGGAAAAGTTTGTCCGTCGTCTGGCTGACCGTAAATATCGTGTCTTTATAACTGGAAGTAATGCACGTATGTTGAGCAAGGATATTGCAACAACCCTGGGAGGACGTTTTATTATACGGGAGATTTATCCTTTGAGTTTCAGGGAATTCCTGCGTTTCAAGGGCCTTGAATATGATCCGCAGATGCTTTACGGAAAACAAAAGCATCATATACGTCAGTTGTTTGACGAGTATTTTTATTTCGGTGGATTTCCAGAACATCTATCTTTCCGCAATAAAAAGGAATATCTGAGTAATTTGTTTCAGAAACTTTTTTATGGGGATATTATTGCGCGGAATAATGTGAAAAATGTTTATGCTTTGCGCTTGATGATTAAACGTCTGGCTGAGGCCACCTGTGATGAGATTTCCTTTACTCGTCTGGCTAATTTGATAAAGTCCTCGGGAGTAAAGGTAGGAACAGCTACGCTTATTGAATATGCCCAGTACCTTGAAGATGCATATCTGGTATTTTCTTTGAAAAATTACCGTTCCAAGTTTTCCGAGCGCGAATCGGTCAAGAAATTTTATTTTATAGATACTGGTATTTTGAATTTATTTTTGCAAGACCCTGATACAAAATTACTTGAAACTATCGTGTTTAACCATTTAAAACGTACACAGGATCAGATGTATTATTTCAGGGATAATTACGAGACAGATTTTCTTTTACCAGACCAGCTGCTTATTCAGGTCAGTTATACTATTGATAATCAGCAAACTTATGACAGAGAACTCAGGTCATTAATGAAAATCTCCCAGAGGCTTTCGGTGGATAACTTGTTGATTATAACTATGGATACAGAGGATGAGATTAATTTGCAAGATAAGAAAATAAAAGTTGTCCCTGTATGGAAATGGTTGTTAAGATCTTGATATTATGAGTGTTAAAAATTTTTTCTTTTTCCTTTGGGTTCTGGCATTGCTTTTTTCTTCCTGCTACAAGGATCATCAGGTAGTACATTTTGCTTCCACAGAGGATAGCTTACACATTATCCTGCCTCTCTATGCTTTTCCTACTGATGATGAAGGAAAAATATGGAATGCCGTGGCCCAAGCTGGATATAAGGTTCCTATAACTGTTATCTGGGGTATGTCTGATACTTCCGATTCCGCTGTTTATCGTAACTATTTGGCGGAGCTTGCCCGGGCCCCTTATATTACGCTCGTGGCTTATGTAGCTACTGGTAGTGGTTTGCGTCCTGCAAAAGAGGTTAAGGATAAAATAAAGTATTATACGGAAAATTTTGATATTCAGGGAATTTTCCTTGATGAGGTCAATCACGATCCGGAGTTTGATGATTATTACAAGGATATTGTCTCTTTTGCCCGATCTTTTTCAGATGTCCATTTGGTTATCCTTAACTCAAGTTATGCTCCTCCGGATTATTTTGCTAGGACAGGGGCGGATGTAGTGGTGATATTTGAGGATGAGGCAAGCCAGTGGAGTAATTTTAATAAACAGGATTATAGCCATATACCTGCTCGTAAAAAAGCCATTATTGCAAGTGGGGCTTGGCTAAAGAGTAATATGGAAAAAATTATTACCCAGGCAGTGGAAAATAATATAGGGAATGTTTTTGTTACTAACCGTGGATATGATAAATTACCGGGATATTGGGATAAGGAAGTTGAATTGGTACAAGAAATTAATACGAGAGAATAACCAAATAAAAAAAGCGGCCGTAAGGCCGCTTTTTTTTATTCCTGAATATTGGGCTGTTCCAGTCCGTAACCTTTGCGTTTGTCTTCTGCCTTGAGCAAGATAGCAAACAACAAGGATAAAATACCAAGTATTGTGAATATCATTTCTACAACAAAGTAATTGTAACGGACATTGATCTTTTCTTTAAGTACAATGTCATACGTATGAGCAGCTGCTATATCAATTGCAGCATTGATAATTGCTTTTTTGTCTGTTAGTTGTTTGATATTGGATTGTTCAAAGGCATTTTTGACTGAAGCTATAATTTCCTGCTTAACTTTGTCCAGATTTTGATTTGTATTTGCAACTTCGCCGTAATTAGCATATTGTACGATGGAGTCAACCACCTTGCTGGATGCTTTCTCTATAATGACGTTGATGTCTTTTTGTGTTAGTACCGGAATATTTTTCAATTCCTGCTTGTAAACGTATTCAATAGAGGATTTTATAAGATTTTTATTAGGACTTACATCAGGATTAGCCTTATCCAGAGCCCAGCCCAGCAGTATTGGAACAACCATCAAACCGATATTCTGTATCCAGAAAATAACGGCATAGGCTGTACCCAGACGGTTCTGAGGAATAATCTTTGGTACTGATGGCCACATAGCAGCAGGTACCAATGAGAAAGCAATGCCAAGAATGATTACCATTGCAGCTGCAAACCACCAAACTTTGATACCAGGAACAGCCAGCATTCCGTGTACGAATATCAACATTACAGCACCAATAATCATAATAGTTGCACCCTTGCCTTTCTTGTCATATATTCCACCGAATAGAGGGGTGAGGAAAATTGTTCCGAATGGCAGCAAAGCTGGAATTAATCCAGCCAGTTTTGGTGCTACGTGATATTTGTTAATCATCAGGTCAGTAGCATAGAAAAGGAATGGGAACACTGCGGAGTAAAACAGTACACACAAAATAGCAATGTACCAGAATGCACGGTTTGTAATGATGTCCACAATATCTCTGAGGTGGAATTCTTCGTCATCACTGACAACGTTAGCTTCTGCCTCTGATTTATCAAGTTTTTTGTCCATATATATGAACAGGAGGAAGGCCAGTAGACCTATGAGCATAAAAATCAGAGCCAGTAATATAGGAGCTGATACTGTGAATTTCTTTGCCAGAGGCAGGGATATTGCCAGAGCCAGAGCTGTACCCATACGTGCAATGGACATCTGCAGGCCCATTGCCAGGGCCATTTCTTTATTTTTGAACCACCGTACTATTGCCTTGGTAACGGTAATACCTGCCGCTTCGGTACCCACACCAAATACTCCAAAGCCCAGGGCGGCTATAGCAACTTGTTCCTTGATACCGAACAGTTTTGCACCCTCAGGGAATGGTGTAATAATTGCAATGTAATTAATGAAAGTACCTAAAGCCATCAATGAAATAGCCAACAGCCCGGTACGACGTACACCCCATTTATCAAGAATAATTCCGCTGATAATCAGCATGAAGAGGAAAACATTGAAAAGGCTGTAAGAACCGGTATAAAGTCCGAAATCACTACTTGTCCAGCCTAATGCACTTTCCAGCAGAGGTTTGATAGGGGAGAGTACATAATTGAAGAAATAAGCTCCAAACATTGTGAAAGCCACTATAAATAGCGCCGTCCAACGGGCTAAGGCCGAATCTCTCAAAGTCTTTTTTACTTCTGTCATTGCTTCCGCTTTTCCGTTTTGTGATAAATTTATTCCAAAAGTAAAATTTTTAAATTTATTTACAAATAAATGAAAATATGTTTTACAATTTTTCGTGTGTTTTTATGATACAAATGTGATTATTGTCAAAATATTTTTAGTTTTGGACAGATTTTAAATGTTCGGGATTATGAAAAAAATATTTTACCTCCTGCTACTTGTTGTCTTTGGTTTTAACATTAGCTGGGCGCAGAGCTACAGAAAAAGTATGGATAGCAAGATGGATTCAATTATTAGTATTCTCAACAGGGTGGAAAAAGCAAAAACGGATTCTATGCGCCTGGTATTGGGAAAAAAATCTGCTGATTATCTGCAGGAGATACTGATGCATCCTCGTTCGTGGAACATTGATTACTCGCCTCTTAAAAAGAAACTTAGTATTCTGGAAAGCAAGGATCATTCTGTGAGGATTTTCACCTGGGCAGTGCCTTTATCCGAAGGATACAGGTATTATGGGTTTATTCAACGTTATGATAAAAAACACAATATGACATTTTTCTACCGTTTATACGACCGATCGGATGATATGAAAAATCCTGAAAAGCAATATTTAGACCAGGATAACTGGTATGGATGCGTTTATTATGATTTGATTACAAAAAAATATAAACACCGAACTATTTATACTGTCCTGGGTGCTGATCCTGACGGTGATCTTATTAACCGTAAGATTATTGATGTTATTACTTTCCGCGGAAATGGTTCCCCCCGTTTTGGATATGATTTCCATAATGAGTATGGTCAGCCTGTTAAGCGTTTTATTTTTGAATATAATAACCAGGCTTCAATGATGCTTCGCTGGGAAGATAGACTGAAAATGATAGTATTTGATCATCTGTCACCTTCCGAACCAAGATACAAAGGTTTACATCAGTTTTACGGTCCGGATTTTTCTTATGATGGATTGAAATTTGAAAAGGGTAAGTGGATTTACCTCATAGATATAGATCTGCGGGCGCCTAAAAAATAGGTTATCTGTATATTTCTACGTTTATAATTTTGTCGCCCACAGCAAGTTTTTTTACAATGTCCAGTCCCTGGATAACTTTTCCGAAAGCAGTATATTTTCCGTCCATTTCCGGGGCTGGGCCCAATGTTATGAACCATTGCACGGACTCGAGGTTTTTATCAATCAGCTGCATTGCAACAGTCCCTGGTCCGAAATGTACAGGGTAGAGACTTACACGGTGCACAATGTTCAGGTCGGGCCAGGCGTCTCCTCGTCTGCTGCTAAGCCACACAGATTTATTTGGTACTGTCCGGAAAATATATGTACCGTTATAATAGTTATTTATCACATTTTTAAGGAAAGAGCTAACGGCAGCCGGTGCTTTTTCCGGATATAACTCTATTACAAAGTCTCCCTGTGTTGTTTTGACCTTTACGCGGATGTGTCTATCAATTTTTTTTGCAAAATTCCAGTCGGTTCGGCTAAGCTTATACTGAACTGTCGTACAGGAGGTATCGCCTGTGTATATCTGCAGTAAGTTGCACAGGGATTTATATACTTTAATGTCTCTGGGCAAGCGTAATCTGCCCAGTGCTTGGTTTATGAAAAAAGTATTTTCAAAATCATCAATGATATGTAATTTTTTGTTTTTGAATATTTTAGCAGAGTAGAAAATCTGGGCGTTATCACCTTTACGCATTGCTTCCTTGAAAATGAGGGCAAATTCTTTGTGCAGGTCAAACCCTTGTTCTTCTTTGTATTTGTTAGCCAGATGGTTAAATTCTGGCTGAAGTCGCATTTTTACCAGTGTCTTGATGGCTGTTGTGGAAATGATTTTTTGGTCAGAATAAAATATCTGGTTACGGATGAATTCGTATTTATATGGATAAAAGCTCATTGCAGCGAGTAGAGCAGCTTTTTCATAATTATTTTTTGTAACATTGAAGCCACTGATAATAGATTGGGCAATTTTTTCCTTGAGGCTATCTGGAGCATATTTCAGTGCTGCGTGTAACATAAGGCTGCGTGGCTGCCATCGTGGAATTTGCCGTGCTATTTCAAAGTAATAATTGGCTTCCTTGTTTAGTCCGTGATATACAAAATAGTTTGCTGCAATAATGTTTACCTGTAGGTTTGGATGATTGAGCAGTTTTATCATTAACCTTGGCACTTCGGCTTTATCTTGATGGCTAAGAGCCTGTGCAGCTGCAATTTGTACTTCAGGATATTGGTCGTACAGTTGTTTTACCAGAAAATTGAACACATAATCTTCCTGGTTCTTTCCTATGGCTTTGATAAGGTTTTCTTTGAGGTAAACATCATCGGTGTTTTGATAAATATGAATTAATTGTTTATAAAAATCCCTGGTTTTTATGGTAGGTTGGGAAAAGTAAGCACTTATAATCTGCTTAGTTTCTGCAGAGGATTGATAATTAGCGAGTAATTGCAGGGCTTTTTGGTCGGAATATTTATCGTGTATATTTCTTATAGCAAAATGTACCAGTGCACGTGCCAATCCGGGATACTCTCTTTTATCCGTGGGGCTGAGGCGTGAGATGAAATACAGGGATCTTTTGCTACCACATTTTCCGATGGCTTCAAGTAATTGTGCCCGTACCAGGGGGCTATGTTCGTTATAATATTGTTTTATGAGGATGTCCTGCACATTGGCATTACGAAGTAATCCCACAGTATAGGCAGCAGCAGAACGGACATTTTCGCTACTGTCATTGAGCATATTTACCAATAAGTATAATCTTGAGCTATCCTGCATTGATGCTAAGGCAAGGACGGAAAAATATCTTATTTGTGGATTGGAATCGCTGAGGCTATGTCTGATAAAAGCTGTATCATTGTTTTCCATAGCCCGGAAGACTCTGATGAGTTCAGTATTATCAGAAAAGATATTTGTTGCTTCTGGCAGGGTTGTTTGACGACTTGTATCCTGGTTTTCTTCTTTTTTACAAGCAGCAAGTGTTGTTATGATAATCAAAAGTAAAACGAATAATTTCTTAAACATCCGTCTGTAGTTGAGTTCTTATTATGATTTCTCTTAATAGAGGCAAAACTCGTTCCAAATTGGCATTTTATCCTGCAAACGGAGTAAAAAAATATATTTTAGTCTTGATTTTCAAACCATTCAATAGCTTTGTCCCTGTCATCAAATATTTTTATTCTTTCGTGTTTGGCGATAAAAGAGGAGTAGAGGTTTTTGATGATAAAGTTCTGGCTATTGATAAAAGCATATTTTTCCACACCAGCTTCAAGGATTCTTTCCAGAGCATTTTTGTTAACCCATTCCATCAAATCCTCTGATAGTGTGAATTTCTGGTCGGATAATACGCCTATTATGTATCTGGGCTCAAATGTTTTAACGATTTTAATAATATTTTCCACAGTGTTTTTGTATTCCTGTGCATCCATATTCTCGGTATTCTTTTTCCAGCGGTATTCTATCAAACGTTTTTTTTCGTCGTAGTATATGTTAACATAGTCCAGGGTAAAGAGTTTCATTGTTTTTTATTTGTTAGTTTTTGGTAAAGAGAAATAGAAAGTGGTACCTTTTCCTGGTTTACTTTCCACCCATAATTTACCTTTGTTTTTAGCTACAAATTCTTTTACTATTTGAAGTCCAAGGCCTGTTCCTTTTTCTTTTTCGGTACCGTATGTGGTGAAAAAAGTATCTGTTTCAAAAATTTGTATGAGTTTTTCGTAAGGAATACCTATGCCTGTATCTTTTACACCTATAATCACGGAATTTTCGTCTTCGTAGTTTAATAAAGTTATTGTTCCACCACGCGGTGTAAATTTAATAGCATTAGAAATTAGATTTCGCAAAATAATTTTGACCATTTCCACGTCTGCTTTGACGAAATATGAATTTGGGCTTATTTTATCTATAATTTGAATTTCTTTTCTTTTTGCTGTTTGCCTTAGAAGGTTTAGTATTTGATTAACAGGTTCGGATATATTAAAATCACTGGGGGAATATTCTATTTGATTTAGCTGGGATTTAGCCCAATACAACAGGTTTTCCAGCAGTTCAAAAGTGGATACAGAAGTATTTTTCAGTTCGGTAAGAATTTCCCGGATTTCGTTTGTATCAAAGCTGGAAGGATTTTCCAGTATTAACTCAATCATTGCTTTGAGGTTTCCTATTGGTCCGCGCAGGTCGTGGGAAATGATTGAGAATAGTTTTGCTTTTGCCTGGTTGGAGATTTCCAGCTTTTCGGCATATTGCTTTAATTCTTCCTGGTTTTTCAGTATTTCGGTAATATCACGGATAATAAGCAGATAATTAGCAGGTTGATCATTTAATTTTGAAATGGATATCTGTGTATATACCAGAACGCCGTTAGGTTTACGGATAGTGCTTTCAAATTTTCCACTTCCGTGGATGAGGTTAATATTTTTGGGGTCAAGGTTTGGTATAAGTTCGTAAATAGTATGTCCTTTTATTTTGCTATTAGGTATGCCAAAGATTTTTTCCGAAGCCGGATTTGCATCCTGTATTTTCCAGTTTTGATCTGCTATGAGCAAGCCGTCTGATGCTTTTGTATATAATTCTCTAAATTTTCTTTCGCTCTGGCGCAGAGCTTCTTCTGTGCTTATTCTGTTGGTAACATCCCTGATGATTACAAATAAGGCTATGGTTTCGTTGTTATGAGCTTTTACCGTAGATAATTTGGTTTCAATGTATTTATGCACATTGGGTTTTTCCATTTCAAAGATGAATTCCACAGGTTTGTCTTCCGAGGTCATCAGGATAGAAAATAAATCCCGGCCAAGGATAATTTGATTAATGTATTGCCCCAGTATTTGTGATTTGTTTTCAATTTCAAGTATCTGGCAGGCTGATTGGGAGGCAAAATTTATTTTACCAGAAGGATCAGTAATGATAACCCCGTCCGGGGATGTGTCTATGAGTGCGCGGAATTTTATTTGTGACTCAATGAGTTCTTTTTGTGCATTATAAAAGTCACTTACGTCGCGTATGCTGATGATTTTTACTTTTTTACGGGAGGAGTAACTGAAAGGCCGGGAGAGAATCTCTGCCTTGAATGTTGTTCCGTTTTTCCTTTTGAGATAGGTCTCAAAATTGAGGATATTATTGGTTTCCAGTATTTGTTTGACCAGAATGGGGTCTAATAAGTCTGTTAGTTTCAGATTTTTCACTTCCTCAGGTATATAGCCTGTCAGCTGAATGAATTTATCATTGAATTCCAGTATTTTATCATAGTCCAGGATTAATATTGCTTCCAGAGAAATTTCTGCAAATTTCTTTAATCTCTGTTCGGATTTTGCGCTCATCCTGAAAAGGTAATAAACAAAAGCCAGGAGTAGAGACAGGGCAATAGCCGAAAGACCAAAAATCAGGGATATAAGCTTTTGCTGACGGCTGCGAAGTTCCTCATATTGAGCTTGTTGTTTTAGCAATATATTCTCGCGTTTTATATCTATGGAATTGAGTTTTACGATAATATTATTTAGACGGTAATAATTTGAAAGCGAGTGCATTGAATCTTTTATCTGGATGTAATTGGAAAAACTGACAAAAGCCAGATCTGACTTTCCGGATTGCATATATAGTTCTGAGAGGATTTTGTAAAAGTCACCCTGGTAACCCAATAAATTATTATCAATACTCAGTCTTAAACCTTTTTGTGCGTATTCAATAGCCTTTTTAAAGTCATTTTCAAAAAGTTTGACTTTAGCCTTTAGTAAATACCACTGCGTCAGGCTGATAATGTCCTTGTGTTTGTAGATTTTGGGTAAAATATTATCCAGTATTTTATCTGCCGATGGTATATTCTTTTGTTCAAGATAGATTTCTGTCAGGTCCAGATACAGTCTCAATAGATAATGAGGATTTTTACTCAGAAAAATAGCCTTTTTTATTGCAGCAATTGCTTTGTCATACTGTCCGTTCAGAGAGTAGTAAAAACTAAGAGTTTTATATATTTTACTTTGTTTTTTTGGATTTTTTATTTTATTGATATTCAGGATAATATTGTTTAAATTGTATGGGATTTTTTGGCCAGAGATTTTGTATAAAAGGATTAAATTCATTTCATTGAGCAGGCGGTCGGCTATATTTTTGTTGTATGAGCTATTTATATTTTTTTCCAGAAATTTAATAATGTAATTGTCAAAAAGATTTTTATCCCTGTAAATGCAGGCTACTTTATTAAGTTCGTCGGAATATTCCAGAGGACGGTTGTATAGCTTATAAATCAGCATTGCTTTGTAGCCATAGTATAGGGCAGAGAAAGGATCATCGTAGAGGTGATACATACGGCGCAGATAGCTATATATATGGGCTTTTTCCAGATTATCCAGGTGGCTGTTTTGTTTTTCCAGAATGGAATAGGTCGATTCAAGGGCTTTTTGCGGGTTGGTGTAGATATATTTATTTATTATGGAATCATACTGGCGAATTTTTGATGAAAAAAATGGGACTATCTCCTTGGTCTGCTGACCAAAGAGAGATAGTCCCAGCATAAGGAAAATAATAATAAAAGTTATTTTGTGGCTTTTGTGCATTACATACGCATTTATCTTTTCAAAGTTATTATTTTTTTCTTTTTTTCTGTTGCAATTCCTGCTGTTTTTGCATCTGTTCCAGTCTTTGCTGCCACTTGGATTTTTTCACATTCTTGTTTTTCTTCACGTTTTCTTTTAACTGCCTGAGGATTTTATCTTCGTCTATCATAGCCCTTACCAGATAAATCTGACCTATACTAATTAAGTTAGCCAGGAAGTAATAATAGCTCAATGCAGCTGAGTAATTATTAAACCATACAAACATCAGCACAGGCATAAGCCACATCATCAGCTTCATTGATTGTGCCGCTGGATTGGATTCATCCGTAGTAGTGGCATTGAGTTTTGTTGAGATTACCATTGACAGAGCCATCAGCAGGGCAAAGAGGCTGATATGATTTCCGATAAGCGGAATGGTTCCGTGCCAGGAAATCAGCACATCATAAGTAGAAAGGTCTTTGACCCACAGGAAGGCTTGCTGACGCAGCTCTATGGATGCCGGGAAGAAACGGAACATAGCTATCAAAATAGGTAGCTGGAACAATGTTGGTAAGCATCCTCCCAGAGGGCTAACCCCTGCTTTTTTGTATAATTCCATTGTAGCCTGCTGACGTTTCATCTGGTCTTTTTCAGGTATTTTTTCCAGGACTTTTTTCAGTTCAGGCTGAAGAACGCGCATCTTGGCCGAGGACATATAAGTGCGGTAAGTCAGCGGGAAGAGCACAAGTTTGATAATTATTGTCATTAGCAGGATTATAATTCCGTAGTTATGGAAAAAGCGTCCCAGAATGTTAAACAACGGAATGATGATAAATTTGTTAGTCCAACGAATAAGTCCTTTTCCCAGTGGAACCATTCTTTCAAGCTGAAGCTTGTCGTCTGGTTTTAATTTAATTTTTTTCAGCAGGCTGTATTTATTAGGGCCAAAGAAATAGGCCATTTTTATCTTCTTCTGTTCCAGTGGATTGAATGGAATATCTATCCTGGCCTCCATAATTTTCATTGCATTGATGGAGGTATCTTTGTTGACCTGCATTTTCAGTTTTGCCTCATCAAAGTAATCGTATGCCATCAAAACAGAAGAGAAGAATTGATGTTTGAAACTTACCCAGCGCAGTTTTGTAGGCACTTCTTTTTCTACTACATCCTTGCGTGGATTTAAATAATCCACGTCGGAGAGGTAGTATTTGTAAAAGATATTCATCTGCTGGAGTTCCCATTTCTCACCCTGCTCCAGCGGAGGCATATAGGTTTTCCAGTATAAATCAAGGAATGTAGTATTAGACGGAATAATATCTTTGAGATTGTGGAAGTCAACAGAAAAATCCATCACATAGCTGTGAGGCTTAAGGCTGTATATAAAATCTATCCATTTGTCCTGCGTGTAATACAGACGATATACCAGTTTTTGTTCTCTATTGGAAGCATCCAGTAAAGTGTCTTTTTCCTGGGGAATAAAATAGAAGTCACCTGTGGAAATAGGACGCCTGTTAGCAGAAAAAGTTATGCTGAAACGGTTTTTGTCTCCATTGAAAAGAATGAGAGAATCGCCTTTATGAGTTTTATATCCACGTACCTGGACTGAATATACTCTTGCACCTTTGTTGGTGAGTTTGACAATAATTTTGTCGTTTTTCAGGATAGTAAATTTTTCCTGTCCCAGAGCTTGTTTGCCAAAGTTTCCGTATTTGGCAATTAAAGCGTTTTGTCCCAGCGAGTCGATTGTGTCTGTAGCTTGAGTTTGTGTAACTGGTGTTGTGTTCTGATTCACGGTTTGCGTATCAATAGGGACGTTTTTTGCAGTGTCAGTGATAGTTGTGTCCTGAAGGTGATTGACAGCGGCTTTCTGCATATTTTTTTCCTGCCAGAACATATAACCGAATAGCAAAAGGCCTATTAATAATAGTCCTATGAATTGATTTCTGTCCATATTTTATTTGTTTTTTTCATTTTTATGTTTTAAAGCGGCTTTTATAAAGCTGACAAACAGCGGATGAGGATTGTCCACCGTACTCTTATATTCCGGGTGGAATTGAACACCTATGAACCAGGGATGATTTTCCAGTTCTACAATTTCCACCAGTTCGGAATCAGGGTTTATGCCTACTGCTTTCATTCCTTTGTTTTCAAAATCTTTGAGATAGTTATTGTTAAATTCGTATCTATGGCGGTGTCTTTCGTGTATAAGTTCTTTTTTGTATGCTTTATAAGCTTTTGAATTTTTGTCCTGTAGGTAACAGGAATAAGCGCCCAAACGCATAGTACCACCCAGAGCAGTAATAGTTTTTTGTTCCTCCATCAGGTCAATTACTGGATATGGAGTTTTTGGGTCCATTTCAGTAGAATGTGCCTGTTCCCATCCCAGAACATTACGTGCAAATTCTATGACAGCCATTTGCATACCCAGGCAGATGCCGAAGAATGGTATTTTATTTTCACGGGCGTACTTGACGGCTTCTATTTTACCCTCAATTCCGCGGTGTCCGAAGCCTGGTGCCACGAGTATTCCGTCAAAGTTTTTAAGAATTTTCTCAGCATTCTGGTGGGTTATTTTTTCCGAATGTATCCATTCCACCTGCACTTTAACATCATTGGCGGCACCAGCGTGGATAAAAGCTTCGCGGATGGATTTATACGCATCCTGAAGTTCCACGTATTTCCCGACAGCTGCTATTTTTACTGTATCCTTAGGATTATATAGTTTATTGAGGAATTCTTGCCATTGTTTCATACTGGGTTTTTGACCCGGTGGCAGATCAAGTTTTCTTAAAGCTATTTCGTCCAGGCCCTCTTCAAGCATTTTCATAGGAACGCGGTAGATGGTATCCACATCAATAGCTTCTATAACGGATTCTGTTTCAATATTGCAGAAAAGCGAAACCTTTTGTTTGATTTCTTTTGTCAAGGGGTGTTCTGTCCTCAATACCAGGATGTCGGGCTGGACTCCGTTTTCCAGCAGCATTTTTACTGAGTGCTGGGTAGGTTTTGTCTTAAGCTCATTGGCGGCTTTGAGATACGGAACAAGTGTAAGATGGATAACTATTGCGTTGTTGCGGCCTACTTCCCATTTCATTTGCCTGACCGCTTCAATATACGGCAGTGATTCTATATCTCCAACGGTGCCGCCAATTTCTGTGATAACGATATCCAGGTCATATTTTTTTGCCAGCAGCTTTATCCTGCTTTTAATTTCGTTGGTAATGTGAGGAATAATCTGGACTGTTTTGCCCAGATAATCTCCGCGCCGTTCTTTGGTAATAATAGTATGGTA
>CAZYSM010000013.1:37441-65504 GCA_964649975.1 uncultured Bacteroidales bacterium | reverse complement strand
GGGATGAGTTTAGAGCTTTTTTCAGATTAAAATCCAGAAAAGTGGCGATATTTTTGGGTTTTAGTCGGAAAAATGTTGCATATATTGTTCACTTTGTGATTAGAGTAAAAATTTTTCCTTTACAAGGAAAAACAAAAAGCGCTCTGGAACAAAGCTCCAGAGCGCTTTTTTCAGTTTATAAGAAAAATTATTTTTTCAACTTTTTCCAGTAGAGGTCAATGTTAAAGTAGTAGGTTTTTATTTTTCCATTTTGGGCTATTTGATAGATATTGTAGGCGTGTTTTTTATCTTCTACCTGGTCACGGTTAACGAGCTGGTCGTAGCTCAGGAAGTTAAGAGCCATAATTTCATCCATAGGCGAGGCACTGATAATAGCGTCCTTTTTGTTATCTCCCTGTCCTGTTGCAAGGGCAGCCATGGCCAGCCCCATGTAACGGGCGTAGTTATTCCGGAATTCTTCCAGCTGGCCCAGATGGTAATAAGTCATTGTCAGGATGTAATATACTGCCATATTTCCGGGGTCTCTCTTTATTGCCTCAGCTGCCTTGGTGATGACCTGATTGTATTTTCCTTTAATTAGCAGGCTGTCCAGGATATTATAATCCAGCTCACGGTCCACAGGGCTGTAGTCATGGTCAAAAGCTTTTCCGAGATAGAGGAATAGATAATCTTCCAGTCCGGCTTGTAAAGGATTGGAAGAGATTTTTTCCACTATCCGGGGGTAGTAATATTTGCTGCGTTTTGACCTCAGGAGTTTTTTTATTTGTTTTAGCGAAGATTGGTTAAAGTTTTTGAAATACAGATTGTTATCAAGGTCTTTGGAATTAGCTATAAGCGTGTTGCCAATATATTCGCGGGTGTAATTAATTTTCCATGGCTGTTTGTCCATAGCTTTTTTAAAAGCCTGCGCTGCTTCTTTATATTTTTTCTGGGTATTAAGCACCATTCCTTTGAAATACCACAGAGAAGCCGAAGGTGTTTTATCCAGGGCTTTATCAAGGTATGTCATCACTGTATCTGTTGGTTCCTGGTTTAGCCATAGGGCATAAACTTCCATATATAAAAGTGCTGAGTCGCGAGTAGTGCCGAAAATACTTTTGGCAAATTTAGCTGCCTGAGGATAGTTCTGAGCGCTGAAATAAATATTTAATTTTTGCAGGTAATAGTCCCTGCTGTCCGGATTGAGTTTTATTGCCTGATTGATATCAGCCAGTGCCTGTCCGTATTTTTGGGCCTCGGTTTCTATCTGAGATTTCTGGAAAAACAGACTGTCATTGAGAGGGTCCTTGGCAATGGCTTTGTCCATGTATTCAATAGCTTTGTCGTAGTTTTCCAGAGCAAAATATCCTTGTGCAATTGTTGTATAGATGTCAATGGAATTTGGATCATGTGCAATGGCTTTGTCAAAGAAATAGTTTGCTGAATCCGCGTTGCCGTAGATAAGGTAAGCCACACCCAACCATGCCATTGCTTTAGGATTATCTGGCAATTGTTTATAAGCCTGTTTGAATATCTGCAGGGCTTTTTTCTCTTTTCCGGCATTAATGAAGAAAACACCAAGTTTTTTATATACTTGAAAATCTTGCGGGAACAACGATATAGCATGATTATAATAATTCACAGCTTCGGTGGTATCGCCCATGGATAATAATGTCTCACCAAGTCCCATAATAGCTTCCTTGCTACGTGGATTTTTACCTAACACCGCTATATAGTCCAGAAACGCCTGTTGATAATTGCCTTTTTCGTATTCTTTTCGTGCCTTGTTAATTGTTTGAGCTTCATCTTGTGCCTGAGCAATAAGACCTAATCCTGATATAAACAAAAGCAGTAGAATGATTTTTTTCATAACTTTGATTTTTATTTGAAATTATAGCCAAATTTACAAAAACAAATTCAATAACAAAGATGGACTTTGTAAAAGGCAGATTTATAAGGAGATATAAACGTTTTCTGGTGGATGTTGAGTTGGAAGACGGAAGTGTTGTTACGGCACATTGCACTAATACAGGTAGTTTGCGGAGTTGTTTGGTGGAAAATGCTCCGGTGTTATTGTCTCCTGTTGATAATCCCAAGCGTAAGACCAGGTTCACATGGGAAATGATAAAAATTAACGGTTCCTGGGTTGGAATTAATACTTCGCGAGCCAATGAGATAGCTTATAAGGTGTTGAAGGATAGATCATTGCCTCAATTCAGAGGTGTAAAAACTATCAGGCGTGAAGTTAAATTTGCTGATAGCCGGTTTGATATTTATTGCCGTAGTGAGGAAGGGGAAATTTTCATAGAGGTCAAAAATGTTACTTACAAAAAAGGAGATTATGCTTTGTTTCCGGATGCGCCTACCAGGCGTGGACAGAAGCATATAACGGATTTGTTAAAAGCCCGGGAGGCAGGTTATCGCGTGGCATTGTTTTTTATTATCCAGCGGACGGATGTTAAGCGGTTTGCACCTGCCTGGGAAATAGATCCGTTATATTCCGAAATGCTAATCAATGCGGTAAAGCAAGGATTGGAAGTATATCCATTGCAGATAGAGGTAAGCCCGCAGGGAGAAAGATTTGTTGGTATGCTTCCGTTTGATATGGAGGAAAACTAAAAAAGCCGCCGTAAGGCGGCTTTTTTAGTTGCGGGGGCAGGGATCGAACCTGCGACCTCCAGGTTATGAGCCTGGCGAGCTACCACTGCTCCACCCCGCATGTCGTCAAAATTGCAATGCAAAGATATGAAACAAAGCGGAAATTTGCAAATGGTTTTAAGATTTTTTTAAAATGATTTGTTCTGCTGTTTCTCTGGCTTTTCTGTCGCATTCCAGGTAGGTATCAATATCCGGAGATTGAATGTATTCAGCTTTATTGAGGGTTTCCTCCACTATGTCTGCAATATCCAGGAAACCAATTTGGTCGGAAAGGAAAGCATAAACAGCAATTTCATTGGCAGCATTCATCACGCATGGATAATTTCCGCCTTTGCGCATAGCCTCCAGGGCAATGGCCAGGCAGCGGAATACCTGTGTATCTGGTTTTTCAAAAGTAAGCTGTGGATAATCCATGAAGTTAAACCGTGGAAAGTCATTGGGCAAACGTTCGGGATAGGATAGGGCCAGCTGTATAGGCAGACGCATATCCGGCAGTCCCATTTGAGCTTTTATGGAACCATCTACAAATTGCACAAGCGAATGTATAATGGACTGAGGATGTATGATAATGTCAATTTGTTCCGGACGGAGGCCAAAAAGCCAGCGGGCTTCAATGGCTTCCAGCCCTTTGTTCATAAGGGTTGCAGAGTCAATGGTAATCTTATTGCCCATTGACCAGTTAGGATGTTTCAGTGCCTGTTCCTTGGTGATGTGCTGTAGATCGTTGCGGCTCATTCCACGGAAAGGCCCACCAGAGGCAGTGAGGTAAATTTTTTCCACAGCAGAATTTTCTTCCCCCATAAGGCACTGGAAAATAGCTGAATGCTCGGAATCTACTGGCAGGATTTTCACATTATTTTCCGCTGCTTTGCGTGTTACTATCTCGCCAGCAACTACCAGGGTTTCTTTATTAGCCAGAGCAATGTCCTTGCCGTGTTCTATGGCTGTTAGGGTAGGGATAAGTCCGGCAAATCCCACCAGGGCTGTTACCACTATGTCCACCTGTGGTAATGAAGCTATAGTGCTCAGATGGTCATAGCCTTCCAGTATTTCAATTTTTTCTCCTGCAAGTTCCTTTCTTACTTTGTCGGTATTACCATTAGTTATTACAACATATTGCGGACGGAATTTTTTTGCCTGTTCAATTAATAAATCCACGTTGGAACGCGCTGATAGGGCTATTAGCTTGAATTTATCTCTGTGTAAATCAATTACTTCCAGTGTTTGCCGCCCTATAGAACCCGTAGATCCTAATATAACGATGTTTTTCATGGCAAATTAAAACATTATATAATCAGCGGGATTAACAGGCACGCCGTTAAACCACAATTCAAAATGAAGGTGCGGGCCAGTGGTATTTTCGCCGGTATTGCCAACAATGGCAATGGGTTCGCCAGCTTCCACGTGGTCCCCCTCATGTTTGAGCAATTCTGAGTTGTGTTTATATACCGAGATGAGGTTATGAGGATGTTGCACCATTATGACATATCCGTTTTGCGGGTTCCATCCTGCCATAATAACTGTTCCAGATAGCACCGAGAGGACAGGTTCATCTTTCTGCGCTGTAAGATCTACACCGTAGTGGCCTTCGGCAGGATTGAATTTATTGATAATAATACCACTGACAGGCTTATAAAAACGCAATCCTGCCAGACCGTTTTCTTCTCCTTGAATAGTGGGAAGCTCAAAAGTGCTTTCCATATCCGAGGACAGCTGTTTGAGCAGTGAATCGTGGGCGCTGGGCGAGATGAAATATTTTTCTGCAGCAGAGTCATTTGTCCCCAGCTCGCTCAGGTCCCGTCCGTAGATTATAGTGCGGATTTTTTTGAAGTAATTATCCCGGATAGCTACTTCGTGTTTGAGCGAATCTATGAGGATGCGGTTTTGAGTAGCCTGTGCACGGAGTTTGATATCTTCGTATTTAGGCAAAATCCGGTTCAGCGGTGTAAAAATAAGCAGCAAAACAACGATTATTGCAACAACCAGAAAAATACCTCCAAAAAGCGTATAGAGGTTTAGGCTTGTCAGACGTAGAGAAAATTTCTGGTCAAGAGTTTTCTCGTCGTATATAACCAGATTGTAAATTTTCTGGTCTTTTGTTTTGGAATTGTTCTTTTCTTTAGCCATCAGTCCAATCTTTAATCAATAACTCCACAAAAATAAAAAAATTAGAATAACCCTGGCTGATTACCAGGATTAAATTTTATTCCCAGGTGTTTATATGCAATTTCTGTGGCTACGCGTCCTCGTGGGGTTCGTTTGATGAACCCTTCCATGATGAGGTAAGGCTCATAAACCTCTTCAATAGTGCCAGGGTCCTCGCCCACAGCTGTGGCAATGGTATTTAGTCCTACAGGTCCGCCTGCAAATTTTTCAATGATTGCCGAAAGGATTTTATTATCCATTTCGTCAAGTCCACGTGAGTCTATTTTCAGGGCATCAAGGGCATATTTTGTTATTTCCAGATTAATTGTTCCGTCGCCTTTTACCTGGGCAAAATCCCTTACGCGGCGCAACAGGCGGTTGGCAATTCGTGGTGTTCCGCGGCTGCGCCGGGCAATTTCGTGGGCTGCTTCGTCAGATATTTTCACTTCAAGGATTTTTGCCGAACGCAGGACAATTCCCTTCAGTGTATCCACGTCGTAATATTCCAGCAGGGCTTTTATTCCGAAACGAGCCAGCAGTGGACGCGAGAGAAGGCCTGTCCGTGTAGTGGCACCTATTAGCGTGAAAGGATTGAGTTTGATTTCAATGGAACGTGCATTTGGACCTTTATCAATGATAATGTCAATTTTATAATCCTCCATAGCGGAATACAGATATTCTTCCACCACGGGTGATAGACGGTGGATTTCGTCAATGAACAGCACATCTTTTTCCTCCAGGTTGGTAAGCAGTCCGGCCAGGTCTCCTGGTTTTTCCAGGGCGGGTCCTGAGGTGGTCTTGATGTTAACGCCCAGTTCATTGGCTATGATATGCGAGAGTGTGGTTTTACCCAGTCCGGGCGGCCCGTGCAGCAGAACATGATCCAGAGCCTCACCACGCATACGGGCCGCCTGAACAAAGACTTTCAGGTTTTCCACTATTTGTTTTTGTCCCTTGAACTGGTCAAATGTCAGGGGACGCAGCTTTTGTTCAAATTCTATTTCATTGGGTAATTGTTGTGCGCGCGAATCCATTTACAGGTATTTTTGGTAAAATTCAAGGTGTTTCCGTGCCATGGCATCCCAGCTGTAATGTTCTTCAATGATCTTGCGTGCGTTGTGTCCTATTTGTTCTCTGATTTCCGGATTTTTAAGCAGTTTGACCATTGCCCGGGCAAATTCCTCGCTATCTGATGGATCTATTAGCACGCCTGTTTCCCAGTCTTCCACGACCTGACGCACTCCGCCGAATTTTGAGGCTACAACAGCTTTTCCGCATGCCATAGCTTCCTGTGAGGTCATACCAAAAGGCTCAAATTTTGACGGTAAAACAAAGAACTGACTGTGCTGATAGAGCAAAGGCAGCTGGTCGTCAGGCACATATCCCAGCATTAGCACTCTATGAGTAAGATTTTTCTCTTCAATGATTTTATGGATAGTTGCCAGGACTTCTTTTTCCCGCGGACCAGGATTAGGAGATCCGCCGCCTATTACCAGATAAACGTCATTGTCAAATTTACGGACTATGTCAAAAGCCAGCAACAGTTCTTTGTGTCCTTTGTTTGTGTCAATACGGCTCAGGCAAAAGATATATTTCTCCGGAACACCTTTTGGACGTGGTGTATCCGGCTTGGGCGGATGGAAACGGTGGATGTCCACCCCGGGTGGTATCACTGCCACGTTATCTTTGTGATAATCATAGAGTTCACGCAGTTTTTGCAGCTGAACATCAGAGGTTACAGTATGAGCTGTGGCTGAGTTAAATATACGGGTTTCTTCTTTTATCCTGAGTGAGAAATTATATTTTTTCTCCAATTCTTCGGGGCTACCCTCGTCGGCCATACGCTCTTTTTTCCATGCTCCAAGGGAATGTGCAGTGAAAAATGATGGTTTGTCAAAGTGTGAAGCTACATCCAGCATCACAATTCCTGCATCAACGTAATGTCCGTGGTATAGGTCATATTCCAGTCCATTATCTTTGATGAAATTAATCATGTTTTGAGCAAGTTCTGGGAGCACAGGATAGATTTGCTCCTTGGGGATAAATTCCCATGGACCGGCAGGAATACGTATTACGTTGAGGTCTTGAAAACCAGGGACAGGGTCTATTTGTTTGCGTTTTTTGTCAAACCAACGGGTAAAGATATCCACTTTTATTCCACGGCGTCTGAGGGCTTTTGCCAGTTCCAGAACATAGACCACCTGTCCACCAGTGTCGGTTTGTCCCAGCTGTGGCACAGGGTCAAAGTATCCGTGTGTGCTCAACATTGCAATATGCCTAATCTCCTTCATAGTGCTTATGGTTTTAAAACTCCTTTAAGATAAGCCTCCAGTGCATCGGAAATTTTTGAAATACTGGTTTTTATAACCGTATATCCGTTGTCAATAAGTTGTTGATGGATACTTGGTCCGAGGTTATTTACTATCAGAATGTCCACGTCGTGAAGGATATCAAACAAACGGGCATGGGCAGAATGTTTTTGTTTTTCGTGTTCAGGGTCGTTGTGATGTTCGTGTTCGTGGTTGTGATCATGTTCGTGGTGATGGTCTGGCATACCTTGATGTGAGTCGTTAAAACGTTCTTCTGTTTTAATAACGTCTTTTCCCTGGATTTCGTAAACCACGAAGGACCGGGAACGACCAAAATGTGGATTAATAAATTCTCCGTCGTTAGTAGGGAATGCTATTTTATAAGTTAGCACCTGTACACTTGCTTCAGGCTTTTTTTCTATATCCTGGATCTGATCCTTTTGTATGGATTTTTTTTCAGTGTTCATATCTTTTTGTTTTTTGTTCTTTTTCTCCAGATTTTCCAGATATTTAAGATGATGGTATCCGCCTTCGCGCAGCATTGGGCGCCCACACTGAGGGCAGCGCATCTGGCGGCATGGCACGCCACGTTGTTTTGGAACAGTGATATTACATTTTACACAAATACAATTACCTTCTGGTCCCAGATGTTGATGTTCGTGTGGCATAGGATTAAAATTTAAAGCTTTGCAAAAATAACATTTTAGCCTGACAAAGTAAACTGTATTTTGCTAATAAGCAAGCAAATGTTTTCAGTATTTGAATATGTGAAATTCAATTCTGCGGTTTCGGGCACGTCCTGCTTCGGTTTCGTTTGATGCAATTGGACGTGTCTCTCCGTATCCGCGGGTAAATATTCTGCCCGGGGCAATTCCGTGCGCTACCAGCAGGCGTTTGGCAGCTTCGGCCCGGCGTTTGGACAGATCCATGTTATACTGGTGAGATCCTATGTTATCCGTATGTCCTTCAATGAGTAGATATACATCCGGATGCCGTTTCATAAACTCTGCTATTTCTATCAGACCTTTTTCCTCACTTTTGATGATTTTATCACTGTCAAATTCAAATAGAATATCAGGGAAATCAATATTCTGGAATTCCTGGACAATTTTTTTGTCTTTCACGGGCTTATCCGGCGGACGGCATGGTATTGCTTTTTTTTCAAAAGCTTTTTTCTGCCCAGGTGTGATGTGTGGATTAAGACGTATCTGTCGTTTTTCTGGCGGCAGCTTAGGATTATTATTAAAGCTGATCAGCAGAGAATCGTGACTGTGAAAATTTTGGCATAACTGAATAAGTGCCAGGTATTTGCCCGGATAGCGGGTGCTAAAATCTATTTTATAAAAATACCGTCTTTTCAGGTCAACATCTGTGAATATTCTTTTCAATTCATCTGTGCGATAGATATGATAAAATGCACCACCTGTGAGATAAGCCATGTCTTGCAAATAGTTTTCATTAATATCTTTTCCGAAGCCAATGGTGAAAATTTCAATTTTATTCTTTTGTGCAGCTTTTATGACTTGTTCTTTTGTGTGCAGCGAAGAATTTTCATAACCGTCAGTGAATAGATAAATAACTTTTCTGGGATAAGGCGATTTGGCCAGCTTGAGTATGGCCAGATAAGCAGCATCGTTGAGGGCTGTGCCACCGCCAAAACCCTGTAATCCAGTATTACCCAGGGGTTTGTAAAAGGCTGAGAGATTCTTGGTCAGGCCAACAATCAGCTTTACCCGGTTGTCGTATTTGATTAGCATAAAGGCATCCTGTGGTTTCTTGCGTTTAATCAGTTGCAGAGCACCAAACTGAAGAGCATTAGCCCTACGGTCTCCCATAGATCCGCTGTGGTCAAGCACCAGGGCATAAGCAGTGGGATCGTTGTCGTGGACTTCTTTCACGATGAAATTAGTCTGATCCACCTGTAAATCTTTGTGTTGCAAAAGCAGATTGCACCATAGATACAGCCATTGCGGATTTGTGGCGCCTGTTATGATATTTCCTCTGCTATCCACAAGGTTTAATTTCAGTTCCACTTTTTTGGGGTCTATGCCCATTCCACGGAACAGGACCATAAGTTTTGCGCTATCAGTCTGCCTTACATCTTTAATCGCCTTTGTGAAAATATAGTGATAGCCAGGTGGCGGTGTATCATCTTTTTTCTTTAAGGTTTCAGTAATTTGTCCATATACCGCTGTGCCCAGCTGCTGGATCTGTGCCACAGTGTTATTTATCATAGCCTGGCGGATGTCAGCAGTACTGAGCTGGAATACCACACCTTTTATGAGTAAGAAAAGACTGCGGCTGTCGCGTGAAAAGGTTATCAGGCGTGCGTCGGCATAGCTTATCTGGCGTTTGTTAATCATTGCGTCTCTGACCAGCAGGAACAGACGAGGCCCTTCGTAAACATTCATTGCGACAAAATGATAGTCAGGGCTGAAGATTCTTTTCTTGCTTTGTTCCGTGGGTGCCAGATCCGGTGAATGGTCTGGATTAAGCATTTCCCACCTTAAAGGTGTAATTATGCCAGTGCCTAAATCATATTCCAGGCCGTTGAGTCCGCTGCCCTGCAGGATTAATGTATGTTTAGTTGTCCATTTGACAGGCGCGAAGTTTGCCGCGGGGAATTTTGCATTTGTGATTGTTCCTGTCTCTTTTTTGTTTTTAATGTCATAGAAAAGGATTTTCTTTTTTGCCCCGTAATTGAGGAAAAGGGCAATGATACCATTGTCCGGATTTATCAGAGACTGCTGTGGATTAAGCATAAAAGGATTTTCCCCGGAAGTTTTTAACACCTCAACGGCGTCAAAGGTAGATCTTGCCTGCATCTGTCCGGTGGTATAGGGCAAGGAATATAGATGAATTTTGATGTCTGATTTGCTTTTGTGAGAAATTAATATTTGTGAGGAAGTGAAAAAAGCCATATTGCCGTTTTCTATGCCAATCATAGATGGATTGCCGTATGTAAAAACATAAACGTGGTTATCTGCTGTGATTACAGCAAGGAACTTTCCGCCGGGCGATAAAAGTATTTTCTCAGGAATTTTACCAGCAGCAATGCTGTATTTCTTTTGTTTCAGAGTGCTTAAATCAAGCGTGTAAGGATAGGAATTGGATAATACTGCAAGGATACTGCGGGATAACGAAAAATCCCTTACTTGATAGAATTTTTTTACCAGCTGTTTTTTTTGTCTGTCATAGATGTAAAGGATGTTGCCCGAGAGAGCTACAATGAACTTATTATCAGACGAAAATTCCGCACGGTTGAGTTTATTGAAAGCAACCGGGATTTTTTGTACCATTTTCCCGGAGGAGAGTTGATGGATGAGGAATTGATATTGACCCTGGTCATAGACAAAAGTAGCCAGTAGCTTTCCGTCCGGGCTGACAGTGCCTATTTGTGCCGGTGTCAGGATATATGAAAACAGCAGGATGCTAATTGTTATCAGACGTTTCATTTTCCTGTGCTTTAAGGATTGCTTCGTAAAAAATACTGTGTATTTGTGTACGGATGTTGTAATGGATTAGATTTTTGTTTTTGCGTGTGGGATAAACCCTGTTTGAGAGGAAAATAAACAGCAGACCTGTCTGTGGGTCAGCCCAGGTGAAAGTGCCAGTAAAACCGGAATGGCCAAAGCTTTCGGGCGAGGCAAGCGTGGACGGAGTGCCACGCTCGGGGAAATCCAGCAGGGGTTTGTCAAAGACTATTCCGCGGCGGTTGCCCTGGTCCGCAAACTGGTAAGATGTCCAGCGCTTGATGGTGGTATCGGACAGATAACGCCTTCCTCCGTAAGTGCCATAGTTCAGATACATCTGCATCAACTTGGCCAGGTCGTCGGCATTGGCAAACAGTCCGGCATGTCCGCTTATCCCGCCTATCATGGCCGCCCCTTCGTCGTGGACAGTGCCAAGGATTTGCTGTTTGCGGAAAAGTGAGTCATATTCCGTGGGAATGATTTGCGTTAAATCAAATCTCTGGTATGGATTAAAGCCCATACGCCATGCCCCCAGCGGATTGTAGAAGTTTTTTTCCAGGCATTGAGTAAAACTCAAGCCAGTGAGGCGCTGAACAATCATAGGAACCAGGTAAAAGGACAGGTCGCTGTAGCGGTATTTTTTCTCTGGTAGTAGTTTGGAACGGCGTATAAGCCGCAAAACCAGTTTGCGGGCTTTTTTGCTGGCATATAGATTTTCGGCCACGCGATATGGATATTTTGCTGAGCTGTCGGTGCTGAAATACTTTTTTTTCAGCTGTCCATGGCGGTTAACAGTTTTTTTCCAGAAAGGTATCCACGGAGTAAGGCGCGCCTGATGCGTAAAAGCATCAATGAGTTTTATATGGCTTTTGTTGCTCCAGCGCATTTGCGGAAGGTAATATCCGAGGGTGCGGTTAAGCTGCAATAATCCGTGGTCATAGAGTAGCATCAGGCACGGAGCAGAGGCTGCAATTTTGGTTATTGAAGCCAGGTCATACAGGTCGGACATCTGCACTGGCAGCAGACTATCGTAAGTGTGGTATCCGTAAGATTTGTAGAAAATCACTTTTCCGTTTACGGCAGCCAGTATTTGACAGCCCGGATAAGCATGCATGTTGATGCCAAGCCGGGCGATGGAATCCACCCTGGAATAGATATAAGCAGAATCCAGTCCAAGTTCCTGTGGAATGGTATATTTGAGACGAATTCCGCCGTGGGTTGTGATGCCGGCCTGTGCCGGGAAAATTTTTGTTGCAACAGGCAGATGTCCCTGCGCCGGAATGGCCCCCATTAACAGCTGGGTGGCATAGTCCTGTGCCAGAGAATCCTGCCGGGGAACCAACAGCAATACATCTGCACTGGCTGCCACGGAATCTATGAGATTGTAATCGTTACCGAAAATGATAACTATTGCTGGCTTTTTTGTGATATTGGCAGTGGTTTCGCTGTCAAGGGTATAAATGAACAGGTTGCCCCGGTTGTCAGAAATATTCATCCTTGCATACCGGGAAAAAGCTTTGATAAAAGGCTGAATTTTTTTTGAATATGTTTCCAACGAAAAATTTATAGTATCCAGACGCTTGAAAGGCACAAGGCTATCGCGGTTAATGAGTAAAACCATGTTCTGTTCAAGGAAATAGCGCTGTTGTAGTCCTTGCGCGGCCACAAATGTATTTATCCAGATTAATGCGTTTAACAGAAGGAGAAATTTTTTCATCTCATTTTGTTTTTTAGATTATTCCCAGATATTCCTGCAACATAATTGTAGCACTTATGCGGTCAAGATTTTCTTTTTTCCTGCGGTCTTTCTTTTTAAATCCGCCGCTGATGAGTGCTTGTTGTGCCATTTTGGAGGTGTAGCGTTCGTCCACAAATTCAATTTCTATGTCAGGGAATTTTTTTTGTAGCTTTTCTGCAAAGCTTTGTATTTGATCTGCCCATTGAGGAAGGCTACCATCAGCCCGGTAGGGCATGCCAATAATGATTTTTTCCACTTCTTCTTTTGCAAGATATTGATCAAGGAATTGCATAATTCCGGAGGTAGGCACAGTATCCAGAGGCGAAGCAATGATTTTCAGAGGGTCGGTAACAGCCAGGCCCACACGTTTTTGTCCGTAGTCTATGGCCATTATGCGTGGCATAATCTGTTTTTTCTCAAAAATAGCAAAAACAGGCGAGGAAAAGAATTATTTTACCTGTGGGATATGGAAATCCATTTTTTCAAGTTTCTTTCTTTTTTCCAGCCATTGGCGGAAAGTAATTTGAGGCGGGCCAAGTATTTCATTTGTTTGCGATCCATCCCCTATTTCGCCAATCATGGAAAAGAAACGCATTAACTTAACTTGATATGTTAACTCGCTATCTGACAGCAGAAAAGCAACAAATGCCATCATCCATGGCGGACGGTAAGAGATGCTTTTAATTCTGGGATAGAAAGTTTTGTAGTATTGTTCTATTGCCCATGCCAGAGAGAGTTTTTCCGGGCCGTGGATATAGAGTTTTTTGTTGTCTGTGGCAGGGTTGTTAATGCTGTTGCTCACCATAAGAGAATAATCTTCGGCAGCGACAAGGTGAAATGCCAGGTCTTTTTTGCCGATGAAATAAGCTCGTCCTTGCCGGATGAATTTTGGGATGGATTCCATAAACCAGGTAGGCCGGAAAATTGTAAATGGTATTCCGGAATTTTCAATGTGTTCTTCTGCCAGCAGTTTTCTTTTGACCATTGGGAACCAGGCATTTTCCGGGCATACGCTATCGCCGGATATGTATGTGATTTTTTTGATGTTATGGTTACGGGCAGCACTGGCAATTTTTTCCACAGCAATGTCTTCTATATCGCCACTGAGGTTGATATGTATTGCTTGCGTGCTTTGTATAGCTTTATGTAGGTGCTGATTATTTAGTATGTCGCCGTGGATAATTTCAACAAGATTGCCGAAAATCAGGCTTGCCTTTCCTGGATTGCGGGTGAATAGCTTTATCTGATGTCCCAATAGTTTTAGCTTAAATGTCACCGGGATTCCGAGCATACCTGTTCCGCCAAATATCAAAATGTTCATTAGTGTAAAAATGTGATTTTTATAAAGTTAAACTTTTTTCAGGTTAAATTCAAATTTATCAGGAAACTAAAAAATCTAAAAAAGTTTCCCTGGTTTTAAAAGTTTTCTATTTTTGTCAGAGAGATAAAAAAATCAGCCTTATGGATGAAAGAAAAGAAAAGATAATCCTTACAGCCCGACGCTTATTTGTCAACTATGGTATCCGTAATGTCACCATGGACGAGATAGCTGTGGAAACAGGCATGTCCAAAAAGACCATCTACCAGATAATTTCGGATAAAAAAGAATTGATTAGGGAGGTTATGCATTATGAGATGGATCTTCTGCAACAGTCCATAATGCAGATAATCAATGATGATAGCTTAAATCCTATTGACAAGAACATAAAAATCAATGGTTTGATAATACGGATGGCAAAGAACTATCCTTCGCAGGTGGAACGTGATCTCAACAGGTTTTATCCGGATATTGCCGAGGAGCTGCGAAAAAACATGATGGATCGGATGTTCCGGTCAATAGTGGAGAATTTGAAAAAGGGAATTGCTGCTGGATATTACCGTAGTGATATTAATCCTGAGATTATAGCAGGGCTGCAGATGACCCGTTCGGCATACATTAAACAAAAGGACAACAATCCTTATCTGGCTTCTTTCTCGGTAGAACAGATTTTAAAGGAGATTTTGAAATACCATCTTTACGGAATATGCTCATCCAAGGGACTTGAATATTTAAAAACCATAAATTTTGATGAGATATGAAAAAAATATTGATAACAGCAATATTTGCGATTTTGCTTTTTCAGGCAAAATCGCAAATGCCCGCTAAGGATACAGTTTATCGTATGAGCTTGCAGGAAGCTATTGATTATGCAAGCCAGCATAATTTGCAGGTTATTAACGGACAGCTGGATATTAAAAAAGCCCGCTGGCAGATATGGCAGACCACTGCTATGGGATTACCACAGGTTAATGCCAGCCTGCAATATACCCAGTATCCGAGTTTGCCCACCCAGTTGATGCCTAATTTTCTCACTCCGGTAATAGCACAGGTTAATATGCAAGTTTTTGGTCTGCAGCCTGTTGCACCATTGCCAGACCCTAATCAGAAAATTCCTGTGCAGTTTGGCTCAAAATATAATGCTCAATGGGGAATAACTGTTAATCAGTTGATTTTTAGCGGAGAATATATTGTTGGGCTTTATGCTGCACGGATATTCAAACAGCTTGCTGAGGAAAATTATATGAAAACCCTGAGGGATTTAAAAGCATCGGTGGAGCAGAGTTATGTATTGGTGCTTATTGCTCAGGAAAGTAAACGTATTATGCAGGAGAGTTATCAAAACACTCTGGCATTGAAGAAAAATACAGAGAATCTGGTTGCTTCGGGTATGGCTGATCAAATACAGGCAGACCAGATGAATTATCTTGTTTCCCAGATACAAAATCAGCTGAGGAGCATTGACCGTCAATATCAGCTGGCTTTGCGGCTGTTGAAATTCCAGCTGGGACTGGATATGGACGATTCCCTTGTTTTGACTTCTAATATTGATGATGTCATCTCTAATATAAAGCTGGGAGATTATCTGGATACCAGTTATTCTGTTCAGCAAAACATTGATTATCGTTTACTTATGACCCAGGAAAATATGGCCCGTCTGGATGTGCGGCGTGAACAGGCCAAGCTGTTGCCTCAGGTGGCTGGATTCTTTACTTATTCCAAAAATGCTATGCGGGATAAGTTTAATTTTTTTGACAACAATCAGGAGTGGTTCAAAACCGCTATGTTCGGCCTGAAGGTTCAAATGCCTTTGTGGGGCAGTGGTGCAAAGCTTGCTTCTATCCAGCAGAAAAGGATGGATTATCTTAAGATGCATAATACCAGGGAGATGATGGAACAGCAGCTGAAAATACAATATCGGCAGGCAGTTTACAATTTTATAAATGCTTATGAGAGAATGCTTAACGAGAAAAAGAATATTGACCTTACCCGTAAGATTTATGACAATACCCGCACCAAATATATCAATGGCGCTGCCAGCAGTCTGGATCTCACACAGGCCCAGAACCAATACCTACAGGCAGAAGGTAATTACTACAAGGCTATGATGGATTTGATAAAAGCCAAAACAGACCTTGACAAGTTTATCCAATAAAAACTTCAAAATATTAAAGCAATGAAAAAAATATTTGCAGCAATACTTCTTATCAGCGTCATCTTTGCCGGATGCCGCCAGAGTAATGATCCGGAAATCATTAAGAAAAAGATTTCTCGCTATAGAGCGGCTATTGAACGCTATCAGGAAAAAATAAGAGACCTGGAAAAGCAACTTCCGCAGCAGGATGTTGTGCTTATTCCTGTCAAAGTGCAGACTGTCAAGCCCAGGGCTTTTCAGCATTATCTGGATCTGACGGCCAATATTGAGCCTATTGAATATGCTTATATCTCGCCACAGGCCAGTGGAACGGTTAAAGCTATTTATGTCAGCGAAGGAGATTTTGTCCGTCAAGGACAATTACTTATGGAGCTGGATGATGCTTTAATAAAACGCAATATTGCCCAGCTGCAGGTGCAGCTATCACTGGCAGATTCGCTTTATCGCAAGCAGAAAAAACTTTACGAACAGGGAGTTTCCTCACAGGTTCAGTATCTACAGGCAAAATCCCAGAAGGAAGCCCTGGAAAAGAATCTTGAAGTGCTGCGCACACAGTTGAAATACACTAAGTTATATGCACCTTTTACTGGAGTGGTGGATCAGATAAACACACGTGTTGGTGAGCTGTGCGGCCCACAGGCCAGAGCTATATATCTGGTGAATATGACCAAAATGAAAGCTATTGCCCACGTGTCGGAAAATTATTTACCCGACATCCACAAAGGTGACCCGGTGGAAATTAAATTTCCTGTTTATGGCGATATGGTTATTAAGACCAGGATTTCCAACGTGGGGAATTTGATTGACCCAGTGTCGCACACTTTTAAGGTGGAGGCTGTGTTCAATAATCCCGGATTTAAAATTAAGCCTAATATGACTGCTTCAATGCGTTTTACCACTTTTAAGGCAAAACAGGCTATTGTTGTGCCTTTGAATTTGTTGCAGAAAGATTCGCGTGGATGGTATGTCTTTGTATTGGACAAAGAAAACGGACGTTATATTGCTTCGCGCAGGTATATCACACCGGGTAAAATCACAGGTAATGAAGTTCTTGTGTCATCGGGTCTCAAACCCGGAGACAGAATAATAACCGAAGGGTATAACCTTGTTCATCAGGGTTCTTTTGTGAAAATTGTTAATAACTAAAAAAACGGGAAAATGGCAGAAGAAAAAGTAACCCGTGAGTTTGGCCTTACACGTTGGGCTGTAAAAAACAGCAATACAATATACATCCTGATTGTTGCCCTGTTGATTTTTGGGGTATATTCTTATATTACTATGCCCAGGGAGCTGTTCCCCGAAGTCAATTATCCTACAATTTTTGTCAGGACTGTTTATCCGGGCAACTCGGCCAAGGATATTGAAAACTTGATTACAAACCCACTGGAAAAAGAGCTTAAAAGTGTTGAAGGTATAAAAGACCTAAAGTCTATTTCCGCACAGGATATGTCAATGATTTTTGTGGAATTTCCTGCCAATGAGGATATTGACGCAAGAATGAATGATGTTAAGGATGCTGTGGAAAAAGCACTGCCCGATTTACCAGATGATTTACCCACTGACCCTGTCGTTACGAAATTTAACTTTTCGCAATTTCCTATTGTATTTGTAAACATTGCAGGAGAGAATTATTCACCGGAAGATTTGAAGCAGTATGCAGAATATCTCAAAGATGAGATTGAGAAAATTCCGGATATTTCAAAAGTTGAGATTAAAGGTTTGCCTGAGAAGGAAGTCCAGGTAAATGTGGATTTGAATAAGCTGAAAGAGCTGAACCTCTCTTTTAACGAAATAATTAATGCCATAAAAGCTGAAAACCTCACTGTATCAGCAGGCCAGATTAAATCCGGTGGTTTCCTGAAAGAAATAAGGATTGTCGGAGAGTTTAAGGATATTGATGACATACGCAATATTGCAGTTAGATCTGTGGGTAATAAAGTGGTCTTTCTCAAGGATATAGCTGAGGTGAAAGAAACTTACAAGGCCCCTGATAGCTACGCCCGCCTGTATAATCATCCAGTGCTTTCGTTACAGGTTATAAAAAAAGACCAGGGTAATCAGGTAAAAGCCACTGAAGCAGTTAAGGATATTATAAAAAAAGCACGTGAAACTGGCGCTATCCCCGAGGATTTGAACATTGTCCTTACCAATGATATGAGTAAAGTTATCCGCCGTCAGATTAATAGTCTGGGAAATAACTTGATGGAAGGTGTTATTTTTGTTGTATTGATACTTCTGCTATTCTTGGGCTTGCGTAACTCACTGATTGTTGGTTTTGCCATTCCTATGTCTTTGGTAATCTCATTTGTGTTCATTGCTCTATTCGGATATACCTTGAATAATATTGTGCTGTTTTCTTTGATTCTGGCTCTGGGTATGCTTGTGGACAATGGAATTGTTGTGGTGGAAAATATCTATCGTTTTGTGGATAGAGGTGTGCCCAAGCGCCAGGCTGTGGTCAGGGCTACCAGTGAAATTGCCGTGCCCATTATTGCTTCCACACTCACCACTTTGTCGGCTTTTTTGCCTTTTGCTTTCTGGAATTCCCTCATTGGTGAGTTTATGAAACAATTACCCATAACTTTGATTATTGTCCTCTCGGCATCCTTGTTCACTGCTCTGGTGCTTATTCCGCCTATTGCACGGGCTACTGTTAAGCCTGTGTCACAGCAGCATCCGCCGGTGATGAAAAAAAATCTTATTGTATCCGGATTTTTAATTGCAGTGGCTCTGCTGTTTTACTTGTTTAAGTTTACCGAGCTGGCAAATATACTGATATTGAGTGCTGTGCTGATTATCTTGTATCTTTTTGTGATTTATCCGTGGGCTAAATGGACACAGGATAAGTTCCTGCCATGGCTGGAACGTGTTTATCACGATTTTATACGTTTTTCCTTGCGTGGAAAAAATCCTGTGATTATTTTCATAGCTACGTTGATTGTGCTCATTTTCAGTTTTGCTTTTTATTTTGGATTAACTCATCCCAAGGTTACAATGTTTCCTGATGCAGATCCACGTTATATTAACGTGTATGTCTATACCCCGGCTGGTAGCGATCTGGATAGGACAGATTCCATTGTGCGTGTTGTGGAAAAAGAGGTTAACCGTCTTATAGCCCCTTATAAGAGTATAGTCAGTTCAATGATTACCACAGTAGGATCAGGCGTAGCCCGTCAGCGAGAAGTGGCTGTGGGTAAAAATTACAATCGCGGACGCATTACCATTGAATTTATTGACTATGAAAAACGTCATGGTATCAGCACTAAGAAAATCAAGAAAATATTGAGTGATTCACTGATAAACCGCTATGCTGGCGTGGATATTTTCCTGGAAAGTGACAAGCATGGGCCTTCCAGCGGAAAGCCTATCAGTGTGGAGTTGAGCGGGGATAACTTGCAGACATTGTTCCAATATGGCGATTCTATAATTAACAGGATTGAAAAGGCAAAAATACGCGGATACGAAAAACTGGAATTTGACATAAATACTGGTGTTAACGAGCTGGTTATTAATATAGACCGTAAAAAAGCCGGACAGCTTGGCTTGTCAACAGCAATGATTGCCCAGACTATCCGCACAGCTCTTTTTGGCACCGAAGCTTCTAAATACAAGGAGGGAACCGACGAATATCCTATCAATGTCCGTCTGGCTGAAAAATACCGCCATAATATTGACAATCTGCTTAATCTAAAAATTCCGGTGCGCACACCTACCGGGCAGATTAGTGCTATTCCGGTTTCCACTGTTGCCAGCGTTAAACTGTCCTCTACTGTGGATGCCATACGCCATCGCGATACCAAACGGACCCTTACTATTCAGTCCGATGTATTACCCGGATATAATGCCAATGACATCAATCAGCAAATCCGTGGGGCTATAGCTGACCTGCAGCTGCCAGAGGGCTATTCAGTGAAATTTACTGGTGAGCAGGAGGATATGAAGGAATCTATGCGTTTTATGATGATTGCTATGTTGGTGGCCATTACACTTATCCTTACGATTATGGTTTACCAGTTTAACTCTCTGGTAAAACCGCTGATAATACTTTTCGGAGTGCTTTTCAGCACAATAGGCGTATTCCTGGGCTATGCCTTGCTGGGTATGGACCTGAGCGTGTTGATGTCCGGCATTGGTATCATTGCCCTGGCAGGAGTGGTGGTAAATAACGGAATTGTGCTTATTGATTATATTGATTTGCTCAAAGATAGACGCAGATCCGAGCTGGGCCTGGAAGATGATGATCCTTTGCCAAAAGAGGACATCCGTGAGGCTATTATTGAGGCCGGACGCACACGTCTGCGTCCTGTTTTGCTCACAGCTACCACAACTGTATTGGGCGTTTTGCCTATGGCTATCGGACTGAATATTGATTTTGGCGGTTTATTGCGACATTTTGCTCCGCATATATACTTCGGAGGAGAAAGTGCTCAGTTTTGGGCACCACTGGCCTGGGCTATAATTTTCGGTTTAACGGTTGCTACTTTTATGACCCTTATTGTTGTGCCTTCTATGTATTGGATGGCTAACAGAGTGAAGTTAAAAGCACAGCGTGCTGATAAGTAATGTCATAAAAAAGGGTAGTCCGTTGGGGCTGCCCTTTTTTTATTTATGCTATGCCAGCTTTTTCTTATCTTTGTTGGTGTATTATAATGCGATTTATATGCATTGGACCGAGATAGTATTTTATATAGGTGTTCTGGCTGTTATACTCACTATTTTGTTGGTGGATTTGCTTGTATTTGATAAAGAAAGTCACGAAGTTAGTATTAAAGAGGCTTTTTTGTGGACACTGCTATGGATAACCCTTGGGCTGGGCTTTGGAGTGTTTATTTATTTTTCCGGACATCTTATCCATGGAGTTCGCTCTCTGGCTGATTTACAGCAGGTTATTCAGAAGTATGAATATACGGTAAGGATAAATCCTGAGGATTTCAGACAGAGCTTGCGTAGTTTTGACCACGAGATGGCTCTGAATTATATCACGGGATATCTACTGGAAAAAACACTTTCGGTGGATAACCTGTTTGTGATGATTTTGATTTTTGCTTCCTTTGGTGTGCATCCCCGTCATCATAAAAGGATTCTTTTCTGGGGTATCCTGGGCGCAATAATTTTACGCACACTGTTTATTTTCTTAGGTGCAGCTCTGGTGCTCAAATTCCATTGGATATTATATCTTTTTGGAGTTTTCTTGCTCTATTCCGGAGTAAAAGTTTTTTTTGAAAAAGGAGAGGAAAAAATAGAGCCTCAAAATCATCCGGTGATAAAATTTTTATCAAAACACACCCATGTTTTCCCGCGATTTGTTGGAGGACATTTTTTCGTAAAACCACGAGGGCAGTTCTGGCACGTGACACCTTTGTTCCTCGTGCTGGTATTTATTGAGTTTTCTGATATTGTATTTGCTTTTGACTCCATCCCTGCCATATTTTCGGTTACTCTTGACCCTTATATTGTTTTCTTTTCCAATATTTTTGCAATACTCGGACTGAGAGCTTTGTATTTTTTCCTGGCAAAAGTGGTGGAGAAATTCTATGCCTTACAGTATGGCGTAGGAATTTTGTTAGTTTTTATAGGAATAAAATTACTTTTTGCAGAAAAATTACATCAATGGGGATTTAGCAATATCTATTCCCTTATTTTTATTGTTGTGGTGATCAGTGGCAGCATTTTATATTCCTTAGCTTTTCCTAAAAACAAAAAATAAAACATCTATGGAACACATTAAACAACTTATAGAGCAGGCCTGGGATAACCGTAAATTACTTGATAATGATGAGGTAAAACAGGCCATACGTCAGGTAATTGAATGGCTGGATAAGGGCCAGGTGCGTGTAGCTGAACCCACGGATGATGGCTGGAAAGTTAACGACTGGGTCAAAAAAGCTGTTATCCTTTACTTTCCTATTCAGCCTATGACTATTATGAAGGCAGGAGAATTGGAATTCCACGACAAAATTCCGCTCAAACACGGATATGACCAGTTAAAGGTAAGGGTTGTGCCTCACGCTGTTGCCCGCTATGGTGCTTATATTGCGCCGGATGTTATTATGATGCCTTCCTATGTCAATATTGGGGCTTATGTGGATAGCGGAACAATGGTGGATACCTGGGCAACAGTTGGTTCTTGTGCACAAATCGGGAAAAATGTTCATCTCAGTGGTGGAGTAGGTATTGGCGGAGTGCTGGAGCCTGTGCAGGCCGCCCCTGTTATTATTGAGGATGGTGCATTTATTGGTTCGCGTTGCATCATTGTGGAAGGAGTGCGTGTGGGCAAAGAGGCCGTATTGGGGGCTAATGTAGTCCTTACTGCTTCCACGAGGATTATTGATGTTACTGGCGAGCAACCTGTGGAATACCGCGGATATGTTCCGCCGCGTAGCGTTGTGATCCCCGGAATGCGTCCGAAAAAATTTCCTGCAGGCGAGTATTATGTGCCAGTGGCTCTGATTATCGGTAAACGTAAGGAAAGTACAGACCTGAAAACATCGCTTAATGATGCTTTGCGTACTTATAATGTTTCGGTGTAAGCAGGGCAATAATTATTCCGTACGTTTTTTGTCTTTAAAAAACATCCATATTTCATTTGTTGCTTCTATATCATGGTTTTGTTTGTTAAAGTATCGTTCAAATAAAGACGAATAACGTTCCTGGATGCTGGGGGCAGAATGTCCCCCGCCGTTTATTTTGTATAAAACTACTTGAGTACCATTAATGCCATTCTTATAAAGGAATTTTTCTACAATTCCGCCGTCGGAAGTGTCAAGGTCAGGAAAGGTATATTTTTCGGGGATGGCGTCTGTTTGGTTAATTTTTATCCATATTTTAACCGAGCTGTCTGTGGACAATGCTGTTCCGTGGTCCGGGTTAGGAGGATTTCCAATGATTCCTCCGTTGTATGGCATGTGATTGTCATCGGTTCCGTTCATGAAAAGTACGGATATAGGATGGGAGGGCTCTGGACATTCACTTACAGCAGGCATAGCAGCTGCTACCGAAGCTACTGCTGTTATTTTATTCCATAAACAGACGGCCAGGCGTAATGCCATAAATCCTCCATTGGAAGTGCCGCTTATATACACTCTCTTTTTGTCAATACTGTATTGTGATGATAAAGTGTCAATAAGAAAGGAAATAAAACGTACGTCATCTGCATTGGAGTTTACAATACAGTCTGCCCGGCAATCATTCCAGGTAGGTTTGCCATAAGCGCCAGGTAAACCTTCAGGATATACTACGATAAATTTTTCCCTATCACTTAGTTCCATCCATAATTTGTAAGGAGATTTGTAGCCACTTTCTCCAGTCATATCTTCTATATATATTCCACCGCCATGGAGTTCAAACACTATGGGATAAGCATAATTTTCATTATAATTTTGAGGTATATAGACGGCGTATCTTCGGGTAATACCATCTATTGAGATAGTTTCGTGTTTTAAGCCGCTAACTTGCTGGTCTATTTCACTCTTTTTGCATTGGGCCAGCATGAGAATGAAAGAAAATGCAAGAAGGAAATATCTGTTCATCAGTTTTTTTTGTAAAGATATCTTTTTTCTTGTAATATTTCACAGGAAATATTCCCGTAGTTTTTCTGCAAAGTTTTTAGACCTCAGAGGAATTTTTCTGCCTGTATAGCTAACTATTTCCGTGATGCGGCGGGCTATGAAAATGTCGTTTATTAATACTACCTCGTCGGCTTTTTCCAGTAGTTCCAGGCTTAATCCTTTGCCCTTGGCAATGAGTTTCTTAATGCCTAATTTTTTTGTCGCTGCTTTAAGGATTTTTTCCTGAACAATGTATTGATAATAAGGTTGGGATGGATAAACATAATATAAGTTTTTGTTCCACAGAGCGATTATATTACTTTCAAAGCCTTCAATAATTCTGTTTTTGATATTGGTAAAGAGCACTTGCTCGGTGCTGTTTGTCATAGCATAATGTTCCAGCCAGAAACTTTTGCCTTTGTTATTTATTGTGCAAAACTTGTTTAACACACTGGTAACAGGCTCATTATGTATTGAAGCGTTGGTCTCAATATCAGGCAAATTATATTGTGTGGCAAGGATAATCGTGCGACAGTGCCCTATATCCGGCAGACAAAGTATTTTTACCAGAGCATCATTGTCACTCAATCCATTATATCCCAGTAAAGTGTGGATTTTTTCTTCTTCCAGGTGATTGAAATTGACGACGAATTTGCAAAAGCGGGCTGTTTCCTCAAGTTTTTTTATATGATCATCATACCAGTATAAACGTCCTTTGTGGTATAGAATATTTTGCTTCAATCCCATACCTTGATGAACGGCACTACTGAAAAGATTTAGCTTGATGGTTTCCTGGTCTTTTATTTTACCGTCAATAATAACCCTCATAGACGTTATTTTTGTTGGTATGCGTGTTTGATTACTATAAAGTATGATAGCTTGCCCGGACGGTCAATAGCCATTGTTTCTATGTGATGTGCTTTTATTTGCGGATGTTTTTTCTCTATGGTTTCCAGCTGCTTGTGGCTTAGTATCAATACGCAAGCACTACTGTTATTATACACACTGTCAATTTGTTTAATGTTTTGTGTATAAAGGAGTTTTGCTGCTGGCATTTTTGTTTCCAGGTAAAATGGCAGGCTCGGAGGATCTCCAAATTTGTTGGCCACTACAATTACAGAATTTTTATCTGCATAATCCTGAACATATTCCGCTACCTGCCGTGGAGCATTGCGCAGGTAATCCAGACGTGGCAAAATGGAAGCAAATATCAGGAACAGAAAAATACCGGCATTGATCATCAGTATTTTATTACCAATAGAGATTTTGCCAGTCCATATCTGTGTTAGTCCGTAGATGGTTAGCATCAGATATAATACAGCTATACCCATAGCCTGGCCGTAGTATGAGTGTGAGAAAAATTCCCTTCCCAGATAAGCTATTCCTGCTACAAACGCCAGCGTTATTATCAAATGGAATATTGCACTGTAACGCAGCAGTTTAAAGTCCTGCTGGTCTTTTTCGGAATTAATCATCTGATAGCCTATTGCCATAGCCACAGCCGGATATGCTGCTATGACATAGGCTGGTAATTTGCTTTTGAGGAATTCGTAAATGAACCATCCCGAGACCATCCAGGCACCGATGAGAAACCATTGTGCCCGTGGCTTTTTCCACAAAGCAGAGATGGAGTTTTTCAGTGCAGCCGGGAAAAATACAAAGTAGCTTGAAAAGAATATCGTTATAGTGGCCAGGTAATATCCCACGGGGCCTGTCTGACCGAAAACATCACTTGTGGCACGCCGTAAGATATACCAGTCAATCATCCAGCGGATAAAATCAGGTTTTTGTTGCCAGGCTTTATAGCCCCATATCAGCAACGGAGCCAGAGCAAACCATCCGAAAAACCACGGATGCAGGATTATTAAATTCATTCGTTTGGGATGCAGGGCAAACAGCAGTATTACAAACAAGCCTGTGAAAATCAAAATAGGTGGACCTTTGACCAGCAATCCGCCTGCCACGGCCACGTAAAACCAGAAAACATATATCCATCTACGCTCTTCCAGCACATAAAGCAATGAAAATCCTGCAAGGGTATGGAAAAACAGAAGCAATCCGTCGGTCACTGCCACCTTACCAAGCATAGGCGCAAAAAAGCTTGTGCCCAGCACAATGGCAGAGTAAAAGGCTGCTTTATCACCAATGAATTTCCGTCCGAAAAAATATATCATCAAGTACACGCCCAGCAGGCTCAGTGCCACGAAAAAGCGCACAGCAAATTCGTTCACGCCAAATATGTGATAAGCTACAGTTATGAGCCAGAAATGCAGCGGTGGTTTACGGTGCGGAAACGACCAGGTGAAATCCGGCACAACGTAATTATGCGTTTCTATCATCCGTTTGGCAAATCCTGCATAAGCAGCCTCGTCCTGGTCCCACAACGAAATCCGTCCGTTATTGACAAAGAGGATGGCTGCAAGGGCTATGAAAACCAGTATTTTTAACACTCTGTCCTTGTTCATCATACCAGAATTAACTTTGACGTAAAGCTAATTATTTTGTCAGGTATTCTGAAATTGATACTGTTTTTTGTTGTACCTCCTTTGGAATTGTGGTAAAAAAAACGGGACGCCTTTTTTGTGGACGTCCCGTGAGATATGTTTTTTATCAGAGGGTTATAATTTGTAGCCTATTTTAAACATTATTCCGCTATTTATGTCTCCATTGGTATATGGTTGAGTAAAAATTTTCAACCCTGCCAGAATTTTATCAGTTAGCATATAGCTGCCTTCTATTATGATATTATATCCAAAAACATCGCGTTTGTCAATGTTATAAGTTCTACTTACAGGCACTCCATTTTCGTATATAGTCCTTGACTGAAGAATATCCAGAATGGAGTAATAATTAACGCCTGCACCTAATCTAAAATCAAATCTTTTATTATTCTTCAATGGGGAGAGGAAAACATTAAAATTTCCCTGGATAAATGAAGCATTGAAAGCTATTCCGCTGAGGCTGTTACCAAAATTCAAAGATGTGCTGAGTGTAAAATACTGGTCAATTTTAACATTTAATTCGTTTTCATAATCAAGTGTAATTATATCACCTGTCCCAAGCAGCGAAGGCCCGATGCCTATGCGGAAATCAATTCTGCTGTCAGTCTTCTGGCCTTGCATACTGAAAGTAAAAGCAAGCAGCAAAAACAAAATAACAATTTTGTTTTTCATGTGGATAGTTTTTTATGTTTTCTGATGATGAATTTATGTATTTCTTTTTGTTAAAAAAAATAAAATTATATGGGGTTTTTGTTGTAATTTGTTGTTAATGAATTTATTATATTGAATTGTTTGCTGTTGGATAATTTGATTTTATGTTAAGTAATTGAGATTTTCTGTATAAAAAATTATTTTCCGGGTTTGCCAAAATACATAAGTTCCCAGATGGCATTATCAGTGGATAGTTTTTGTTTCAGGCAGCCATTTTTGATTAGAATAAACTTACCCTGACCGGTCATTCTGTAATAAGTAGCATTGAAACCAAATAAACTTTCAAGTATTCTTGCCAGTGGTTTGAACGAAATTACTGTTTCGGCCAGGCGCACTGTGGAGATTATTTGTTTCTGGTCTAATTGTAGTTCGTAAGTATTGGTATTGTTTGAGTATCTGAATAATAGATGTGAGCTTAAAAGTTTATGCGGAGGAATAGGATTTGGCACAGATTGATAGAATTGTACGCTGTCGGTGCTGTGTGTGAGGAGTTGTCCGTCTCTGAAAACTGCAAACAGGACAAAGTCCTTATAGCCATAGTGGGAATTGGCCACTACATCTGCGGCTATTACGGTATAATTGTCAAATTGTGTGCGCGACCAATACCAGTGATGGATTAGTTTATACATCGGATAATTGCCCCAGTTGTGGTCGTGGTATCCTTTACCTGTCAGATTGTAAGTAGTTTTGTCTATGGAGAAATTGACTTTTACGTTTCCGCGCGGCACAGCTACCAGCCAGGCAAAGAATTTATCCTTGCCAAAAAATAAATGTCCGGTCTGAGGACGCCAGCTCACCGCTGTGTTATGCAGTTTCAAATCAAGTTTGAAATCTTTTTCATCTATGTGAATTGTGTAATTTTTTAGATTTCCATGGACAAAAGATTGTCCCATCCTGACATAGCAGCTGTCGGAGGAAAAGAAAGCTTCGGTGGCTTTGTAATTCCACGCCCGGGCATATTTCCTGCCATCAGGGAAGTTGATTTCCACAAAGAAAAATGGACGGCTGGCTTTGTTAATCCCGGTGATGGGTTTGGTCAAAAAGTCAATTACCATTGTGGTGCCGTCAGATAATTTAAAGTCAAAATACCACCACTCATAAGTGCCGGATTTTCCGCCATTGGTACGCGTTCCGTCTTCCCATATTTCCACAGAGGACGGATTGATACCGAGTGCGGAAAAATTGTGGGACAGGTAAGCAGTGTCCTGAGCAAATACATTGATAAATAACAGGTTGAGGAGAATGAACATTCCGCCTCTCATAGCAATTGTTTTTTATTTTATACCAAAATCTGCTGTCAGTGTCACAGTGGCAGTTTTTTCTTTGGACGAGGTGTTGAACACTCCGCCCCAGGTGTAATCTTCGTCACTGTATTGTCCGGTTATCTGGAACACGCCCAGATAAGCTTTTTTCAATTTACCCAGCCGTGAGCCAGAATTTTTTGCTATTTGTTCGGCACGCAGACGCGCATTTTCCGTGGCCTGGGCTATCATCTGTATTTTAAGCTCATCCAGCTTGGTGTAATAATA